>NZ_JCAQAV010000060.1:0-19653 GCF_059617925.1 Janthinobacterium sp. JF4 | reverse complement strand
GGCCCGGAACAGGGCCATGCTGCGACGAGGAATATGATCGCACGAAACTAAACAAAATTGCCGTTGCAGATGATTCTGCGCCACCGCCGATGGCGCGCCTCCGCCTTTCCACTTGCGCTTGCCATATCCGGTTTGTGAGCGCAGGCCCGCTGTGTCAGCGGCAGCTTCTCGTGCCCGGCGTCGATCCAGCCCAAGCGCGCCTCCTGACTCACGGTCCCAGTTTTTAAGCCAGTCCACTTTCATCTTCAGTTGCCGATCTCGCCGTAAAGCTTGTCCTCAGGGCTGCTTTCATTTATCGGTTTCGACTTCGAATCTATTTGCGCTCCACCCAAACATTGAGCTACGGCAGCATTGAGCAGCCGGAGCTGGAAGCAATCGAATGTAGCTAGCTCATGGTAAGGGTTAGGCGTGATATACCAGTTTCGAGTGTAATACAATTATGGGTCAGAAGTGGAGGTGGTCTATGAGCACGCTACAATCCTCAGTCGAAGAGCATCTGTCAGCTCGCATGGATGCAACTGCGCGCGTAATTGCGAACTTCGCTTGGCAACACTTAAGAGCTGCCGTAACGTTTCGCGATCAAGTGGTTGCCCTCGAGACTCATAATTGCGGTCAACCTTTCGGCCCGTTCTTTGAGGATGTACGCTCCTACGGGAGCGCGTGCATAATGTCGGCAGGAGCTTCACTGGAAGCGCTGATTAACGAGCTCTTCATCACGCCGGAAGGGCCACTGCGGAAGCAACTTAGTGACTTCGAAACAGAGTTCTGGGGGCGCGGTGGAATTGAGCGGAAACCACCCCTCGAAAAGTATCAGGTCGCACTCGAGATGCTGGGGGAGCTCAAGTTTGATCAACAAATATCCCCTTACAGGGATGCTTGGGCACTCTTCGAGCTCCGCAACGCTTTGGTCCATTACAAGCCAACCTGGGACCCAGATCGCCAACGCAAAGTCGAGCTTGTCGATATCCTGGGCAAAAAGTATGAGCTGAGTCCGTTTCCAGACAGCGGGGCCGACTTCGTGACCATGCGGAGCATGAGCTCAAGTTGCATGCGCTGGGTCGTCACGACTGTAATAACCTTCATGAGGGAGTTCCATGCACGAGCACAACTCGATAAACACAAGATGTCTGCGTTCTGGCGCCTCGACACTTAATCCTTCGACCAATTGGAAGTCCTCAACTCGGCCTCGCCGTTTTGAAGCAGTCTCTTATGTTAAATGTTGAAGGTCCCTTAAGGGGTGGCACATGCAAATGACGGCAACCGGCCAATAGCGGACGTGGTGCAAACGTTAAGGATGGCAGACATGGAAATAAATAATCAAGAGCAAGTAGTTGGGACGCCGGACCAGCCCTACTGGTTCCAAGTGATCTTTGAAGACGTCAATTTCGCATGCTGCGTTATCAAGGCGTCGCTGGTGGCTCCCAGTTACACTGCATGAGGCGGCCGCGATGAACAATATTCTCGCTAACGCCATCGCATCAATCACGCTGGGGATTGAGGACTATAAGAGCAAAGGCAGGCATCGACCGTTGTCCGCGCTGAGAAACATCAGTGCAGGCATCCTGCTGCTGTTCAAGGCAAAGCTGGCTCAGCTGGCGCCAGACGAGACGCTGATCAAGAAGGACTTCAAACTGGCGTGGCAAGATGGCCAATCTTCGTGGATCGCCAAGGGCGACAAGACGATCGACTACCAAGGTATTCAGGAGCGCTTTGCGCTGGTCGGTATCCGGTTCGACTTCAAGGAGATGGACCGCATCATCAAACAGCGCAATCGGATAGAGCACTACGTGGCTGACGTGCCCGTCGAGGCAATCCGAGAAAGCATCGCCAACGCCGTCAATCTGATCAACCGGTTCTGCCGAGAACAGATGGATGTTGAGGCAGCTTCGCTCTTTGACCCCGACATTTGGCAAATGGTGTTGCAAGAGAAGGCCATCCACGATGTTGAGAAGAAGGCCTGCAACGACCGCATGGGGCAGATGAACTGGCCCTACCCCGAACTGTTGACCATTGCCGTCGATCACTGCCTCTGCGGAACATGTGAGGGCGACTTGGTTTCGCCGGCGGACCCGAAAGCCCCGCTGAAGCAGATCAGATTCGCCTGCGCCGCTTGCGGAGCCACTGAAGGGTACGCAAGCGCGATGGAGGCGGCATTCTTGGACTGGGCGGCCGGTGAGAACTACCGTTCGATCAAGCACGGCGGCGAGGTCGTGAGCGACGACTGCGACAACTGCATGTCAGACCTCGTGCTCGCCTCCAGGGGCTACTGCGTCGCGTGTGGGTACGAGCATTTCAAGCGTTGCGATGGATGCGGACAGATCTTCGCAAAGGGGCACTTCTGTGAATCTTGCGATTACGCAGACGGTCAGGCCTCAAGGCAAGATCGTTCGTAGTCGGAAGAAAGTTGAGTGACGTGCCTATGAGGCTGCCGCGATCATTGATCTTCAGGGAGACAAAGTGTTAAAGAAATCGAAGCTTTCATACGGATTGACTGCATTGATCGACATTCTCTGGTTTCTTCTGCATAACGCTGGCTCGAGCAGCCACATGCTCTCCATGGCAGACGTCGTTGACACGCAGCGGGACTAGGTTACAGCCACGCAGTTTGCTGTCGATGGCCAAATTAAAAATCGCCAAGTCGCGCACGCGGCGATAGATTTCCAGACGCACGCGAATCGCCCATATCTCGCTAATTCGCAGTGGTGCTTTTTGACCGATCAATTTTCCTTTGTTCCATGGCACATACGGGGTGGTATCCCTCAATTGAATGTTCATGATAGATCTCCTAGTTGGAGCTCTACTATGCGCCACCGTCTTCAAGATGACAGAGAGATGGTGGTGTGCAAATCTGTGAACTTTTCATTTTGGCAAAGTGGTATCCTTGTATATACGGTCGAGACCGGCCAGAAGCTGCCTCTCGCACTCTACGATTGAGTACCCAATCTTAGTTCATTTATAAGAAAAGATGAAAAATTCGCTCCTCATGCTTGCTTTTATATCTTTATTTGGCGGCTGTTCTCATTCCACGCTTACAGGAGATAGCAGGTCAGTTGGAATTACCGGTGGTGTAGCAGCAGAGCATGAAATTCTCGGTAATGGCAAACATATGTTGGTAGTGACAGCATCACCGGCTCTAGCTGAAACTGAGGGTTCAATTGAGCAGCGCATATTCATTCACGCGCAACGCGAAGCTGCGCGAATCTGTCCAGGAAAATTTGAGTTTGTTACAAATCCGAATGGTGTCGCTCCTCTTGCCGCGGGTTTTATGAAGCGGTCACGTAGCTACGTATTTTCTTGCGCGTGAGATAGTGCTGCAGAAGGATTTTAGGTATCGGTCGGTACCCGCTCAGAAGCGGCCGCCCAAGTTTGCGTATGTAAAAAGACACTGGGACGAGACTAGAGGTGACAGGTACGATGCATAGGGCACGTCCTGGTGGTACTTTGAAGTCGATGGTACAGGCTGGATCACCGTAAGCGTCGGCCCTGCACCGTCTGGTCGTAGCGAGTAGCGTCTGTCACAGTAGTGCCCGCTACTTTTTGGCGGGAACTACTGTGGGCACTTAAGAGGACCTGGAGAGCACCTGGCGGGCGACGTCGGCCTTGTGTAAACTCGCCTCATGCTGACCATCGCCGACCTCTCTGACGATATCGCCGCTCTGAAGTCATTGCGATTGGCAAGCGAACGTCGCGTGCAAGAACGCGGCGACAAGGTCGCAAAACTGGAAGCGCAGTTGAACACGCGCGCCGCCGAGATCGAGCATCTCAAGCTGTGGATCGCTAAGATGTGGCGCATGCAGCCTGACCGAAAGTCCGAAAAACTTGGCCGCCAGATCGAGCAGCTGGAACTGAAACTGGAAGACCTGGCGCCTGCGCAAGACGGTCGCGTAACAGTCAGATCGTCTTGGCGTCGGGAATGCTGCTGCTGTCTATCAGGTCCAGTAACTGCAGTGAGTTGCGTCGGTCCAGCAGCTGTTATTCGAGCGCGTCGTCGGCGAAGCTACTTCGTCGACGTGCTGCTGTGTGTCGGCCAACATCCGGCGTCCCTCGTGCATCAGCTCACGCCACGGATATGGAAGGAGATGTTAGCCAACAATCTTCTACGGTCGGACCTGCATGACCTGGGCGGCCGACGGGCTTACACCGCAGTGTGATCGCTTACTTGCCGTCAATCTGCTACGGTCGGACCTTCATGAAAGAGGCAGCAGATGCGATTACCCGGCGGCGTGATCGCTTAAGGGCACAAGTGCATGTAGGATTAGATAAAGAGTCGCTTTAGGAAGCCTTCGCTAATATGGAGAGTCCGAGAAGAATTGATGCTAAAAAACACATGGACGCTATGAAAAAGACTGCTTCTTCTGTTGCTACTCATCCACCTAAGATCGCGCTTGCCCTATCGGGTGGCGGGGTACGGGCAATGGCATTCCATTCCGGCGTACTGCGTTATCTGGCCGAACACGGGAAGCTAGAGGCCGTATCTGACATTTCGACTGTTTCTGGCGGTAGTCTGCTGGTGGGGTTAGTCTTCGCGCGTTCGGGAATGGTGTGGCCGAGTTCGGCGGATTACCTAGCTAAAGTATTGCCACAAGTGCGCCAGACGCTGACAACATACAACTTACAGACACGGGCGGCGGTTAGATTGCTCTGCTGGCCATCGAACTGGCGGTTCATCTTTTCGCGCGCGAATGTCTTCGCGCAAACGATTTCGTCAGGTTGGAATATCCCACACCGCTTGGCCGACTTGCCTTTGCATCCGGTATGGTCGATCAACGGCACAACAGCCGAAACCGGAAAACGTTTTCGCTTCAAAGGTGCCGACTTCGGAGATTATGAGCTTGGCTATGCTAGTGCGTTAAATTTCCCGCTTGCGTCCGCGATGGCCGTTTCCGCAGCATTCCCCATAGGGATCGGCCCGTTAGCGATCAACACCAAATTACACAAGTGGCTAAAGCGCCCGATTTGGGATAAAGACGCTGAAGCTGCATCAGTGCTGCTTCCGTATAAACGCATCCACATATATGATGGCGGCGTGTACGACAATCTTGGACTTGAATCCTTCTATGACGCTGGGAAGCAGGTCTGCAAGGGCAATTTTCGGATCATTGCTTCGGACGCAGGGAAACCACTTGAACGAAGATTTAACTTTACTGCCCTCAATCCCTGGCGACTGGGGCGGTTGATGGATATAGTGGCCGACCAAACACGATCGCTTCGCATTAGAACATTTGCGCAATATTTAGTTAATGGCGGTGCAGGCGCTTATCTACAAATCGGGACAATTGGACAATCACTTATTACTCAGAGTAGCGAGTCCATATCAAACGATATGAGTTACCGAATTGACGGCGCTGCTGCCGAGACCGCGAGATCCTACCCCACCAATCTGAAACGGATGTCTAGTGTAATGTTCGATCTTATCGAAAGCCACGGATATGAGACCGCGAAGGCGAACCAGGCGGTCTACTTATATCTGTAAAGCGCGTTTACCGTTTACGTAACCCAGTTCGGTACGGAGCTGGATTGGCCCGAGCTCGGATGTTGTCAGAGTGTTGACTCAGCCTGGGAAACTTCTTTGGTTCGAACACATCGTGCTTGTGAAGTGCAGTCGTGCCAGCCATAGTGTCATACCATTGGACTGACGAGGTTCCATTGTCCGAGCAGACCAAGATATCGCCGCGCACCGTGGTTGCGATCTGAATCCCTTTGTTGGTGAGTAGCGTGCGGATAGTCGGCGCTGGGTGGCTATACTGGTTGCTGTTATTGGCCGCGCAGACGGCCAATTTTGGCTTAATTTCGTCCAGTAGATCGCTAGTCATGAAGCCATTGTCCGCTCCATGGTGCGGTAAAATTAGAACATCAACCTCTTTGCGAGCGGTGCTGCAAGCCTTTAATAGCGCCGCGATATCGGTCGATTCAACATCTCCTAGACTCAGGACGTTGAAACATCCGGTCCTGAATAATTTTACGGTTGAGTTGTCGTTCGGCTTCTTGACTAGCGACTTGGGATGGTAAACAACGTCTTGGTACCCATATCCGGTAATCGATTTGAGCGACTTGATGTACGTGGGTGTCATGGCGATGCCTTTACGGTCGCGCAGATCTTTGCAGTATTGCTCGATCGTGGTCTTACATACGTTGCCGCACTCGGTGCTTGGATCATAGCCGGGATATTCGATTCGGGTAGGCGACCACGTTTTTAGAATTTCCAGAAGTTCCGAATGGTTGCAATGGTCTTTGTCCCAACTGGTGATATGCAGAGTATCGATGCGCGACTTTCCACATTTCTTTAGTTCTGTTACAAGGTTAGGGCGGCTGATGTCCGTGACTCGGGCTTCAATCAGGGTAAAGGTTTTACCATCGCAGTAGGAAAAAGATGCTCCGGCATTCCCCAATTGATAGGCGCGGAAACGAGTCGGCACAGTCTGGAGGGTAGGGAGCAGCGCCTTGGCAGCGTTTTTTATTTCGTTAAGATTCATGTCGTGTCTTTCAGAACAATGTCATGGAACACGGATGACCTACCCTATTCACTGTACCAACGAACAGCATTGATGTAACAGTAAAAAACGACCGTACTGCAACTCCCCAATCGCAGTATGACGTTTGCATGTCATTTTTTCGCCCAATGACGAATGCCTTTGGGAGTCCGTTAGCACTCTACTCCCGAGAGTGCTAATTTCTATTTTGCACTCATCAATAATGGATGTCAACGCAGTTTTCATCCACATAGACTTCCAGATTCAGTTTATTGGCGTACTCCTAGTCAAGGGTAAATATATATTTTTCACATCGTTCTAACTTGTTAAAAACATCCGACATGGTGCCTGAGGTCATTTTTAATAGAAACACCCACAGCGGCGTACACTGAACGTAGGCACGGACTGTCACAATTTGCTTTTTAGTCCCATGATTGGGGTAAATTATCATTTTTACTATCTCGTCGAATTGAGCTAGTTGTCGTTAGTTACTTTTGGAGTTCTAATTGGATTTTTCATTTCTTTCACGCATTGCGACATCTTGTATCGCACCACTATGGAGCGTTTTTAAGAAAATAGGAGGTGAACGTAAGGCAGCGCAAGGCGATACGGTTATGCAATCGCCCGGCGAGAAAATACACAAATCGACGTTAGTGCACCTCGGTGCCAATGCTTCCCTTTGGGCTGACTGGGCCACCACCTATGACGTGGTCGTAGGTCATATTATCCGATCTCCGCTTTTAGCTCAGGCTCATGTATCGCAATGGTTAAGCTTACAGGACACGCAGAGTCGCATGAAGCGACTTGCGGATGCACAAATTGCCGGCGCTCCCGTGCCTTCTGACGACCACGCTGCCTTAGTAGTCAGCTACATGCGAGACTCAGGTGACAATAAGCATCGAGCAAGTGACTTTGTCGATCTCGTCAATAGCGTTCTGGTGGCTGGCGTACGGGGGGGAGTAAAAGATGAAGCGCTCTCCGCTCAGCTCCAAATTAGTGTTGTCGCTTTGCATCGGAGGTTCGATGCATTTGATCAACGAATGAACAATCAAGATATCCCAGAACCAGATTGGTCATTCGATATCGCATACAAGGCAAATGTGGATTGGCTGCAGAATGTATTCTCTAGCAGCATCAAAGCGAAGAAACGGCTCGGACAGGCTCTCAGCCCAGCCGATCTCGCGACGTCCCTTACATCAGTATCGAGAAGCGCATTGACGGAAAACCTCGACAGAATGCTGATCGATTCTCCAATTGGCGGCGTCGTCGCAATTACCGGTAACGAAGGTAACGGCAAGTCCTGGCTCGTCGCGCAAGCTTGGCTTACTTGGACCGTGAAGCCGCTAACACTCTTTCTCACCGCAGAGGATGTAGGCGATCAAATCGTCGACCCGTTGACGCTCCTCGCCCGGAAACTTTGCGAGCAAACCGACCGGCAGGGTGATGAACGTCATCAAGCATTCTGGTTTAACCAACTACGTGTTTGGCGCAAACAGAGCTCGGGTCAATCGCTAAGGTTACTGGTCGTGCTCGATGGCCTGAATCAACGCCCTAAAACGAAATGGTCGCGAGCAATTGATTTACTCACTGACGAATTAGAACGCATCGACGGAAAGTTGATCCTCACCTCACGTAAGCGCTATTTCGACGGAATCGTCAAACCGTCCTTGGTCTCGCCTTGTCGTGAGTTGTCGGTCCCTGAGTGGACACCACACGAGCGGGATGAATTGCTGGCCGCCCGTGACATATTGCCTAGTCAACTGCATGAGAGGGTCGCGGACTCTTTATGTAACCCCCGCCTGCTCAGCGTCGCGCTAACGCTGCTTGATCATACACAGCTTCAGGCAATGGAGGAGTTGAGCATATCCCTATTGTTATTCGAGCACTTGCGTGCAAGCCATAAGGAATCATACGGGCAACCAGTAGCATACTTCGCGCGACTGCTGCAAGGGCACGCAAAGCAAGTGTTGCAGCGCCTAGATGCGCAGCAACGAGACG
Source organism: Janthinobacterium sp. JF4 (assembly GCF_059617925.1). NCBI lineage: Bacteria > Pseudomonadati > Pseudomonadota > Betaproteobacteria > Burkholderiales > Oxalobacteraceae > Janthinobacterium > Janthinobacterium sp. JF4. The sequence goes on along the minus strand of NZ_JCAQAV010000060.1, from coordinate 11,185 downwards.
ACTTAAACGTGTTTGATGGAGGCTTGGAGGCAGTTGTGGAAGGACGTTTCTTCGTACCGCTTACGGACGACTTGACGCGCTACACCATCCATAACGATGGGCTCGGTCTGGCACTCGGATTGGCGATCCTCGACGAACTACACGCAGCTTCACGTAATCATCGCGACCTCAATGAAGCCTTGGCGCTTTTAACCGAGCCGATCGCTGCGCTTGACCAAACATCGGAGGCAATTCTCGCTGCACTGACAGTGGCCTGTGTGAGCGATGAACATTCGCTCGAGATCGGTGCCGCAATACTCATTGGTTTTGCCAGCATACAAAATCCCGACGAATGCACATTCGACGCATTTGCTGCATTAGTACGTGTCAAACCAAGAGTCTTTATTGACGCGGCGCACACTTTGGCATTACAGGGCGGTACGGCGGTTAATTTCGACTGGATTGAACTAGCATTAAACAAAGCAAGAACCGACGCACTTACTTGGGAAGAGCTCGCACCAGCGATCGAAGATTGGCTCGCACATGTCACGCTTGATACTGAATCGCGCGTATTCTCGGCCGGAAGAAGCGCTGATGAGGTCGCCGTACGACGTCTCGAATTAAGGGAGGAACTTGATGCCAGATTGTCCAGCCTTTCAATTGAGGAGCGCGACATTCTTGGGGGGCTAGTGCAAACAGAGGCGCCAGATGTTTCGGCACTCGGACGACTCGCCCTCACGCTGTTGGCCGGCATGCCGCTGGCACCGTTCGCCCAGTCCTTCGTACATTGGAGTTTCATCAGTAGTTTGAACAGTAGTCATCAATCGCCTATGAAGCAGTTTCGCCATCTAGTCCGTTTTAACGGCAACGACTGGTCGGCCACTCGTAGCGGGTTATTGCATTATAGCCAATGTCTGCGTGAGGACAGGACTTCGAATGTTGGTCAATGGGCCTTGGTGACGCTGCTGGGTGCAACAGGCAATCCCGACGATGCTCGAGACGCAAAAAAACTTATTGATTTCTTGCAGACAGGGCGGCCTGCATACCGAAGCTGGCATTGGAATGAGCGATACTGTAGTACTGATCCCTGCAATCCCGACAATGCGGAACCCGATAATGTGGCGCAAACGGCCGCAGCGTACGCTGAGATTGACGTTAAGGAACTTGCCCAGCACATGGGGCAAAATGATCATGACCGTTTCTTCAACGATGCTAGGCCAGCTGTCGCTCGCTACTTCACGGATACGGCCATTGAGCGGCAACGCTCCCTGTTTGACGACGTGTTGCATCGCAGCGGCACGTCTCTTCGCCAAGGTGTCGTCAGTCTGCTAGAACACGGCTCTTTAATCACCCATGAGCAAGCCAATCGATTTGTTCGACGAACTTGCGGCAGCGAAGCGGATATCGAAGCACTCCACTCGCTGGGCAAAGAAGCTCACGTTTGGACGCTGTTCCAAATGGAGCTTGCTTTTCCCGTATTGAGTGCTGCTGAGCAGCTCAATGTACTCTTGCAGGCGCGCCTTGGAGGTGCTCTGTCGAATAACCTGATCGAATTGATCAAGCCTCTCGATATCGAACCATTCGAGGCCGCGCTAGCTAAGGCAATCGAGGCGCTAGATAGCGAAGCTCAGTTGTCCGTGTTGCTGTTTACACCCTTTGTGAAACAGCCGCTGCCAAATGTAACACGTGAGTTTCTCCCAGCTTTATTAAATAGCGAGCTGACACTAGTGCGCGCGTATACGCTTTGGATGGTCGCCCGGTCAGGTGACCCTGCGGCTCTTGATCTAGCGCTGAAGAGCCGGTTAGTGAGGAGCGATCAGACAAGCAGGGAATACGAATTGGAGCATTGGCACTATTCAGCGGTGTTGCTTGAAGCGGCAGTAAAAAGCATCGTTCCCTGGGAGACGGTCGTAGCGAATATGGAATTTAGGCATGTTGCCTGCCTGTCATCTCATCTCGGCGGAGACGTTACGCAATATTTCGCTAATGTCGTTGACGCACTCTTTAAACGGGCACTGGGCCTGCAGGTCGAGTCGGGCATTCTTGAGATGGAGGTGAGGCAGTATCCCAGCATTAATGCTCAACCACAGTATATTAGGTTACGCGAACAAGAAAAGCCGCCGGCTAGTTTTGATGAGGCCATGCGTCGTGCGAATGAAGACGAAAGCAGCTTTAACGAACGTCAGGGAAACCTTCATACTGCCTTTCTTGCCTTCCGTGCGTCGCTCGTAAGCAACGATGCCCTTAGGTTGTTGGATCAATTTTCTCTGGAAGATCTCGCAAGCACGGTGGCAACCGATACCGCTCGTGCCGAAGAGTGGACCACATTATTGCTCGCTCAGCCCAGCGGCGCGCAGTTGGGAGCAGCTCGCAATATGGCGTTACTCCTAGCACGTGAGATTTCGATACGGGATGCTAGTACAGCGGTTCGACTGTTCGAGAAATTCGCCTCTATCCGGCCACTAATACGGAATGTTTTTGGTCGTACCGGTATCGAGCTCGGAGCGATGGCAGTCTGGTCGGCGGCCAAGCAACCTGAACTCGATGCATTACGTAGTCGCCGCCTCGACTGTGCCATCAATAACGATGAACTTGCACAAGAAGTATGGGCAGCCTTATGGCAGGGTAAATCGTGTATTCTTAGGCAGTACATAGATGCGCGCTTGAACTCATCTTGGCCAGCGGCGCAAGCACGTGCTATCTTGGTGGCGGGCCTGATGGGGGAAAATTCACATAGCAATGATGTGCTCAATAGGTTTGCTGGCGTTCCTGGGCTGCTTGGTGACACTCAGCATATTGCCAATGAACTTTATCAGCGCCATGTCTGGGCCATGCATTGGTACGCCCAAATGTGCGCGGCGCGCTCTCCTGAGGATTTCTGGCGCGCGGCGGTACTCTTTCGCGTGGTGGCGGATGGCCGTATTGAAGCAGTACCACGACCTAGTGATGAACCTACAGCCTCTTTTCTGCTCTATTGGCCCGGGGCCATGAGGCAAATACATAATCGCTTTGATAAGTTGCGGGATAAATGGAAGAAGAATTTATTCGCTGACGAGGCGCCTCTGCCTCTATTTCTTTCGTCGTCGAACCAAGAGTAACTGCTGACGATGTGTTTTGCGGCGATTGGCGCGAAGGAGAAAATATCTTGATGTCGGGCCAGCAAATCGCCTTAAAATTTGAGTTGCTCCGACTTGAGCCGCGCGCATGATTCTATTCTTGGACTACGACGGTGCGTTGCATGACTTCGGCAGCACAACCCAAGACCTTTTTCGCCAAACGCCCAGTAAGCAGCCGCGTGCACAATGGTGTGGTGGCGGTGGACGAACCCAATCAGCGGTGGTGCTCGGACGGCTTCGAGATCGCCTGCGATAACGGCGAAGTGGTGACCGGTGTGTTCATGAAAGATTGCTGCGACCGCGAAATCATTGCCTGGCGCGCCTGAGCGGAACGTGGCCTGCCTGGCGAGCCCGTGCGCGACATGCTGGTGGAAGCGGTCGAGGCAAGATTCAGCCAGGCCAGCGTCGGATCGACCCGGCTGGAATTCTTGAGCGACAACGGTGGCGCCTACCGGGCCCATGAAACGCACGCCTTGGTGCGCGCACTTGGGATTGAACCGGTGCACATGCCGGTATGCAGCCCGCAGTCGAACGGCATTGCTGAAAGCTTCGTGAACACATTTAAACGAGACTATGTGAACTTGATGGACCGCAGCAGCGCAGAAAACGTTCTGGCTCAATTGCCAGACGCCTTTATGCACTTCAACGAGGTCCATCCGCATTCGTCGCTGAAATGGAAATCGCCTCGCATGTTCAGGAGGGAGCTGGCGCGCCGGGCTCAGGAAAGCGGCGCTAACTAAACGATTGGCTGTGTCTGGTTATACGGGGGCAAGATCACATGCAACCATTAGATCATCGCCAAAATTAAGAGTCCCTTTGACGCGGGTGACCGTACATATTTTCTTGAAATTTTGCGTGAACTCGATCGGCATGCTTGCAATGACGCTTGGTACGCTCTGCCAATTGGCGACCTAACCTTGTGACGTAAAAATGTTGTCTTGGGGAATTATTATCGCATTTATTGCGAAAATATCGCACTTATTTTAAAAACTCACAGAACTGCTAGATGATGGCATCACACCGCTGGGAAGCGGTGTGTTTTTTAGCCCGAGGGAATCTGCGCGGCGCAGTTCCAAGGCAAGAAGTCGTCGACCTGGTTGACCGGATGATCGGCGATGTGGGCCAGCACATGGCGCAGCCAGGCCTCGGGGTCAACACCGTTGAACTTCGCCGTGCCGATCAGTGAGTAGACGGCGGCGGCACGCTCGCCACCGCTGTCGGCGCCAGCGAACAGGTAGTTGCGCCGGCCAACGGCAACGCCTCGCAGCGCCCGTTCAGCGGCCGAGTTGTCGATCTCGATGATGCCGTTGTCGCAGTAGCGCAGCAACGCCGGCCACAGATTGAGCGCGTACTGGATCGCGGCCGCCGTGTCCGACTTGCGCGACAGCTTTTCAAGCGTGGCGCGTAGCCAGCTGCCGAAGTCGTCGAGCGATCGTCGTGATCGTTGCTCGCGCACCTGCTGTCGTTCATGCGGCGGTTACCGTGACTCTGCAAGAGTGACATTGATGTTGGTCTCGCCGACGATTAGTTGTAGGGCCGGTAGCCCATCTTCAATCATCGACAACGCAAGTCCGACGAGTTGAACAACGTCATCTCGACTGGGCTCAGCGGAATGGTCTTTCGGGTGCGAATGCCATTCCCCAACGTATCCGACGATGTTAGCCGTACGAGAGCCAACTTCTGCCAGGACGTCTGCAACACCTTGGATGCCTCGCACGAAGGAAACAGGTGTTCCGACACTATCGGGCGGAGCCGGGCAGGCCTTAACAATGACGATACGCTTTAGTGGAAGATCGTGGTAGCCAAGAAGTATTCCACCGGTTTCATTTGGTAGGTTCTCGGCCCGCATTGTCCGAAGTTCTTGCTCAAGTTCCTCATCGAGATAGATAGTGAAGCCACCAGGCTCATAAATGGTTTCCTTGAATGCTGTTGCGGTGTAGGGATATACAGCACCGGTATCGATATCGCGGTGCCATATCGCAATCTTTGCGGCATCGCTCTTTGCCGCCAGGACAACCATCTGCGCTAAATTGGCAGCGTGCACCTGCACTTGAGCTAAAGGGAGCCGAAACGAAATATCCCTGCAACTGGCGCCACTCCAGAAAGAGCCGAGGTTGCCGACCAAGTGAGATTTTCCCCATGGCTCATTTATGAGTGCGCGATAGTACTGGGCTTCAATTGCACGCATGTTAATTGACCTGTCTGCGTTCTCAGCCAATAGAACCGATGATTTGCCGCTCGGAGTGAGAAATACCGATATGTGTCGAGGCAATTTGATGTCATCGCTCACCACGCGAGGATATTCTAGCGTCGTCGAGGCATCGATTACCAATGATGCGGCACCAAGTGCGGCGGCCACTCTGGCATCCGTAAGCAATGTGGCGTCCGCTTGGAGTGCAGCAAACCGCCCAGGATCTTGCGTTGCCGCTACGGCCGCTTCTGCAACAACTGGTGCCTTTTCACGACCGATCTGCGCATCAGTGGCAACATGGCGACTAAGGTTATGCGGTTTGATATGGTCTTTGTCAATCACAGTCCATGTTCCCCAACCCTGACGAGCCCACAAATTCAGTAAACTGCTTCCAAGCGCACCGGCACCGATTAGCACACTCTTCACTCCCGCGTCATCTGAGCCAGATTGCTCACAGAAATCCGTCACATCATTTTTGCGCAACAACGCAAATTGGATTATTTCCATAGTATCAAGATTTTTCACTTCTGGGACCTGGCCAGATAGCACAGTCTCGCGGAAGTACTTGCCTTCATGCAGAAGAAGAGCCCCAATCTTTCGCCCGACCTCAAGGAATGGCTCAAAGATTATGAATGCGCTATGGATAACTCTAGAAGGTGTCTCATCGGCTGATCGCTGCATTGGCGTGTGTAATACGATGATGGTGTATTTCCCGCCAAAAGGCTGTTCGACTAACTGGGCAACCAGTCGAGACGATATCTGTTCGCGAATTAGAGCTAATATGTCAACACCTCTTGACATATATATTTCGGCCAATACCTCCATCGTTTGTGGTGCATCCTCAATAGAGCTGTGTACGACTGGGGGCAGCATAAGCTGGATAGGTTCTGGTAACCCTATTGATTGCTCTGTGGCCGCTGAAAGCACATAAGTGTGGCCGCCACTAATGTGATCTTCCGATACGGCGATGTAAAATTTCTGACCGGCCTCAACCAATTCATCAAAGTTTCGAGGAACCACCAATTCGTCGCCATAGTTAAAGAACAGCGTTTCCGGGGGGTGGTCGGCGGCATGCAGAGTTCCGGTAGAGCTCGATACGAGCCACCACTTAACCCGGCGGATGAACCGTTGTGCTGTCCAAGTACGCATTACGGTCGCTCTAGGCTCGTAATGTAGGCACAGGTCACGTGGGGAATCTCGACCAGTTTGGTTTTGATGCAGTAAAGTCGGAAAATTCTTTCGCAACATTAATGCAGCCACGAAACGTTGAGGATCTCTGTGCACTACAAATGCGATGCGCTCTGAAAACTGAATATCTAAATGAGCGCGTGTAGGGATACCGTGAGCCTGCAACTCAATGACGATAATTTCACGGCCGTCATCTTGTGCACGTCGACACTCAATAAACTTGCAGTCCTTATCATGTATTACGGCCTGAAAGACTTGGCCAGCGCGCTCTAGTTGCAGGTGCTGTGGCTCGATTGACTCGGTTCCAGGAAGGTCGTAATACATGGTCATTGATCGCCTGCGCGTGAAGGACTGGACACTGCAGCACCAACGGCACCAACGGCACTAGACTTGATCCAAGCGTTGCCGCTAGACGTTAGCTCAAAGACAATCGGTTCAGGCTTGTTTCCATTTGGCTCCTCCATTGTTATCAAAAAACTACGCCCTTTGACTGCGGCTATACTCGCTTCGTACGTTTTTCGAGCCTGAATATGTGGCGGCTGTTTCTGTACATACGAATCTTTGATATCAGGGCAGGGATCACTGCAACTAACGATATAGGCGCCAACACGGCCTGCATCAAGAATCTCCTGTACTTTTGGATCGGGTATTGTCTTTTTGTCACCCTTTTCATCACTAAGGGCAAGATAGCTGCAGTGGTGGGGAATGTTATAGATGTCCCAAGCTAGGCGATCCATATTGCCATGGTACTTAGTGATGTCAACGATATCGCTTAGGCTCTCCCAAGTGGCGTCACCAATTTCCAAGTAGTCGAAGATCTGGCCATCGGCATCAAAGCGCACGTTGAAAACTAGTGACGCTACATTGCGGATGATGTCGCCACCTTCACAGTGCTTAATGAACGGGGAGTGGCAGAAGAACTCGACCTTGTCGTCCGCAAGTGAAAAACCGTCGACGATGGTACCTGCATCCACAAATAGGTCGTCACGGGCGGTTTCACTTTCACCTCGCTCCTTCAACTTAGGTTTCAGCCAATCCATCAACTCCTCAGGCTGGGAGAAGACCCGAATGCCTTTGCCTTCGACGAGTCGGTGACGTCCTTCTTGGCGAAGGATGACGAACTCATCACTTTGGCTGTCATTATCTGCCCCTTCCAGAAGCATCGCTGCTGGCAGCCAAAGTTCTTGGACTTTTATCCGCCCCTCGCCTTGATATTTTTTTGCATGCTGTAGTTCGAAAAAGCTTGTACTGCCTTGGATGTGATCCAGGTCAGCATGAGTAAAAGCCACCACATCGAAATAGTCACGGCCAGCAACCGTAAGTTCAGCCTTCAATTCCCCCTTTAAGTCAATTTCTGGACGCTGGGAATCATCAGATGCCGACGAATGGTTGAAGTCAAAAAGGATGCGCCGGCCATTGTGCAAAATGATCTGAGTGGTATCACCGTGCCCAACGGGGTAAAACTTCACGATATGTTTGGTTGCCATTGCTGCCCTTTGTTAGCCAGAAATTATAGTTGCATTACTACTACTCTATCCGTTATTCTGATTTGGGTAAAGTGGTCTTTATTCTTTTATGCAACTAAGGTGCAGAAAAATGGTACAAGTGTAATGAGCGAAAAAATCGCTTTGGCATTGTCTGGAGGCGGGAACCGAGCGATGGCATTTCATGCCGGTGTGCTGCGCTATTTCGCCGAAATGAACATGCTTGAAAACGTGGAAGAGATATCGTCTGTTTCGGGGGGCACCTTGTTAACTGGTTTGATTTTTACAAAATCAAACATGCGCTGGCCAACTTCCGCTGCGTACCTAAATGACATATTTCCCAAAGTGCGCACGACACTGATCACGACGAGTATCCAGGCGAGTGCGATTCTGAGGATTTTTTCTCCGAGGTATTGGCCATTCCTCGGTTCGCTACCCACTCTGGTCGCGCGGGCGATGCACATGGATTGGCGGATACGCGGAATTTTGAATGACCTTCCTCAGTCACCGGTGTGGTCGATTAACTGCACTACTGCTGAGAATGGACGCCGATTTCGTTTCAAAAATGGGCGCCTTGGTGACTATGAGTCGGGTTACGCCGAGGCCGGAGAGTTTCCCTTGGCTTCTGCAATGGCGGTGTCGGCTGCTTTCCCGGTGGGGGTCGGGCCATTTAGGCTTTGCGCCAAGGACCTAACTTGGTGGAAAAGGCCGAAATGGGGCTCATACACTGAAGAAAAAATTGAGCCCACATCGAAGTTTTTACATCTATACGATGGCGGTGTCTATGACAACCTAGGTTTAGAGCCTCTGTTTAGTGCAAGCACTGGCAAGCCTAATAAAGCGCATCGAGTCGTCGTTGTAGACGCAGGCGCACCTCTGTGGCGAGGCTTTGGGATGTCTTCGCTAAATCCATTGAGGATCAAGCGCCTTATGGATGTAATGATGGACCAAAATAGGGCACTGAGGGTGCGCAGTTTCATCAGTTACGTCATAAAAAGTCAACGTGGTGGGTATTTGGGAATCGTCCGTACCAAAAATATTCGCGACGTCATTGATAAACAAGCGGACCGGGCCAATTTTTTGTCCGACGAATCCGCTAATCAGGTTGCGAGCTTTAGTACCTCTCTGAGTATGTTAAGCGAAGAGAGTTTCGACTTGATCGCACGACATGGATACGAAACGGCTAAGCTTACACACCTTGGATTTCCATACTTGCCACCAGGTGAGACGTCGAAGTAGGCAGCACCAAGCTTCGCTAGACCTAGCGCATTGATGCCGCCCCGTTGATGTTCGACCGCACCCGAATCTGGCTGGGGTTGGCCGCCTATCGCACTGTACTGCTGCAATTCAGTGCGCTGCATTAGTGGTGAGAATGACCTCCGTATCATTACTTTTCCGCCCTCCAAGCTCAGTGCGCCCACCGGATCAACGTTCAGGTTCATTAGCAGGCGCATTATTATCAGTCAGCAGCTTCTTATTTGCGAAATTTTCTATTGGAAAATAAAAATCAATTGATAAAATTAATTGAAAATTTATCTTGATAAAATATTAATCTGTACAATATCTGTTGCAACTATTTATGCGGAGATGCTCTTATGCCAGGTGCAATGGTGGTAAAAATTTTTGATGTGGAACATGGCCAATGCGCAATGCTAACCCATCATTACGACGGCAAGGATGGGATGCTGGCCATGATCGATTCGGGTTGTACGCAGGATTGGTTGCCAAGCGACTATGTTCAGAAGGAACTGCGACGTAATAGGATCGATCATCTCTTCATAACAAACGGCGATCAAGATCACATGAGTGGTCTTGACGCCCTGTTCGATGCCGGAATTTCCGTCGGCACCTTACATCGCAATAAAAGCTACACCGCTGATCAGTTTCGTAGTATCAAGCGACGCTCAGGTTCTATCTCCACTGATGCCGAGCGGTATGCTAGCATGATTGAGAAATATACCCGTCCCACAACGACTAAGTTTAGTGAGGAAATGGGAGGCATCGTAATTTCAAAATTCTATAATTCGATCAATGAGTTTGATGATACAAATAATCTCAGTTTGATTGTATTTGTGGAATTTGAACGATTTGTCATTTGCTTCCCCGGAGATCTGGAAGGCCCTGGCTGGCGTGCTCTGCTCAGGCGTGAGGACTTTAGAGCGAAGCTCCTCAGAACAAGCGTTCTGGTAGCCTCCCACCACGGACGGGCTAGTGGATTTTGCGAGGAAGTATTCGAATTCTGCAGGCCAGATTGCGTGGTGATCTCAGATAAATCGATCATGCATACTACTCAAGAAACGGTACCTGACTATCGCAGAGTGGTAGACCCAGGTAAGTATGTGAGAACAACGGGAAAAACCCGTCACGTCCTTACCACAAGGCGAGATGGCACCATTACCATTACGTTCGAGGCTGGAGGTTATTCGATCGATACTGAATTGCGGGGGTAGTCGGCGAAGTGCAAGGTCGGGAGTAGCAGTTATGATATTTCTGATTGTTGCCTGCCTGATGAGCGTATGTATTCTGTGTTGTATCTATATCGTTCAGGCGTAGCTCAGTCGATTAGAATCAACGTTTGAGTTCATTTTTGATCTACAGCGTTGCAGGCATCGCGTCGCCTTTTATCGCTTGCCGGAATTTTAGTTAAATCATTGTATACGTAACAGTTGGAGTAATGCTTGGCATTGGCGGCAATTTTTTCTGCCGTTTACTAGTTTTATCTGCAATGGCGTAGACTACCTATTTCTCAAGGCTGACCTGCTGATTTTTGAATCCAAGACCGAAGGTGGAGTAAACTAAATTGCCGATGATGCACTTATCCGAGCTGAATGTGCCCGCTAAGGCGTCTTGGCTTGCATATAATAAAAGCATCTGACCTTCTCACCCAGCATTTGAAGTGCCTAGATGAAATTCAACCCTATATCGGTGCTTTGTCGGCTCAAAGCTAGCTATCCATGACAACGATTTTTGAACTGGTAAAAGACCCCTACGAGCGCAAGGCGCGAGTGATTCCCGGGCTTCTTGTGACTTTACCTCTGCTCGTTCCCTTGCTGTGCGTCTACGGCGCAAAGCATCCAATACTTACTGGTGTGATCGGACTGCTTGGCAGTTGCGGTGCCATATACACACTCGCAAGCGTAGCCCGGGGGCGTGGAAAGATGTTGGAAGAGAGCCTAGTTGTTTAGTTTCGTGCGATCATATTCCTCGTCGCAGCATGGCCCTGTTCC
>NZ_JCAQAV010000059.1:0-20208 GCF_059617925.1 Janthinobacterium sp. JF4 | reverse complement strand
ACCGACACAAGGATTTTCAATCCTCTGCTCTACCGACTGAGCTACCAGGCCAAGGTGGCGAATTATAGCAGACCAAAACGGGAATGCAAGAGCTGACTGTAACTTTTCCTGGATTTACGAGGTATGCCTGCCTTTTATTGTCGCAGCTAGTATTTTTATCAACAAGAGATGGGCGCCTGGTGTGGCCGTTGGCAGGACATGGTCTAGATCTTGTCGATGACCAAACACGCCAACTGGCGGTCGAGGCGGCCACGCCCGTCACCTTCATCGGCACGCCCGGCGCGGGCATTTCTGCGCCAAGATCAAGAATACTTCAAATCTTTGGCTTTCCCCCGTTTTCGCAGGCGGACGCGCATGCTGAAACGGAGACGGCAAACGCTATAATGGCCGCATGAACAGTCCCTCTTCCCCCACCATGCGGCGCTGCATGCATAGCCACAGCGACGTTTGCATCGTCGGCAATGGCGCCATCGCGAAAACCACGGCGCTGGCGTTTGCCCAGGCAGGACAAAGCGTCACCCTGTTATCCCCGGTCAGCCCTCCGGCACCTACCGCCAAGCCGGTCGAAGCCAGCTGGGACGTGCGCGTGTATGCGCTCAATCACACGGCGCACCAGCTGCTGTCGTCGCTGAAGGTGTGGGGCGCCCTGGAGGCCGACAGGGTGGCGCCCGTTGACGCCATGCTGGTCAACGGCGATGGCGCGCAGGCGGGCGGACTCGGTTTCGACGCCTACGGCGCCCGTGTGGGCACCTTGGCGTGGATCATCGAAGACCGCAACCTGGGCCAGGCATTGGATGCGGCCCTGAAATTCGCGCCGAACGTCAATGTGCTGCAGGGCCGCGCCAGCCGCCTGGAATGGACGAATGATTCGGCCATCGTGCATCTCGATGGCGGCGACACCATCACCTGCGCGCTGGTGGTGGGCGCGGACGGCGCCCAGTCCTGGGTGCGCGGCCAGTGCGACATCGGCCTCGATTACCGCGCGTATGGCCAGCGCGGCGTGGTCAGCAACTTCGCTTGCGAAAAGCCGCACCATGGCGCGGCCCACCAGTGGTTCACGGGCAGCGAAGGCATCGTCGCGCTGCTGCCGCTGCCGGGCGACCGCGTCTCTCTCGTCTGGTCGGCGCCCGATGCGCTGGCCGATACCTTGATGGCCGAATCGGCCGACGCCCTGGCCGTGCGTCTGGCCGCATACTGCCACGACAAACTGGGCAAGCTGACGCCGTTGCAGCCGGAGCTGGTGCGCGCCTTCCCATTGACCCTGATGCGCCCGCACGCCATGGTGGCGCCGCGCGTGGCGTTGGTCGGCGACGCCGCCCACGTGGTGCATCCGATGGCGGGCCACGGCATGAACCTGGGTTTTGCCGACGTGGCGCAGCTGGTCAAGACGATCGCCGAGCGCGAAGCGCACCGCGGCATCGGCGACGAACGCGTGCTGGCCCGCTATGCCCGCGCGCGCAAGGAAGACGTGCTGCTGATGCAGCTGGCCACCGATGGCCTGGCGCGATTATTTGGCGCCGATCTGGAGCCGTTGCGCGTGGTTCGCAATTTGGGATTAAACTTGCTGGATAAATTGCCGGCCCTGAAGCGAAAAATGATTGCGCACGCGTTGGGACATCCGTAAATATCAGTCATTCTTAAGATATCGCCGGATAATGGCAGGTGTGAAAATTCAAGGTCGCCGCAGCTGGTCTGCGGCGATCGTTTTGTCAAAGAGATAATGACGTCGGGCCAGGGGCCAGTTCCGCCAGGCGTTTCAAGTGGAGAAGTGATCGTGATAAAAATGAGCAGAATCGCATTGGTGCTGGCCTCTGGCCTGATGATGTCGTGCGCTGGCGCGGAAACGCCGACGGAAGCGAACATCAAGAAGCTGATCGAACCGCGCCTGGGCGAAGGCGCCAAGGTCGACTCGGTCAAGGAAACCCCATACGGTGGTCTGTACGAAGTGCGCACGGGCGGCGACATCCTGTACACGGACAAGGCCGCGCAATACCTTTTCGTCGGCCACGTCTTCGACGCCAAGACGTCGCAAGACCTGACCAAGGTACGCCTGGACGAAGTCAACCGCATCAAGTTCTCCGACCTGCCGCTCGATTCCGCCATGAAGACCGTCAAGGGCAATGGCAAGCGCGTGATCGCCGTGTTCGAAGATCCGAACTGCGGCTATTGCAAGCGCTTCCGCCAGAACGCGCTGAAGGAAATCGACAACGTCACCGTCTACACCTTCATGTATAACATCCTGTCGCCGGACTCCATCGCCAAGTCGCGCAATGTGTGGTGCGCGCCGGACCGCAACAAGGCCTGGGATGACTGGATGTTGAACGGCAAGGCGCCAGCCACGGTGGCCGCCACTTGCGCCAACCCGCATGAAAAAATTCTGGCCCTGGGCCAGCAGTTGCGCGTCTCGGGCACGCCTGCCATCTTCTTTGCCGACGGCAGCCGCATTCCGGGCGCGGTCGATGCGAAGACGCTGGAACAGAAATTCTCGACCATTAAGTAATCCGGGCTGTCGCCAGGAAGGCTGGACGGCGCGCCCTCGCAAGGCGCGCTTTTTTTTTGCACTTTTTTCCGCTGTCGTATCATCAAGTGTTGTTTGTAGACGCCATAACAATCCAAAAAGGGGAAGCAGCAGATGATTACCTTGAATATCAACGGACGCGACACGCAAGTCGACGCCGATCCTTCCACGCCCATTCTGTGGGCGCTGCGCGATAACCTGAACATGACGGGCACCAAGTTCGGTTGCGGCGCGGCCCTGTGCGGCGCTTGCACGGTGCACCTCGACGGCCAGCCGATCCGCTCGTGCATCACGCCGATTTCCTCGGTCGGCGCGCAAAAGATCACCACCATCGAAGCGATGGAAAACGACCAGGTGGGCAAGGCCGTGCAGGCGGCCTGGGTACGCCATGACGTGCCGCAATGCGGCTACTGTCAAAGCGGCCAGGTTATGAGCGCCACGGCCCTGCTGCGCACCAACAAGGCGCCCAGCGACGCCGACATCGACGGCGCCATGAGCGGCAATATCTGCCGCTGCGGCACCTATCAACGGATCCGCGCAGCCATCAAGGACGCGGCCAAGACCCTGGCCTGAGGAGAGCGACATGCGTATCGAATGGTTGAATCAGGAAGCATTGCAGCATGGCGGCGTGACCCTGGGCGCGGCGCTGGCAGCGGCGCCGGTGGCGTTGGCCGATGGCGTGTCGCGGCGCGCTTTCATGCAGGCCGGCGCGGTGGCGGGCGGCGGCTTGATGCTGGGCTTTTTCCTGCCCGGCGCGGGCAAGCTGGCGCAGGCGGCCGATGCCGCTCCCGCCAAGCCCGTGTATGCGCCGAACGCCTTCTTGCACATCGCTCCCGATAACACGGTGACGGTGCAGGTGAACCGGCTGGAATTCGGCCAGGGCGTGCAAACGAGCTTGCCCATGCTGATCGCCGAGGAACTCGACGCCGACTGGAGCCTGGTGCATGGCGCATTGGCGCCCGCCGGCGAGCAGTACAAGGATGCCGCCTACGGCATGCAGATGACGGGCGGCTCGGGCAGCATCGCCCATTCGTTTACCCAGTACCGCGAAATCGGCGCCAAGGCGCGCGCCATGCTGGTCGGCGCCGCCGCCGCGCAATGGAAAGTCAACCCTGACCAGGTGCGCGCCGCCAAGGGCGTGCTGTATGGCCCCGGCGGGCAAAAGGCGACCTACGGCGAGTTTGCCGATGCGGCCATGCGCCAGAGCGTGCCCACCACCGTCAAGCTGAAGGACCCGCGCGATTTTTCCATCATCGGCAAGCCAGTGAAACGCCTCGACGCGGCCGCCAAGTCCACGGGAAAACAGCAGTTCGGCATCGACTTCAAGCCGCCCGGCGCGAAAGTGGCGATGGTGGCGCGCCCTCCCGTGTTTGGCGCCAGGGTGGCGAAATTCGACGCCAGCAAGGCCAAGGCCATCAAGGGCGTGCTCGAGGTGCTGGAGGTGAAGACCGACCGAGGCGGGAGCGGCGTGGCGGTGATTGCCGACGGCTACTGGCCCGCGAAGCAGGGGCGCGATGCGCTGGTGATCGAGTGGGATGCCAGCGCCGTGGAAAAGGTCAGCAGCGACAAGCAGCTGGCCGCCTTCAAGGCGCTGGCGAAAACGCCGGGTACGGTGGCGCGCGCATTCGATGTCGCCGCATTGTCCAAGGCGCCGAAAAAGATCGAAGCCGTCTACGAATTTCCCTACCTGGCGCACGCGCCGATGGAACCGCTCAACTGCGTCGTCGACCTGCAAGCGGACAAATGCACGATGTGGGTGGGCTCGCAATTCCAGACGGGTGACCAGGCGGCGATTGCCGCCACCTCGGGTCTGAAGCCCGAGCAGGTGACCCTGCATACGATGATGGCCGGCGGCGGCTTCGGCCGGCGCGCCGTGCCCTCGTCCGACTACGTGGTCGAAGCCGTCAACGTCGCCAAGGCGTACCGGGCGGCGGGCAAGAGCGGGCCATTGAAGCTGATGTGGAGCCGCGAGGATGACATCAAGGGCGGCTACTACCGGCCGTCGCATGTGCACCGCGCGCAGATCGGCCTTGACGCCAAAGGGAAAATTCTCGCCTGGGACCACACCATCGTGGGCCAGTCCATCATGGCCGGCACGCCGTTCGAAGCCTTCATGGTGAAAAATGGCGTCGATGGCACCATGGTCGAAGGCATGGGCGAGCCGTACACCCTGCCGCTGAAGCTGTCCGTGCACACGGCCAAGGCGAACGTGCCCGTGCTGTGGTGGCGCTCCGTCGGTTCGACGCATACGGCCTTCGTCATGGAAACCCTGATCGACGAGGCGGCGCACGTGGCGAAGATGGATCCGGTCGCCTACCGCAAGCAGCTGATCGACGCCAAGCACACGCGCCACATCGCCGCGCTGGACCTGGCCGTGGCCAGGTCCGGCTACGGCAGGAAGAAGCTGCCAAAGGGGCAAGCCTGGGGCGTGGCCATGCATGAATCGTTCAATTCCGTCGTCGCCTACGTGGTGACGGCATCGGTGGTCCAAGGCGCGCCCAGGCTGCACCAGGTGTGGGCGGGCGTGCACTGCAACCTGGCCGTCAATCCCTTGACGATCGAGGCGCAAGTGCAGGGCGCCGCGCTGATGGCGCTGGGCATGACCATTCCCGGCGCGGCCATCACGCTCAAGGATGGCGTGGTGGAGCAGCAGAACTTCGGCGACTACCCGGTGCCGCGCATGCCCGACATGCCGGTGATCGAGGTGCACCTCGTGCCGTCGGGCGATGCGCCGACGGGCATGGGCGAGCCGGGCGTGCCGCCATTGGCGCCGGCGTTTGCCAACGCGCTGTTCGCCCTGACGGGCAAGCGCCTGCGCAAGCTGCCGTTCGACCTGGCGGCCGCATGACGGCAGCCGTTTTTTGAGTACGGTCGGCATCTTGCTGGCAGCCGGAAGGGGACGCAGGTTCGATCCTTCCGGCGTGCAGAACAAATTATTGCAGCCTCTGACGGAAGGCCCGCATGCGGGCTTGCCGGTGGTGGTGGCGGCCGCAGAAGCCATGCTGGCGGCCTTGCCGCGCGTGCTGGCCGTGGTGCGTGCCGACGATACGCAGGTGGCGCGCGTGCTCGGCGCGCTGGGCTGCGAGGTGCGCGTCTGCCATGATGCCGACACGGGCATGGCCGCCTCGCTCACCTGCGCCATCGATTGCGTGCGCGGCGCGCCGGGCTGGCTGATCGCCCTGGGCGACATGCCTTGGGTGGAAGCAGTTACAATCGCCGCCTTGTCGCGCGCCATCGGCGATGGCGCGCGCATCGCCGTGCCCGTGTTCCAGGGGCGGCGCGGCAACCCTGTCGCGTTCAGTGCCTTCCACTTGCCGCTGCTGCTGGCGCTCGATGGCGACCAGGGAGCGCGCAGCATCGTCAACAGCCATGCCGTATGCGAAGTGACAGTGGACGACAGCGGCATCTTGCGCGATATTGATACACCTGACGATTTGTCGCCGGTGCCTGGCGCGCCCGGGCGATTGTAGAACATCCATGCCAGACACGAGGAAAACATGAAGAAAGCACCGATTCAAAAAATCACCGCCAAGGCGGGAGCCAAGGCAAGCGGCAAAGCCACAAGCAAAGCCGCGGCGAAAAGCGCAGTGAAAGCCACGCCGGCCGCCGGCATCCTCTACAGCATCGCCGCCGCCGATTTGGCTGGCCATATGTTCAAAGTGACGTTGAGCATCAAGTCGCCGGCCGCCATCGGCCAGGTATTGTCCTTGCCGGCCTGGATTCCGGGCAGCTACATGATCCGCGAATTTTCGCGCAACATCGTCAGCATCCGCGCAGAGTCCGAGGGCAAGGCCGTGGCGCTGGCCAAACTGGACAAGCACTCGTGGCAGGCCGCGCCGTGCCAGGGGCCGTTGACGGTCGAATACGACGTGTATGCCTGGGATTTGTCCGTGCGCGCCGCGCACCTGGACCAGAACCACGGCTTCTTCAACGGCACCAGCGTGTTCCTGCGCGTGCTGGGCCAGGAGTCCGACGCCCATGAAGTGCACATCGTGCAGCCGAAGGATGCGGCCTGCAAGACATGGAGAGTCGCCACCACCCTGCCGGAACTCAAAGCCAGGCGCTATGGCTTCGGCAGCTACCAGGCGGCCAACTACGACGAGCTGATCGACCACCCGGTGGAGATGGGCGACTTCGCGCTGGCCACCTTCACTGCTTACGGCGTGCCGCACGATATCGTCGTCACCGGCAAGGTGCCGAACCTGGACCTGGACCGTCTGTGCCGCGACCTGAAAGCCATCTGCGAAACGCAGATCGCCTTCTTCGAGCCGAAGACAAAGAAAGCGCCGATGGACCGCTATGTGTTCATGACCATGGCCGTCGGCGACGGTTATGGCGGCCTGGAGCACCGCGCCTCGACGGCGCTGATCTGCGCGCGCGCCGACTTGCCGACGACGGCGTCGAGCAGCACCGAGATCGGCGACGGCTACCTGAAATTCCTGGGCCTGTGCAGCCACGAGTACTTCCACACCTGGAACGTCAAGCGCATCAAGCCGGCCGCCTTTGCGCCGTACAACCTGCAGGCGGAAAGCTACTCGCCGCTGCTGTGGCTCTTCGAAGGCTTCACCAGCTATTACGATGACCTGATGCTGGTGCGCGCGGGCCTGATCGACGAGGCGGCCTATTTCAAGTTGCTGGGCAAGACCGTCAACAGTGTCTTGCGCGGCAGCGGCCGCACCAAGCAAAGCGTGGCCGATTCCAGCTTCGATGCCTGGGGCAAGTACTACCGCCAGGATGAAAACGCGCCGAACGCCATCGTCAGCTATTACACCAAGGGTTCGCTGATCGCGCTGGCCTTCGACCTGACGCTCCGCAGCAAGACGAATGGCGAAAAGTCGCTGGACGACGTGATGCAGGCCTTGTGGCAGCGCTATGGCCGCGATTTCTACAGGGGCAAAGCGCGTGGCGTGACGCCGGCCGAAGTCGAAGCCCTGTTCGATGAGATCTCCGGCACGCGCATGAAACCGTTCTTCGAACGCTACATCCGCGGCACGGACGACGTGCCACTGGCGCGCCTGCTGGCGCCGTTCGGCGTGAAATACAGCGATGCGCGCAAGGCGGAAAAAGCCAGCCTGGACGTCAACCTGGGCCGCGACGGCAATGACGCCAAACTGGCGCAGGTGCACCAGGGCGGCGCCGCCCACCTGGCCGGCCTGTCGGCGGGCGACGTGCTGGTGGCAGTCGACGGCTTGCGCGTGACGGGTACCAACCTCGACACCTTGCTGGGCCGTTACGCCGTCGGCGCCAAGGTGGCGATCCACGCCTTCCGCCGCGACGAACTGATGACATTCACCGCCGTGCTGCAGGGCGACCGCGTGCCCGGTGTCAGCTTGACCCTGCTGCCGGCGCCAAAGAAGGTCACGGGGCCGAAGCGTCCTAGCGCCGCATGATGCTGTCTGTCGTGCAGTAAGACAGAAAACCGGCCGTGACTGGCCGGTTTTTCATTTCAAGCAGCAATTTATCAAATGCAACTCATCCGTCGAAATGGTGGCGTGCCATCATATTTACTGCAAATGAACTAATTTTTCTTTAACTAAACTAAAATTGCCGAACTGTCTCTTTTAGATCGCCCCCAACGTGCAAACCCTCGATCCTCGAACGATCATGCTGATGACGACCCTGATGTGCGGGGCGATGAGCATCGTCATGTTCTCGGTGTATCGCAGTTTCCGGCGCGAGGTGCATGGCCTGGGGCATTGGGCGGCCGGCTTGCTGCTGCTCGTGTGCGCGTCGCTGCTGTTTGGCGCCCGCGAAGTGCTGCCGCCGGCATTGTCCATGATCGCGGCCAACGCGGCGCTGGTGGCCGGCATCGGCCTGTCGATGCTGGGCACGGAGACATTCTTTGGCCTGGCGCCCAGCCGCCGCGCCTATCTGCTGATACTTGCCCTGTCCATCGCAGGCAGTAGCTGGTGGCTGCTGGTGCACCCTGATTTCTCGGCGCGCGTGGCGGTCTTCTCCCTGCTGGTCTTCCTGTTTTACGCGCGCCAGGTGCAGTTGGTGTGGCGCCATGGTGAGCGCCATTTCTCCAGTCTTTTCTTTGGCGCGCTGATGCTGACGCAAGCCGTCGTGGTGCTGGCGCGCGGCGTATCGGCCTTGCTGCATGGCGGCGCCAGCGTGAACCTGGCAGTGGCCGGCACGCCGGCCGGCATCTATCTGGCGGTCGCCAATTTCATGGCACTGCTGCTGACGGTGGGCTTCATGACGGTGGCGACGCGCCGCCTGCAGCAGATACTGGAGCGCCGCTCGACCCACGATCCACTGACGCAGGTGCTGAACCGGCGCGGTTTTGGCGACGCCTATGCGCGCGAAGTAGACAATCCGCGCCGTCGCTGTTTGCCGCTGACACTGCTCAGCATCGACCTCGATTACTTCAAATCGATCAATGACCGCTACGGTCACGCCGTGGGCGACCAGGTGCTGGCGCATGTGGCAATCGTTATCAAAGGCGCCTTGCGCGAATCGGATTGCGTGGCGCGTTTCGGCGGCGAGGAGTTCGTCGTGCTGATGCCGGACATGCCGGCGCATGATGCGCTGGGCGTGGCCGAACGCATCCGCACCTTGCTGCACGAACCGAATCATGCGGGCCTGCCAGCATGCACGGTCAGCATCGGCGTCGCTTGCCAGGCATCGGTGGTGGAGGGGCTGGAACAGTTGCTGTCGCGCGCCGATGCGGCCCTGTACCTGGCCAAGGAGCGGGGACGCGACTGCGTCGAACTTGATACTTGCGCGCTTACTGTGGACCGGACAAGGTCCGCAGCTGGAACCGGTACTGGTCGTTGAACAGGAAGGTTTCGGAAAAATCGAAGGTCCGGGCGTGGCGGCGCATCAAGTGTCCCGCCGGCGGAAAGAACGCCGGCACGCGCCGCACGGCGGCCAGCGCCGCGGCCGATGCCTGGCTGTTGCGAGAACGGTGTACCTGCACGCTTTTCAGCTCGCCGTCGGGCCCCACGCTCAGGTCGAGCACGACGATGGCCGGCAGCATGGGCGGCAGGCGCCCGCTGAACGTGTATTCCCCGTTGGCCGCCATGATCTGCTGCGCCACCAGCAATTTGTAGGCGTCGATGCTGGCGGCGAGCTGTATCGCGGCGGGCGTGCGAGCGGGCGTAGGTGTGGGCGTGCGCGCCGCTGGCGGGGCCGCAGTCTGGCAAGCCGACAGCAGGCTGGCGGCGGCAAGGACGATCATCACGTGTCTCATGCCTGCCAGCCTACCATGGTTTAGCTGAACAGGCGTTCCAGCTCCACGCCGGGGTCGGGCGCGCGCATGAACGCTTCGCCCACCAGGAAGCTGTGGATGTGTGCATCGCGCATGCGTTGCACGTCGGCCGTGCTGTGGATGCCCGATTCCGTGATGATCAATTTGTCTTGCGGGATGCGCGGCAAGAGATTGATGGTCGTGTCGAGCGAGGTTTCGAAGGTGCGCAGATTGCGGTTGTTGATGCCGATCAGCGCGCTCTTGAGTTTCAATGCCGCCGTCAGTTCTTCGCCGTCGTGGCTTTCGATCAGCACGCCCATGCCCAGTTCGTGGGCGCACGCTTCCATCTCGGCCATCAGGCCATGGTCTAGCGCAGCGACGATCAAGAGGATGCAGTCAGCGCCCATGGCGCGCGCTTCATAGATCTGGTACATGTCGACCATGAAATCCTTGCGCAGCACGGGAATGGCGCAGGCGGCGCGCGCCTGCTGCAGATATGCCACGGATCCCTGGAAGAACTGTTCATCCGTCAGCACGGACAGGCAGGCCGCGCCATGCGCCGCATAGCTGGCGGCGATGTCCGCCGGGCGGAAGTCGGCGCGGATCACGCCTTTCGATGGCGACGCTTTTTTCACTTCGGCGATGATGCCAGGCTTGCCGGCGGCGATGTGCTGGCGCAGGCTTGCTTCAAAGCCGCGCAAGCCGGCGCGCAGGGCGCTGTCGCTTTCCACGTCGCCGCGCAGGCTGGCCAGGCTGCGGTGCGCCTTGGCCTTGGCCACTTCGTCGGCTTTTACGGCCAGGATTTTATCGAGTATGTCGGACATGATGGTCGCTATTCTATAAAGGAGGGCGGATGCTTACGCTTGCTTTGGTGTGCCCAGCTGCTGCGTGACCTGCACGAATTGATCGAGTTTTGCCAGGGCCGCGCCCGAGTTGACGGCTGCGCGCGCACGCGCCAGGCCGTCTTCGATCGAACTGGCCACGCCGGCCGCATATAGCGCCGTGCCCGCGTTCAGGGCGACGATGTCTGCGGCCGCACCGGGCTCGCCGCGCAGCGCTTCCATCATCTTGGCTTTCGATTCGATGGCATCGGCCACCTTCAGGTTGCGGCTGGCGATCATCGACATGCCGAAGTCTTCGGGGTGGATTTCATATTCGCGGATTTCGCCGTTGACCAGTTCACCGACCATGGTAGCGGCACCGAGCGACACTTCGTCCATATTGTCGCGGCCATACACGACGATGGCATGCTGCGCGCCCAGGCGCTGCAGCACGCGCACCTGGATGCCGACCAGGTCGGCATGGAATACGCCCATCAGGATATTCGGCGCGCCGGCGGGATTGGTCAGCGGTCCTAAAATATTGAAGATGGTGCGCACGCCCAGTTCGCGGCGCACGGGGGCCGCATGCTTCATGGCCGCATGGTGGTTGGGCGCGTACATGAAGCCGATGCCCGTCTGCGCGATCGACTGGGCGATCTGCTCGGGCTGCAGGTTGATGTTGACGCCCAGGGAGTCCAGCACGTCGGCGCTGCCGGACGAGGACGAGACGCTGCGCCCGCCATGCTTGGCCACGCGCGCGCCGGCGGCGGCGGCGACAAACATCGAGGCGGTGGAAATATTGAAAGTGTGCGCGCCGTCGCCGCCCGTGCCGACGATGTCGAGCAGGTTGGTGGTGTCGGCCATGGGCACCTTGGTGGAAAACTCGCGCATCACTTGCGCGGCGGCGGCGATTTCGCCGATGGTTTCCTTTTTCACGCGCAGGCCCATGGTGAGCGCCGCGATCATGGTGGGCGACATGTCGCCGGACATGATCTGGCGGAACAGGTACAGCATTTCGTCGTGAAAGATTTCGCGGTGTTCGATGCAGCGCAGCAGAGCTTCTTGTGGGGTGATCGGCATGATGCTTCCTTCTTCAATGATGGCGCAGGAGGACACTGATGGCACGCCGTGGCGTGCGCATGGAATCAGCGCTCGAGGAAATTCTTCAGCAGGGCGTGGCCGTGCTCCGAGAGGATCGATTCGGGGTGGAACTGCACGCCCTCGATATCGTATTCCCGGTGTCGCACGCCCATGATTTCGCCGTCGTCCGTCCACGCCGTCACTTCCAGGCAGGAAGGCAGCGAGGCGCGTTCGATCGCCAAAGAGTGGTAGCGGATCACTGTGAAGGGGCTGGGGATATCCTTGAAGACGCCCACGCCCGTATGCGCGATGAGGGAAGTCTTGCCATGCATGACTTGCTTGGCGCGGATGACCTTGCCGCCAAACGCCTCGCCGATGGCCTGGTGGCCCAGGCATACGCCCAGTATCGGCTTCTTGCCGGCGAAGTGCTTGAGCACTTCCACCGAAATGCCCGCCTGTGCCGGCGCTTTCGGGCCGGGCGAGATGCAGATGCGGTCCGGGTTCAGCGCCGCGATCTGTTCGATCGTGATTTCATCGTTGCGGTAGACCCGCACGTCTTCGCCCAACTCGCCGAAATACTGCACGATGTTGTAGGTGAAGGAGTCGTAGTTGTCGATCATCAGCAGCATCTTAAAACCCTCCATCCAGGCCATCTTGCACTTGTTCGGCGGCGCGCAGTACGGCGCGCGCCTTGTTTTCCGTTTCCTGCCATTCCATTTCGGGGATGGAGTCGGCCACGATGCCGGCCGCGGCCTGCACATACAGCATGCCGTTCTTGACCACACCCGTGCGGATGGCGATCGCCACATCCATTTCGCCGCCAAACGACAGGTAGCCGCAGGCACCGCCATAGATGCCGCGCTTGGTGATTTCCAGTTCGTCGATCACTTCCATGGCGCGCACTTTCGGTGCGCCTGTCAGGGTGCCGGCGGGGAAGGTCGCGCGCAGCACGTCCAGGTTCGACAAACCTTCCTTCAGGGTGCCTTCCACGTTCGAGACGATGTGCTGCACATGCGAGTATTTTTCGATGACCATGCGGTCGGTGACTTGCACGCTGCCCGTCTCGGCGATGCGGCCGATGTCGTTGCGCGCCAGGTCGATCAGCATCACGTGCTCGGCGATCTCTTTCGGATCGGCCAGCAGTTCGGCCGACAATTCGGCGTCGCGCTCAGGCGTGGCGCCGCGCGGACGGGTGCCGGCGATGGGGCGCAAGGTGACTTTCTTGCCGCCGTCGGCCGTCTTCTCGTTGCGCACCAAAATCTCGGGCGAGGCGCCGATGATCTGCATGTCCCCGAAATTATAGAAGTACATATACGGCGACGGGTTGAGCGAACGCAAGGCGCGGTACAAGGTCAGCGGCGAATCGACATATGGCTTGCGGATGCGCTGGCCGATCTGCACCTGCATCAGGTCGCCCGCCATCACGTATTCATGCGCCTTGGCGACGGCCTTCAGGTAGTCTTCCTTGGAAAAGTCGCGGATGGTTTCCGTGCGAACGGAAGCGCTGGTGACGGGTGCATCGACACCGCGGCGCAGCATCATGCGCAAGTCCTTCAGGCGCTGCTGCGCTTTCGAAAACGATTCGGGCTGCGTGGTGTCGGCGTAGACGATCAGATAGAGCTTGCCGGACAGGTTGTCGATGACGGCCAGTTCTTCCGTCACCATCAGCTGGATGTCGGGCAGGTTCAAGTCATCTTTCGGCGCACCGCCGGCCAGTTTTTTCTCGATGTGGCGCACGGTGTCGTAGCCGAAGTAGCCGGCCAGGCCACCGCAGAAGCGCGGCATGCCGGGGCGCAGGGCGACCTTGAAGCGCGACTGGAACTGTTCGATGAAGTCGAGCGGATTACCTTCGTGTTCTTCGATCACGCTGCCGTTCTTGACGATTTCGGTGCGTTTGCCGTAGCTGCGCAACACGGTCGTGGCGGGCAAGCCGATGAAGGAATAGCGGCCGAAGCGTTCGCCGCCGACGACGGATTCGAGCAGGAAGGTGTTCTTGCCACCTTGTTGGGCCTGTGCCAGTTTCAGGTACAGGGTGAGCGGGGTTTCCAGGTCGGCGAACGCTTCCGCGATCAGGGGGATGCGGTTGTAGCCTTGCTGGCCCAGCGATTTGAATTCGAGTTCGGTCATGTTTCTCTCCATGCCGTCAGGGTATGAGTGTGCATAGTGCACAAACCCTGCGGTGGGTTATCAAAAAACTTGCCGGTACATGCAACACGCGCAAAATGCGCAAAGGACGCGTGTGTAGCCGGCAGCAATCGTAACGGCTCGGCGCTTAGGCCTGCCAGGATTGCCAGCGTCGCCAAAGCCAGGCCTCAATCGAGCCGGTTTGGGTGACATTGTGTTTTTTGATGAGAAACGTGTTCACGATATGGTGTTGGGTTTGGTCAGTATGCCGGTTAGTTTTGCATGCCAATAAAACGGGCTGCTTCGAGCAGTGTCTTTACTATACCATCGGAATCGGTATCGTGTATAGAGTGCCCGTGATTGTAGCCATACGGTACCGTCAGTACGGGACAAGCCGCAGCCCTGGCCGCTTGCGCGTCATTCGAGGAGTCGCCGATGGCCACCACTCTGGATGGCGGCAAGTCGAAGTCCGCACACACTTGCAGCAGCGGCATGGGGTGCGGTTTTTTCTGCGGCAGCGAATCGCCGCCATACACGATCTCGAAATACTGGTCCAGGTTTTTCAGTTTCAGCAGGGGCAGGGCGAAGGCGATCGGTTTGTTGGTGACGCAGGCCAGGCGCAAGCCCGCCGCCTGCATCGCCGCCAGCCCCGCTTCCACGTCCGGGTACAGGGTGCTGAACTGGCCATTGATGGCCAGGTAGTGGCGCTGGTAGCCCTCCATCGCCTGCTCGAAATGCTGTTCCACGCCAGCGGCATCGAAGTCGAGCGCCAGCACGGTGCGGATCAGGTTTTCCGAGCCCTTGCCCACCATCAGCTTGATGGCGTCGGCGCTGATGGGCGCCAGGTCCAGTTCGGCGCGCATGCCATTGATGGCGACATGAAAATCGGGCACGGTGTCGAGCATCGTGCCATCGAGGTCGATGATGGCGGCGCGCACGCCGGCCAGTACGTGGTCTTTCACCGTGCCCGCTTGCATCAGGCGCCCGCTACTTTGGCCAATTCTGCGCGCATGGCATCGATGACGGCCTTGTAGTCCGGCTTGCCGAAGATGGCCGAGCCGGCGACAAAGGTGTCGGCGCCGGCAGCCGCGGCAGCGGCGATGTTGTCGATCTTGATGCCGCCATCGACTTCGAGCATGATGTCACGGCCCGATTCGTCGATCATGCGGCGCGCTTCGGCGATTTTCTTCAGCGCTTGCGGAATGAAGGACTGGCCGCCGAAGCCCGGGTTGACGGACATGATCAGGATGATGTCGATCTTGTCCATCACGTGTTCCAGGTAGTGCAGCGGCGTGCCCGGGTTGAACACCAGGCCCGATTTGCAGCCATTGTCGCGGATCAGCTGCAAGGAACGGTCGACGTGATCCGACGCTTCCGGGTGAAAGGTGATGATGTTCGCGCCAGCCTTGGCGAAATCCGGGATAATGCGATCGACAGGCTTGACCATCAGATGCACATCGATGGGCACTTGCACGTGCGGGCGGATCGCTTCGCATACCAGCGGACCGATGGTCAGGTTCGGCACGTAATGGTTATCCATCACGTCGAAGTGGATGATGTCGGCGCCGGCGGTAACGACGTTGCGCACTTCCTCGCCCAGGCGGGCAAAGTCGGCGGACAGGATGCTGGGAGCGATACGGAATGTTGTCATGGTGAAGTAGCCAAAGGATAGAAAATGCGATTTGCGCTATTTTACGCCTGACGCCGCTACCATGCTTCATTGAAGTACGGTGAAACACCGAATACGCATCGCGCGATGGCCAATGCGTCGCGCGCGACACACAATATGACTGGCAATGTCTGAATAGGAATGACGATGGCGACTTATGAATTTACGGTAACGGTCAAGACGCAATATCTGCCCGAGCAATCGGCACCGGACCAGGGACGGTACGTGTTCAGCTACACGATTCGCGTCGTCAACACGGGCACAGCTGGCGCGCAACTGATTTCGCGCCACTGGGTCATCACGGATGCGAACAACAAGGTGGAAGAGGTACGGGGCCTGGGCGCCGTCGGCCACCAGCCGCTGCTGCAGCCGGGCGAGCAGTTCGAATACACGAGCGGCACCATGCTGGGCACGCCGCAAGGCTCGATGCACGGCGAATACTTCTGCGTGGCCGAGGATGGACATCAGTTCGAAGCGCCGATCCCCGAGTTCGTGCTGTCGGTGCCGCGTACCCTGCATTAAGGAAACGCCGGGGGCTTGCCTCCTTACTTCAGTTTTTCGGTGGCGTCCTGTTCTTCACTGAGCTGCTTGCGCGCCGGTGGTGCGGGTTTTTTACCCGCATACATGGTCCACCAGACTATAAATGCCAGCAAGAAGAACGCCACCAGCGCCTCTATCATCAAGATCCACATACACCCCCCTATGTTATTTACCCGCAGCTTAGTATTTACCCGCCGTCTGTTGACACGCGGTAGTCTACCCGTTTCAGTCGGTGCCGTCGCGCTTGCGCTTTCCGCCTGTACCACGCCGCCGGCAGAGCCGGTCACCGCGACTGGCAAGGCCCCGGCCATCGCTCCGACCGTCGTCAGGCCAGTGCCTGCCAAGCCGGCCGAGGCCAAGGATGCCAAAGACGTGACCGATGCTGCGGCCCCAACGTTCGTGCCGGCCAAGTTCGCCGCCTTGCCAGGCTGGACCCGCGACGACATGCGCGCCGCCTGGCCGGCGTTCATGGCTTCGTGCGGCGTGCTGGTGAAGCGTCCGGACTGGAAGGAATCGTGCACGATAGCGCGCCAGGTCAATGCCGACAGCGACAAGGCCATCCGCCTGTTTTTCGAGACTTTCTTTGTGCCCAATCAAGTCATTACCGCCGATGGCGCCAGTACCGGCTTGGTGACCGGCTATTACGAGCCGCTGCTGCACGGGGCGCGCAAGCGCGGCGGTCCATACCAGACGCCGCTGTACAAGGTGCCCGACGACCTCGTCTCGGTGGACCTGGCCGGCGTGTATCCGGAATTGAAGAACATGCGCTTGCGGGGCAAGCTGGTCGGCAAGAAGGTGATACCGTACGCGACCCGCGCCGACATCGAGCGCGCCACGTCCGTCACGGGCAAGGAATTGCTGTGGGTGGATGATGAAGTGGAAGCATTCTTCCTGCAAGTGCAGGGCAGCGGCAGGGTGCAACTGACCGATACGCAGGAAACCGTGCGCGTGGCGTACGCGGACCAGAATGGTCATCCGTATAAATCGATCGGCCGCTACCTGGTCGACAAGGGCGAGCTGACCCTGAGCCAGGCATCCGCGCAGGGCATCAAGGCGTGGATCGCCGGCCACCCCACGCGCAAGGATGAATTGTTCAACGCTAATCCCAGCTATGTCTTTTTCAAGGAAGAGCGTCTGCCGGACCCGAAAGTGGGGCCGAAGGGCGCGCTGGGCGTGCCGTTGACACCGCAGCGCTCGGTGGCCATCGATTCGCGTTTCCTGCCGCTGGGTGCGCCCGTGTTCCTGTCCACCACGCAAGCCAATAGCGAAATTCCCATGCAGCGCCTGGTGATGGCGCAGGATACGGGCGGCGCCATTCGCGGACCGATCCGTGTCGATTATTTCTTTGGCTTTGGCGTGGAAGCGGCCGAGAATGCGGGCCGCATGAAGCAGAGCGGCGCCGTGTGGGTGTTGCTGCCGAAACAGGCGCCGGCGCGCTGAGTTTCTCGCGGCGCCGGGCGGGTCGTGGTGTCGCTTAGCGCAAGACCATCACTGGCAAGTGAGTATGCGCCAGCACTTTTTGCGTTTCGCTGCCCACGAACAGCTTGTTCAAGCCCTTGCGGCCATGCGAGGCCATCAGGATGATGTCGCAATGGTGGGTCTGCGCCGCATTGACGATTTCATCGTGCGGGCTCGGCGACACGGCCACCACGCCTTCGAAAGGCACGCCGGCGGCGCGCGCCGCTGCGCCGATCTTGTCGATGGCGCGTTGCGACGCTTCCTGCATCTGCTGTTCATACAGGCTGGCGTCGAGCACGATGCCGCCGTCGGCCATCGGCGAGAACGGGAAGGGCTGCACCACGCTGATGGCGACCAGCTTGGCTTTGTTCAGTTGGGCGAAGGCGAGGGCGGTCTCGGCGGCTTTGTCGGACAACGGCGAGCCGTCGGTGGGGAATAAGATGGTGTTAAACATAGCGTGCTCCTCAAGTGATGTAAGACAGCTTATGGATTTACATCAACTAAAACCTTGATGTAAATCAAACCTCGCAAGCTTTGGCATGAATAGTGTCACCAAGGCAATCTTTCAGCAGTGTATGCCCGTTCATCGCTTCAGGTGCGCACGCTACGCAGCGGCGTGCCCCACACCATGGCGACCGTCAACAGGATGCTGCCTGCCGCGATGCACGCCAGGCCATTGCGCACGCCGAAGTGTTCCGCTACCCAGCCGGCGGCCAGCGCGCCCAGCGGCGCGGTTGCCACCGTCAGGAAGCGCATGGTCGACGTCATGCGGCCCAGCATGGGGTCCGGCGTGACCTTCTGGCGCAAACCCAGGTAGGGAATAAAGAACAGCATCACGCCGCAATCGAAAAAGAACATCAATATGGCATACGCCACGGCGCTGGCGGCCGCGCTGCCAAATAGCGCGGCGGGAATCGTTGGCGTCAGGGCAAAGCAGAGCGAAGTCGATGCCAGGCCGATCAGGATCGTGCGGCCGGCGCCATGGCGGCGCGTCAGCGGCTTGACGATGAAGGCGCTGAGCAAGACGCCGGCGCCGCCCAGCATCTGCGTCATGCCCAGCACCCCAGGGCTCATGCCCAGGTCGCGCGTGGCGAACAGCACCGTCAAGGCCATGCTGGCGTAAAACAGGAAGTGCCAGATACCGGCACCCCAGGCCAGCGCGCGCAGCAGTGGTTCGCGCCAGACAAACAGCAAGCCGTCGGCGATGTCGCGCAGGGCGTGCTTGTCGGATGGAGCCGGTCGCGGATCGCGTACGCTCATGGCGCGCAGATTGCAGACGGAAATCAGATAACCGCAAGCCGTGCACAGGATGGCGACGGGCGCGGACAAGACTTGCACCAGCACGCCGGCCAGGCCGGGGCCGATCAGGCGTGAAGCCGATTCGGTGGCGGCGAATTTCGATTGCGCATCGATCAAGCCATCGCGGCCCACCAGGAAGGTCAGAAACACTTGCTCGGCACCGCCACCGACGACGAAGCCCGTGCCGATGATGAACCCCACTATATACAACCATGGCATCGACAGCACGCCGCACCAGTAAGCCACGGCCACGCTGGCCAGGGCCAGGCCGGACATGCTTTCGCTGAAGAGCATGATCGGGTGCTTGCTGCGCCGGTCCAGCAGCACGCCGACGGGCAAGCCGAACAGGGCGAACGGCAGCGCTTGCAGAGCGACCAGCACGCCCATCTGCTCAGGCGTCGCGTGCAATAACAGTACCGCGCACAGGGGCAGGGCCAGCGAGGTGATCTGGGCGCCGAAGCAATTGAGGCCGTTGCTGAACCACAGGCGGCGGAAATTGACGCTGGCGGCGCTGCCGTCGCCGCGCAGGTAGTGGGCGCAGTATTGAAAGAAGGAGGAGAAAATACGCTGCTCGATAAAGGTGACCGGGCTCACAATAATAGCAGCGCGCCTGTCGCGCCGCTGCCGTTAGCCGCTACAATCGTTGCACCGTTCATCCAGAGGAGACACTATGCAATACGAAGACTTGATCATCGATATCCAGGACAAAGTGGCGGTCATCCGCCTGAATCGCCCGAAGGCCTTGAACGCCTTGAACGACAATATGATGAATGAGCTGGGCGACGCCCTGCTGAAGTTCGACGCGGATGACAATATCGGCTGTATCGTGCTCACGGGCAGCGAAAAAGCGTTTGCCGCCGGCGCTGACATCGCCGCCATGGCCGATTACACCTACCCCGATACCTTTACCCAGGGCTATATCAGCCGCAACTGGGAGCATATCTTGCGCGTGCGCAAACCGGTGGTGGGCGCGGTGGCTGGCTACGCACTCGGTGGCGGCTGCGAACTGGCCATGATGTGTGATTTCCTGATCGCCGCCGACAGCGCCAAGTTCGGCCAGCCGGAAATCAAGGTCGGCGTCACGCCAGGCGCGGGTGGTACGCAGCGTCTGCCGCGCGCCATCGGCAAGGCCAAGGCCATGGATCTGCTGCTGACGGCACGCACCATCGACGCTGCCGAGGCGGAACGCATCGGCCTGGTGTCACGCGTGGTGCCGGCTGACAAGTTGCTGGAAGAAACCTTGGCCGCCGCCAAGACCATCGCCGCCATGCCGACCTCGGTGGCCATGATGATCAAGGATTGCGTCAATCGCGCCTTTGAGACGACCTTGACCGATGGCGTCGCCTACGAGCGCCGTTTGTTCCAGGCCGCCTTCGGGACGCCTGCGCAAAAAGAAGGCATGCACGCTTTCCTGGAAAAGCGCTTGCCAAACTTCGATGGTCTTTGATATGATTCGCCTCCCCAATGAGACGCACTAGTTTGCGGCACAAAAGGGACGGCCCTCCGG
>NZ_JCAQAV010000058.1:0-20210 GCF_059617925.1 Janthinobacterium sp. JF4 | reverse complement strand
ATAGTGCTGCAACCAGTGTGAAAGTAGGTTATCGTCAGGCTTGTTATTCGAAAAAACCCCTTCCGGTGATCCGGTTGGGGTTTTTTTACGTCTGATGCTTTTTCCAATAACCGCGTGCGGACATAAAAAAGCAGCGCTTAGCGCTGCCTTTCTCCGTTAATGAGGTCGGCAGACTCCATCCCATTCAAGGTCAAAGCGGGCCAGGAATTTCTTGAGCCGGTCCGCATCATTTGGCCTGGCCTTCGCCGCGCGCGACACGGCATACAGGGTACGGCCCGCATCGGACAAACTGTTCGATTGTCGGCATACCTGAATTACTGACCTCAGCTGCAGCGCATCAAACAGGTCAAGCTGCGCGGCTGCCTCGCTTCCCATGATATCGGCCAGATCGATTTCCATGCCTCCGGCAGGCTTGTCATGATGCTGCCATAGCCGTTTCAGGCGCCTGATTTCCTCGTCGACCACGCCATCCGTGATGCGGCCCGCTTCCGACAAGGTGGCCAGGCGCGTGACGGCGGCGGACAGGTCGCGGAAATTGCCGCTCCAGGCGGCCGAAGGCGACGCGGCGAAACGCATGAAGCGCTCGCGCGCCTCCTTGTTGAAGCGCACGCGTTCACCCGTCTCGGCACCATATTGCGCCAGCAGGTATTCCAGGTTCGGCTCGATGTCTTCCGGCCGCTGCGCCAGACCCGGCAATTCGTACGTCCACAGGTTGATGCGCGCATACAGATCTTCGCGGAAGCGGCCGGCGGCTACCTCTTTGCCCAGATCGCGGTTGGTGCCGGCGATCAGCTGGAAGTCGCTCTGCACCTCCGTATCGGCACCGACGGGGAAAAAGCGCTTTTCTTCGATGGCTTTCAGCAGCATCGCCTGCTCGTCGAGCCCCAGTTCACCGATTTCATCGAGAAACAGCAAGCCCTTATGCGCGCTGCGCAGCAAGCCGGGCCGGTCCGCGCCGGCGCCCGTAAATGCCCCCTTGATATGGCCGAACAGGGTAGAGGCGGCGCCATCGCCATGCAGGGTGGCGCAATTGAGGTCGATGAATTTGCCATCGATCTGGTGGCGCGATTTTTTCAGTTCATACACGCGGCGCGCAAGGAACGATTTGCCGGCGCCGGTCGGCCCCATCAACAGCATGGGGGCTTTCGATTTGATGGCGACGCGCTCGATTTCATCGATCATGCCGTTGAACTTCGCATTGCGCGTGGCGATGCCGGACTTCAGGAAGGCCACGCCTTCAGCCTGTTCGCGCGTAAAACGCTGGGCGATCTGGTCGTAGCGCGACAGATCGAGGTCGATCAATGCGTAGCTGCCGGGATTGCCGGCACCCTGGCGCTTCGGTGGCGACGTTTGCACGAGGCGGCCGGGGAAATAGCGTGCTTCCGTCATCAGGAACATGCAGATCTGCACCACGTGGCTGCCGGTGGTGATGTGGATCCAGTAGTCTTCCTTGTCCGGATCGAACGGGTAGTTGTTGGCAAAATCGTAGAGGGCGCCGTACACGTTCTCGAAGTCCCAGGCATCGCTGATGGGTAGTTCGTGGGCGATCATCGTGGTTTCAGGCGAGATGCTGGCGATATCCTGCGATACCTGGCGTACCAGATTGTCAAACTGGCTGCCCGCGTACAGCAGCTCGAAACGGTCGATGATCTTGTCTTCATGCTGGGTCAGGGCGACGCTGGGACGCCACTTTTCCCAGCGCGCAGCACCCTTGCCGTTGTCGAGCTGCGTGCCGAGAAAACCAATGACAACGGTGCGTTTTGCTTGCATAAATTGGATAACTATTTATCTTAAAAGATAATTATAGTTTAGATTGTAATGCGCAGGAACTTGCTCGGCAGAACATGTATTGAAATATTATTTAATTAAATCAATGGTTTATAGGTATCTTGGGTGAAATATTAAAAGCTGGCACAGCGCTTGCAATAGAGAGTGTAGCAACGAGATGAAAGTAGAGAGCAGGGAGGAACGAAATGGCCAATACCTACCTCCAGAGCCGATACGTCGGCAGACGTTTTACCAAGCCTTGTCATCACCCCTTATAAAATAGAAGAAAAGAAGCAGATGAAAAACGAAGAATACGAAGTCCTGCATACCGAAGGCAGCCGTCCCGTCAAAATGTGGACCCGTGGCGTGCCTGTCGAAGAAGCGGCCAAAAAACAACTGCGCAACACGGCGACCCTGCCTTTCATTTACAAGCACATCGCCGTCATGCCCGACGTCCACCTGGGTAAAGGGTCGACCATCGGCAGCGTGATTCCCACCCTGGGCGCCGTGATCCCGGCGGCGGTGGGCGTGGATATCGGTTGCGGCATGATGGCGGCGAAGACCACGCTGACGGCGAATGACTTGCCCGATAATCTGGCGCCGCTGCGCAGCGCCATCGAACGCGCCATTCCGCACGGGATGTCGCCGAAGACGCGCGGACATCGCGGCCGTGATGAGGGGTCCTGGCATACGCCGCCCTCGGTGGTCGATGCCGCGTGGCTGCAATTGAAGGATGAATTCGACGCCATCTGCCTGAAAACGCCGAAGCTGAAAAATACGAACAATTATCGTCACCTGGGGACTTTGGGCAGCGGTAACCACTTCGTCGAAGTCTGCCTCGATGAACAGGGTTCCGTATGGTTCATGCTGCATTCCGGATCGCGCGGCGTGGGCAATGCCATCGGCACGCACTTCATCGAACTGGCCAAGCAGGATATGCGCACCCACTTCATCAACCTGCCCGACCAGGATCTGGCTTACCTGGCCGAAGGCACGCAGCATTACGACGATTACGTGGAAGCGGTCGGCTGGGCGCAGCGGTTTGCGCGCAACAACCGAGAAGTGATGATGCAGAACCTGATCGCCGCCGTGCGCACGGTCATCCATAAACCGTTCCAGACGCACGTGGAAGCCGTCAACTGTCACCATAACTATGTGCAGAAGGAGCACCACTTCGGCAAGGATGTGCTGGTCACGCGCAAGGGCGCCGTCTCGGCCCGCGCCGGCGAGCTGGGGATCATTCCCGGTTCCATGGGGGCGAAGAGTTTTATCGTGCGCGGCAAAGGCAATGCGGAGAGTTTCCATAGCTGCAGCCACGGTGCGGGCCGCACGATGAGCCGCACGGAAGCGAAGCGGCGCTTCAACCTGGATGACCAGATCCGCGCCACGCAAGGCGTGGAATGCCGCAAGAATGAAAACGTGATCGATGAGATTCCGATGGCCTACAAGGATATCGATGCGGTGATGCTGGCGCAGCGCGAGCTGGTCGGTGTGGTGCATATCTTGAAGCAGGTCGTCTGCGTCAAAGGATAAGAGAGAAAGCAGAGATGATAGAAATAGATGGAGCGCAAGGTGAGGGCGGCGGACAGATTTTGCGCTCGGCGCTGAGCCTGTCCATGATCACGGGGCAGCCATTCCGGCTGACGAATATCCGCGCGGGGCGGGAAAAGCCCGGCTTGCTGCGCCAGCATCTGCTGGCCGTGCAGGCGACAGCCGCCATTTGCGGGGCGCACACGACGCCAGTGGCGCTGCGCGCAACGAGCCTGGAATTCGTGCCTGGCCCCATACGCGGCGGCGATTACCGCTTCGCCATCGGCAGCGCCGGCAGCTGCACCCTGGTATTGCAAACCCTGTTGCCGGCCCTGCTGCATGCGGATGGAGCTTCTACCGTGCGCATCAGTGGTGGCACGCACAATGCCATGGCGCCGCCCGTGCATTTCCTGCAGCGCGCGTATGGCCGCGTCCTGGAACAGATGGGGGCCGAGGTGGATATTTCGCTGCAACGCTATGGCTTTCATCCCGCAGGCGGCGGCGAGGTGATGGCCACCGTGCAACCGTGCCAGCGCTTGCGCCCCATCGCATTGCTGCAGCGCGGTGAACGGAAGGCGGGGTATGCGGAAAGCGTGGTGGCGGGCGTGCACGTGCGGGTGGCCGAGCGCGAGCTCGAGCGTGTCGCCGGCGGCATGGGCTGGAGCGGCAATCAGTTGCGCATCGTCGGCTTGCCGTCGGAGCAGGGACCGGGCAATGTCTTGTTGCTGACCTTGGAGCATGAGCATGTCACGGAAGTGTTTACTGCTTTCGGTGAAAAGTCCTTGCTGGCCGAATCCGTGGCCAAGCGCCTGTTGAACGAGGTGCGCGCCTATCTCAAGACGGACGCGGCCGTCGGCGAGCACCTGGCCGACCAGCTCTTGCTGCCCATGGCGCTGGCCGGCGGCGGTAGCTTCAGTTGCAGCAAGGTCTCGCAGCATGCACTGACGAATGCGGAGGTGATTGCCCGATTTTTGCCCGTGCGTATTACTTTCGAGCAGCAGGAGCGGAGCAGCATCTGCACGGTGGCCGCCGCTTGACGCGCGCGGTGACACAACTAGCTGTTGCAGCTGTTCCAAATTGATACATGGGTGGCCGGACGTGGGGCATATACGCATGGCATGGCATTTGCTCTTCTTGGATATTCACTAAAAAAACCAAGGAGACCAGCATGTCCTATTCCATTCGTACCCTGCTCGGCGTTGCCGCCGCCGGCGCCGTTGCCCTCACTTCCCTGCTGACCTTACCGCATGCCTATGCGCACGGCAATGTCACGCCGCAAGGCGTCGACACCACGGGCTTGCCCAAGGTGGGCGACAAGTGGCTCGATCAAAATCCGTATCGGGGCAACAAACTGGCCTTGACGGTGGGCACCTCGGCCTACAATCAGAATTGCGCCCGCTGCCATGGCATCGAAGCCATCTCGGGCGGTATCGCACCGGACTTGCGCCAGCTTGACCGCGATTGTTTCAGTATCAAGAATGAGACAAAGAAACAGGCTTGCTACAAGGAGACGGATAATTACTACCTGACCACCATCCGCCACGGTAAAGTGCGCAATGGCGCCGTGTACATGCCGCCGTTCGAGGGCGTGTTCAACCAGGAAGCCATGTGGGCCATCAAGACCTATCTGGAAACCCGCCGCGAGTCGAACTGATCATAAAGGAGTCCCATGCGTTCATTTCAACTCCATGGCGCGCGCGCGATGCTCTCGCTCGCCTGCCTGGCGCTGTGCGCAGCCGCGCCGGCGCATGCCGACTGGCAGAAAGTGCAGCAGTCGGGCAGCCTGAAAGTGGCTGTGTACAATGAGTTCGCGCCGTTTTCCGACAAGGGCGTTGGCATCGATATCGACATCGCCGAAGCGCTGGCGAAAAAGCTGGGTTTGAAACTGAGCTTGCTGCCATTTCCCGCTGGCGAAAACCTGAACGATGATTTGCGCAATATGGTGTGGAAGGGGCATTACCTCGGTTATGGTCCCGCCGATGTGATGTTGCATGTGCCGGTCGACAAGAAGTTGATGGCGGATAACGACAAGGTCGAGATCTTCGCGCCGTACTACGTGGAAACCGTGCGCCTGGCGCGCAGCGCGCAAGCCGTGCCGCAATTCGAGGGCGTCGCTTCGCTGGCCGGCAAGCGCATCGGCGTGGAAAAGGTGTCGATCGCGGCCATGCTGATGCTGGGTGAAGACAATGGCAAGTACCGTGACGACGTGCGTATCTTCGACACGGCGGCCGAAGCCTTGCAGCAATTGCAGGCGGGCAAGCTCGACGCCGTGCTGGCCAACCGGTCGGAAATCGAATCAGTGCTGAAAAGCGATCCCGCTTTCCCCTTGAGCGAAGTGGCGTTCGCCCGCTTGCCGCGTACCGGCTGGGCCGTGGGCCTGGCCGTCAGCCGCCAGCAACTCGACGTGGGCAAGTTGCTGCAGGCAGCCATGAACGAGATGGCCGCCAGCGGCGAATTGAAAACCATCTTCGAGAAATATGGCGTGAAGGAAGCACGGCCATAACAGGCCATGCCGCATGATAAAAAGCCCGCGCATCGGTCGATGTGCGGGCTTTGTTATTAGAACGAGTACTGCGCGCTAACGCCCAGCAACCAATTACGTCCCGGCGCCGCTTCATAGTAGCGCTTGTTGCTGTCGCCGACGATGACGGAGCCCACGTAGGTCTTGTCGAAAAGATTGTTCAGGCGGGCAAATTCCTTGAAGCGCCAGTTGCCCACGTTTTGCTTGGCGTTGAAGCGCGCATTGAACACCGTATAGCCGGGCGCCGGTTTTTCGCTGTTGCTGTCCTCCGCGTAGATCTGGTTGCTGGCCACGCTTTCCAGCGCCGCGCCAAAACGGTCGAGCGTGTCTTTCCAGGCCAGTTCCGCAAACAGGTTGGCGCTGGGCACGCCCGGCAAGCGGCTACCTTCGCGCACGCTGCCAAAGGCCTGGTCATACACGGCGTGCAGGCTGGTGAGCGCCACTTTTGCCGTGAAACCATACGACAGGTTCGAGTCCAGCGATACTTCCATACCCTGGCGCAAGGTTTTACCCGCATTGCGATAGCTGGTGCGCCCGCCGCTGGACTTGTCGACCACCAGTTCGTCGTTGGTCTTGATCTGGAACACGGCCGCGTTGATGTGCGTGTTGTTATTGATCCTGGCCTTGATGCCCGCTTCCAGGTTGGTGCTGGTGGCCGGTTTCAGCTGGTAATTGAAGCCGCCGCCCGTGCCCGAGTAAAACAGCTCATTCAAGGTGGGCGCTTCGAAGCCGCGCGCGGCGCTGGCGTAGACGTTGACGTTCGGCGTCAGTTTATACAGCAGGCCCAGCACTGGTGTCGTATGGCTGAACTCGAGGCTGCCGCTGTCATTGCCATTGCCGAGGAAGTGGTCGTTGACCGACACTTTCATCTTGCTGTAGCGCACACCTGCGCTGAGCAGCCACGGCCCGTTTTGCCATTCCGCCTGGACATACGGATCGAGGCTGGACACGACATTCTGCTCGTCGCGGCGCAGCTTGCCTTTTACGCCAAAGCTATTGCCAATGTAATTCTCATAGCCGGTGCGGTCATCGCTGGAGCGGCCATAATCGATGCCGATGGTGGTGCTCAGCTTGCCCCCGGCCAGCTGGTTCACATGCAGCCAGTTGGTGTCGATGCCATAGAACTGGCGCTGGAAATCGACCACGCCGCCCGAATGGCTGGCCGGGGCCTGGAAGCCTTTGGTAAATGCCTGGTATTGAATCACGTCGCGGTTGCCGCCATACACCATCACACGCAGGCGGTCATCTCCGAACGACTGTTCATAGGTGGCGCCGATTTGCTGGTGGTCGATGCTCTTTCGCGTGTTGTAGCGTTCGGCCAGGGTGCGTCTCGGGTTCTGTGTATCCGTCGTGTCGATTTCGCCGGCGCGCGGGTCGCGGGCAAACGTGGCCCAGGTGGCGCCCAACGGATCTTGCGTGTTGCCTTGGTGCAGGCTGTTGGCGACGATGGTCAGCTTGCTGTCCTTCGTCGGCTTGACGGTGATCTTGCCGAAAGCCTGTTCGCGCGTGGCGGCGCTGTGGTCGCGAAAACCATCCGTGCGGAAGCGCGAGCCGTCGAGCACGTAGCCGATGCCGCCTGTCTGGCCTTGCGCCGTCAAGTCCACCTTGCTGGTGCCGAAACTGCCGCCTGTCACATTCAGTTCGACGGACGGGGGATTTTGTCCATCCTTGGAAAACAGCTGGATCACGCCGCCTGAGTGGTTGCCGTAGATGGCAGAAAACGGGCCGCGCAGCACTTCGATGCGCTCGGCCGTATCGAGGTTGAAGGTGGCGGCCTGGCCCTGGCCATCGGGCATGCTGGCGGGAATGCCATCGCTGATGAGTTTGACGCCGCGCACACCGAAGGCTGAGCGTGCGCCGAAGCCGCGCGACGAGATCTGCAAGTCTTGCGCATAGTTCTGGCGGTTTTGCACGACCAGGCCCGGCACGGCGGCCAGCGCTTCCGATGCGTTGACGCGGATTTGCCCATCCTGGATGCGAGCGCTGCCGACGACGTCGATCGAGGCCGGCACTTCCTGGCTGGGGTGGGCGATGCGGCTGCCGCTGACGACCACCGTATCCATGAGTTGCCCGTTGGCCGGATCAGCTGCCTCGGCGGCAAAGACGTGGGGGACCAGGGTGGCGCTGCCGGCGACAAACAGGCTGGCGATGGTGTTCAGGCGGAAACGATGCTGCATGCGGATTCTCCAATGTGAATAAAAGCCTGCTTGAGCGCGTGAGCGGCACAGGTCTGCATAGTCTTATCAAGCAATATGCCTGCCATGTCTCCATTGGTGGGCTGAAATTATACGCTTGTCCGTGGCACGGCGTTTGCATACAGCAATTGTCATAGGCGCCGATGCCGCGCGTTTTTCCTGTGTTTTTCCATTGAAAAGGTGATTATGCCCAACTTCTTCTCGCGCTTGCGCCAGGTGTGCTGGCTGCTGCCTGCGCTCGCCAGCAGCGCCCTCCAGGCCGCTCCGTTTGCCTATGTCCCCAATGAAAAATCGGGCACCTTGAGCGTGATCGACACGGCTACCGACCAGGTAGTGCGCCAGATCGCCGCAGGCAAGCGGCCGCGCGGCATCGCCGCCGACCCCACCGGGCGGCAATTGTTTGTCACGGACGCCGCCAGCAGCGCCTTGTTGCTGATCGATAACGCTGCCGGCACGCCCGTGCGCGCGGTGGCGCTGGGCAAGTCGCCCGAAGGTGTCAGCGCTTCCCGGGACGGTCATTATGTGGCCGTGGCCGTCGAGGAAAACAATAGCGTGGCCTTGCTCGATGGCCACACAGGTACCTTGCTCGCCGATATCAAGGTGCAGGGACGTAATCCGGAACATGCCGTGTTCAGTCCCGATGGGCGCTGGCTGCTGGTCAGCGCGGAAGAGGCCGAGCAAGTCGACGTCATCGATGTGGCGCAACGCCGCCAGGTGACTTCCATCGCCGTGGGACTGCGCCCACGCGGCATCGGCTTCAGTCCGGACTCGGGCCGCGCCTACGTGGCGTGCGAGCTGGTCAATGCCGTCTACGTGATCGACATGGCCGCGCGCAAGGCCATCGCCACCATTCCCGCTGGCAAGAATGCAAATGGCATCGTGGTCCACCCCAACGGCAAGCAGGTGTATGTCTCGAATGGCACGGACGGCACGGTGATGGTGATCGACACGGCCAGCAAGCAGGTCACGGCCACCATTGCCGTCGGCAAGCGTCCGTGGAACATGGCCATCACGCCCGACGGCGCCAAGCTGTACGTGGCCAATGGCCGCTCGAACAGCGTTTCCGTCATCGACACGGCCAGCGCACAGAAGGTGGCCGATATTGCCGTGGGCGAATTGCCATGGGGCGTGGTGATTCGGTAGTGGCGCAGAGAAGGTGTTCCAGTCTGGTACACCTGTTCCATTGTGTAGCGGCGCAGGGGGGCGGCAGCAGGGCTGGCCCGGATTGGAACAGGACGCTGCCACCTTGTTCAAAACGCCAACAGACCCGGCCCTCCTTTCATGCCCGGGGGATACGCTGAAAAGCGCGCCGGGATTGGTGCCACGCCCTTGTAACAAGGGTAAAACCGGCTAAGTTTGTAAGGGGGCGGCGAGCTGGCACGGCATTTGCGGAAGACCCCATGTACTCACCCCCATCTGTACCAGGACGTTTGATTTTAATTAAGTAATTTCATTCTAATTAACCCGATAGAGGACGACATGAATCTCGCAGACATCAGCAAACTGGGCGTAGCCAATCCCTTCAAACAACGCTATGACAATTACATTGGCGGTAAATTCGTTGCACCGGTAAAAGGTGAATATTTTCCTAACATTACGCCGATCACCGGCTTGCCATTTTGCGAAATCGCCCGCTCCACGGCGGAAGACGTCGAGCTGGCGCTGGACGCCGCGCATGCCGCCAAGGATGCCTGGGGCAAGACGTCGCCTGCCGAGCGCGCCAATATCCTGAACCGCATCGCCGACCGCATCGAGCAGAACCTGAGCCTGATCGCCACGGCGGAAACCATCGACAACGGCAAGCCGATCCGCGAAACGATGAATGCCGACATTCCGCTGGCCATCGACCATTTCCGTTATTTCGCCGGTTGCATCCGCGCGCAGGAAGGTTCCGTCGCGCAAATCGACGCGGAAACCTATGCCTATCACTACCATGAGCCGCTGGGTGTCGTGGGCCAGATCATCCCGTGGAATTTCCCGATCTTGATGGCCGTGTGGAAACTGGCGCCAGCCCTGGCCGCCGGCAATTGCGTGGTCTTGAAACCGGCCGAGCAGACGCCGGCCTCCATCATGGTGTTGATCGAGCTGATCGGTGACTTGCTGCCACCGGGCGTGCTGAACATCATCAACGGTTTCGGCCTGGAAGCGGGCAAGCCGCTGGCGTCGAGCAAGCGCATCGCCAAGATCGCCTTCACGGGCGAAACGGGCACGGGCCGCCTGATCATGGGCTACGCGGCGCAAAACCTGATTCCCGTCACTCTCGAGCTGGGCGGCAAGTCGCCGAACATCTTCTTTGAAGACGTGATGGATGCGGACGATGATTATTTCGACAAGTGCCTGGAAGGTTTTGCCATGTTCGCGCTGAACCAGGGCGAAGTGTGCACCTGCCCATCGCGCGTGCTGATCCAGGAATCGATCTACGAGAAATTCATCGAACGGGCCCTGAAGCGCGTGGCCGCCATCAAGCAGGGCAACCCGCTCGACGCTTCCACCATGATCGGTGCGCAGGCCTCGCAGGAGCAGCTGGAAAAGATCCTGTCCTACCTCGACATCGGCCGCCAGGAAGGCGCCGAAGTGCTGGCTGGCGGCGAGCGCAACACGCAGGCGGGCGACCTGGAAGGCGGCTACTACGTGCGTCCGACCGTGTTCAAGGGCAACAACAAGATGCGCATCTTCCAGGAAGAGATTTTCGGGCCAGTCGTGTCCGTGACCACCTTCAAGGATGAGGCCGACGCGCTGGCGATTGCCAACGATACCTTGTACGGCCTGGGCGCCGGCTTGTGGACGCGTGACGGTTCGCGTGCCTTCCGCATGGGACGCGCCATCCAGGCGGGCCGTGTGTGGACCAATTGCTATCACCTGTATCCAGCCCATGCCGCATTCGGTGGCTACAAGCAATCGGGTATCGGCCGCGAAAACCACAAGATGATGCTCGATCACTACCAGCAAACGAAGAACTTGCTGGTGAGCTATAGCCCGAAAGCCCTGGGCTTCTTCTAAACCGGCAACAGTCGCCGCACCTGTAGTCCAGGTGCGGCGCGCAGAAAGGGATGCCATGAGTGCAGCAATTGCCCGGGTGGTCGCCACCGATGCGGCGCTGGAAATGATGGAAAAATTGCGCCAGCGTCACGGCCCGCTGATGTTCTTCCAGTCGGGCGGCTGCTGCGATGGCAGTGCGCCCATGTGCTATGCGTTGGGCGAGTTCGATGTCAGCGACACCGATATCTATCTCGGCAATTTGAATGGCACACCGTTTTACATGGGACTCGAGCAATTCGAGTACTGGGAGCATACCCAGTTGATTATCGATGTGGTCGACGGCAATGGCGGCATGTTTTCACTTGACAACGGCACCGGCAAGCGCTTTTTGACGCGCTCGCGCCTGTTCACCGATGAAGAGTGCGCGCTGTTGCATGCCCAGCCGCATGAGCACGACAGAAAAAGTACCTGAGAGTTACACACACATACTAATAACAGAGGGAGATGATTGTGCAGAAAAAAATCATGGGGATACTCATCGGTTTGGGTTTGGCATCGCTGGCCCAGGCGGCCGACGTGGGCAATGTCAGCAATGCCATGCTCGACAACACGGCGAAGAAT
The DNA here is from genome assembly GCF_059617925.1 of Janthinobacterium sp. JF4. NCBI lineage: Bacteria > Pseudomonadati > Pseudomonadota > Betaproteobacteria > Burkholderiales > Oxalobacteraceae > Janthinobacterium > Janthinobacterium sp. JF4. The sequence goes on along the minus strand of NZ_JCAQAV010000058.1, from coordinate 8,597 downwards.
CCGGCCAGCGTCCTGTCGTTTGGCATGGGTACGCAGGGCCAGCGCTATTCGCCGCTGACGCAGATCAATGACAAGACCGTGGCCAAGCTGGTGCCGGCCTGGTCGTTCTCGTTTGGCGGTGAAAAACAGCGAGGCCAGGAGTCGCAGCCGCTGATTCATAACGGCAAGATGTTCGTCACGGCATCGTATTCGCGCATCTTTGCCATCGACTTGAAAACGGGCGCCAAGCTGTGGAAGTATGAGCATCGCTTGCCGGACGGCATCATGCCGTGCTGCGACGTGGTCAACCGCGGTGCGGCCCTGTACGGCAACCTGGTGATTTTCGGCACGCTCGACGCCTACCTGGTGGCGCTGGACCAGAACACGGGCAAGATCGTCTGGAAGGAAAAAGTCGATGATTACGCGGCCGGCTACTCGATGACGGCCGCCCCGCTGATCGCCGAAGGCTTGCTGCTGACGGGCGTGTCGGGGGGCGAATTCGGCATCGTGGGCCGGGTCGAAGCGCGCAACCCGATGACGGGCGATCTCGTGTGGAGCCGTCCGACGGTGGAAGGTCATATGGGCCACCGCTACGACAAGGATGGCAAGGCCATCGACAACGGCGTGTCCGGCACCGTGAACAAAACCTGGCCGGGCGACCTGTGGAAAACGGGCGGCGCCTCGACCTGGATGGGCGGCACCTACGATCCGCAAACCAAGCTCGCCTACTTTGGCACCGGCAACCCGGCGCCATGGAACAGCCACTTGCGTCCCGGCGACAACTTGTACTCGTCATCCACCGTGGCGCTGGACGTGAAAACGGGCCAGATCAAGTGGGCGTATCAAAACACGCCCAACGACGCCTGGGATTTCGACGGCGCCAACGAATTCGTCACCTTCGACATGGATGGCAAGCGCTACGGCGGCAAGGCCGACCGCAACGGTTTCTTCTATGTCATCGATGCGGCCAGCGGCAAGCTGCAGAACGCCTTTCCGTTTGTGAAGAAAATCACCTGGGCCAGCAGCATCGACCTGAAGACGGGCCGGCCGAATTTCATCCCCGCCGGACGTCCTGGCGATCCGACCAAGGGAGAGGAAGGCAAGAAGGGCACGACCGTGTTTGCCGCACCCGCTTTCCTCGGCGCAAAAAACCAGATGCCGATGGCGTACTCGCCGCAAACCAAGCTGTTCTATGTGCCGGCGAACGAATGGGGCATGGATATCTGGAACGAGCCGATCAGCTACAAGAAGGGCGGCGCCTTCCTCGGCGCCGGTTTCACCATCAAGCCTTTGTTTGACGATTACATCGGCGCCATGCGCGCCATCGATCCGAAGACGGGCAAGATCGTCTGGGAAATCAAGAACAACGCGCCGCTGTGGGGCGGCGTGATGAGTACGGCCGGCAATCTGGTGTTCTATGGTACGCCGGAAGGCTTCCTGAAAGCCGTCGACGCGAAGACGGGCAAGGAGTTGTGGAAATTCCAGACGGGTTCCGGCGTCGTGGCGCCGCCCGTCACCTGGCAGGATGGCGACACGCAATATGTGGCCGTCGTTTCCGGCTGGGGTGGCGCGGTGCCGCTGTGGGGCGGCGAAGTGGCGAAGAAGGTCAACTTCCTGGAACAGGGCGGTTCCGTATGGGTCTTCAAGCTGGCATCGAAGTAATGGGGTGAAGCACCCGGGCCACTCGGATGGGTGTCTCCCTGTCCGCCAGGTGTTTTCTTTTTGCTGACGGCGCAGGCCGTCAGTTTTTTGTTTACCAGTCCGCCTGCTATGCAAACTTGCGGTCAAAAAATGAACACTATCAGTGGTGATTGATCCGCTGCTGCACACGTTGAATACGCTTTTTCTCTTGTTCCCTCTGAACCGCGCTGGGCACGCTTATTGCCAAAGCTTGAGGTACATCAATCACTGGTGTGCACACTAAAAACAGAGAAGAAAGAGGAGAAGCAATGAACACATTGATCAAGCTGGGGAGCCTGGGTGTCATGACAATCGCAGCGATGGGGCAGGCGCAAGCCGTCGATATCAAGGCTGGCGACTGGACCGTGTCGGTGGGCGGCATCGTCAACGCCTATTACACGCAAGTGTCGTGTTCGGGCGATGCGGTGGGCGGACTGGCGCTGGGTGGCCAGGCGCTCGGTTGCGGCGGCGAAAAGGATCGCACTACCATCGGCAACGGCTTGCTGCCAAATGGATTGATCACCTCGGCAAGCTCGCGGCTGGGCGAGTACGACGTGAAAGCCTTGATCGGCATCTATAACTCGACGGCCACCGACAGCGCCATCAGCCAGAACAGCGTGGTCGATGTGCGCCAGGCCTTCTTCACATTTGGCAATGCGCAGATGGGCACCTTCAAGCTGGGCCGCGACTACGGCATCTTCGGCGCGAATGCGATCCTGTCCGACATGACCTTGTTGGGTTCGGGCGCACCCGTGCAGGCGACGCAGCGGGGCAGGGTGACCCTGGGCCATATCGGCGCCGGCTATACCTATCTGGGCAACTATGGCCAGATCATGTACAGCTCGCCGAAGTCGGGCGGCTTTGGCGCCGACGTGGCGCTGGTCAGCCCTGTTTCCGATACGCCCATCGTGGCCGGTTCGACCTATTCTTCGAAGTCGAGCCCGCAAGTCCAGGCGCAGCTGACGTATGCGCAGGAAGGCTTGAAAGCGTGGCTCGGTGTGAAGTCGCAAAAATTCACGTCGAAAACGCCGGGCGTCGATGATCTGACCATGCGCGGCGTGGAAGTGGGCGGTTCGTACCAGATGGGCCCGGCCGGCGTATTGGTCAACTTCCAAGGCGGCAAAGGATTGGGGATACTCTCCGATGCGGACCAGGGCGATACCAAGTCGAAGAACTGGCTGCTGCAAGGCACGTACAAAACGACGGACAAGCTGAAGCTGGGACTGTCCTATGGCATCAGCAAGAACGACGACAACACGGCCGGTACGGGCGGCTTGAAGTCGAACGCCAACCTGACCCTGGGCGCGTATTACTCGCTCAACAGCGCGATCACCCTGGTGGGAGAACTGGGCCAGACGCGCTCGAAAGGCTTTGCTGGCGGCGAAGCGAAGATGAAAGGCGTCTCCCTGGGCGGCATTATTTTCTTCTAACCCATCAACGCGGCGCCTTGTAACAGGGCGCCGCACGGAGCGTAGTGGATGCGGACAATGCGGTTATTCATCGGATGCTGGCTATTCCTGTTTATCCTGGGACAGGCGTGGGCGGGTGTACTGACCAAGGCCGAGCTGGCACGGCGCTTTCCCGCTCCCATCGTCGTCGGCGACAAGGAAGCCGACTTGCCCGTCTGGCCCTTGTTCCGGCAAAACGCCACGGCCACCGAGCTGGTCGGCTATGTTTTTGAATCGGTGGACCTGGCGCCCATTCCCGGCTTTTCCGGCGTACCCGTCAATTTATTGATCGCCATCGATCCACAGGGCAGTTTTCTCGACGTCGCCGTCCTGTCGCAGCACGAACCCGTGTTTCTCGATGGCTTGGGCGAAGCGCCCCTGTTTCAATTTGTCAAACAGTACCAGGGCTTGTCGCTGAAACAGAACATCGCCATCGATGCGCGAACCAAGCGCGCGCCAGATGCAAGCCACGCCGATATCGATGGCGTGTCGAAGGCCACGGCCTCTGTGCGCATCATCAACCAAAGTGTGCTGGCCTCGGCCTTGAAAGTGTCGCGGAAAAAACTCGGCTTCGCGCAAGGCCGCGACCCGGACCAGATCGCCCGCATCCGCATGGAGGTATTCGAGAAACTCAGCGTGGCGCAGATGCTCAAACAGGGCTTGATTCAACATGTACGCCTGAGTAACAAGGATGTGGAAACCCTGTTTGCCGGCAGTCCCGGCGCGGGACTCGATGCGGAGGCCACGCGCGCGCCGGACGGCGTGTTCATCGACCTGTACCTGGCCTATGTGTCTGTACCCACGGTGGGACGCAATCTGTTGACGGAACGCAGCTGGAACAAACTGCGCAACCGGCTCGACGAGGGCGACCACGCCATCCTCGTCATGTCGCGCGGGCGCTACAGCGTGCTGGACGACGATTTCGTGCGCGGCACCGTGCCTGATCGCCTGTTGCTCAAGCAGGATGGCTTGCCCATTGACATGCGCGACCTGGACCTGGAGTTGAGCCTGTCGGATGCGGGGCCGTTGCCGACGGAAAATATCGCCGTCTTGCGCATCATCAGCCAGGCGGGACTCGATGCGGCCAGTCCGCTGGCGTTTTCTCTCCCCATCACGCGCAGCAAGGGCATCGTGTATCCGGAACGCATCGCACGCAACGTGGATGTCAATTACCGCTTGCCGGCCGATTTCTATACGGCACCGCAAGGCGACGATGCCAGCTGGCGCGGCACGTGGAAGAACCGCAAGGCTGAGTTGCTTCTCTTGGCCGCCGGGCTGGCGCTGCTGGCCGGCGCTTTGGCATGGCAGAAACGCCTGGTGCGCGATGGCCGGCAATTTATCTGGTTCCGCCGCCTGTTCCTGGTGTTTACCATCGGCTTCATCGGTTATTACGCGCAAGGGCAGTTATCGATCGTCAATATCACGGGCGCACTCCAGGCGCTGCTGGCGGGGCGCAGCCTGGGCTTTTTCCTGTTTGACCCGATGACGGTGATCCTGTGGGCGTTCGTGCTGCTCAGCTTGCTGATCTGGGGGCGCGGCACGTTTTGCGGCTGGCTGTGTCCGTTCGGCGCCCTGCAGGAATTCACGGGCAAGCTGGGCCAGTGGCTGCGCTTGCCGCAGTGGAAGGTCAAGCCGCGTCTCGATGGGCGCTTGAAATGGGTTAAGTATGGCTTGCTGGCGGCCATACTTGGCAGCAGCATGTTTTCCAGCCAGATCACGGATAAGCTGGTGGAGCTGGAACCGTTCAAGACGGCGATTACCTTGACCTTCGTGCGCGCTTGGCCCTTCGTCGCGTATGCCGTGGGCTTGCTGTTGCTCAGCAGTGTTTCCTATAAATTCTTTTGCCGCTACCTGTGTCCGTTTGGTGCGGCGCTGGCGCTGCTGGGACGGTTTCGCCTGCTCAACTGGATTCCGCGCCGCAAGGAATGCGGCACGCCGTGCCAGACTTGCCGTCACCGTTGCGAGCATCACGCCATCGCGGCTAGCGGCAAAGTCGATTATGGCGAGTGTTTCCAGTGCATGGATTGCGTGGTGATTTACGCCAGCGATGAAAAATGCGCACCCTTGATGCTGGAAATCAAGCGTGCGCGCACCATTCCCATCGTCCGGGCCACGGCAGAGGAGAGCAGCAATGCAGCGTAGAACGTTTATTTCCGCAGCCATCGGCAGCGTGGCCGGCATGGCGGGCTTGTCTTTGCCTGGCAGCATGGCGCGCGGCACGGCCACGGCGTCCGGCGTGCGCCTTTATCAAGGCGCCACCTTGGCATTTGGCACGACGATCGCCGTCACCGTATTGCACCACGATCAGCGCCAGGCCGAGCTGGCCATCGAAGACGCCTTGCATGCGGCCAGGAATATCGACCGCCTGATGAGTATTTACAGTCCAGCCAGCCAAGTCTTTCAGCTGAACCGTGACGGCCGGCTGGCCCGGCCGGACGCCCATTTGCTGGCCGTGCTGGCGCAGGCGCAAGCCTTGTCGCAATGGAGCGATGGCGCGTTTGATATCACCGTGCAACCCTTGTGGCAGCTGTTTCGCGCGGCAGCAGACCATGCAAGCTTGCCGACAGACACGTTGTTCCGCGCGGCGCAGGCGCGGGTAGGCTGGCGGCAACTGGCGTGGGATAGCCGGGAAGTGCGTTTTCTTCAGCCCGGCATGGCGCTGACCTTGAATGGCCTGGCGCAAGGCTACGCGGCGGACATGGCGCTGGCAGCCGTGCAGGCGCGTGGCATACGGCACGCACTGCTCGACACGGGCGAATTCGTTGCGCGGGGGCAGCGTTCTGTGCGCCGCCCGTGGACCTTGGGCATCCAGGACCCGCGCGATGCGGAAATCCTGGCGGCCACCTTGAAAGTGGAGGGGCGCAGCGTGGCCACGTCGGGCGACTACGAATGCACGTTCACGCCGGACTTCGTGCATCACCACATCTTTGATCCATCGAGCGGTGATTCGCCGGGCGAACTGGCCAGCGTGACCGTGCTGGCGCCCACGGGCTTGCTGGCCGATGGCTTATCGACGACCTTCATGGTGACGGGCGCGGTGCGCGCGCATGCGATGGCTGCGCACATGCAGGGCGTCGACCTGATGACCATCGACAAGCGGGGCCGGCGCGCAATGTCGCCCGGCTTCTCCCGTTTACTCTAGGCTACTTCAGATGCGGCACCTTGCGATAGATCGTGTTGCGCGACACGCCCAGGGCCCGCGCCGTAGCCGAGACGTTGCCGCCATGCGCGTCCAGCGATTTGAGAATCACGCTTTGTTCCATCTCTTCCAGATTGGCGCCGGCGGCGATCATGCGGTCCGTGCTGGCGCTGGCGGCAGTCGCTTGCGTCATCTCAATATCGTCGAGGAAATCATCAGGCATGTGGCGCAAACAGATTTCATGCTCGTCGCCTGCCATGACGATGGCTGTGCGCAACAGATTGGTCAACTGGCGGAAGTTGCCCGGCCATTTATGCTGGTGGAACATGCGCAGGATGTCCGGCGCCACCGTGTAGCGCGTATCGGGCGCTTCCGTTGCGAGGATTTTTTTCACGACCGTATCGAGATCCGTGCGCTCGCGCAGCGGCGGCAGTTTTACCACCAGGCCATTCAGGCGGTAATACAGATCTTCGCGAAACAGTCCCTTGGCCATGCGTTCGCGCAAGTTGTGATTCGTCGCGCAAATGAGTTCCACATTGACGGTGATCGATTTGCTACTGCCCAGCGGCGTGACCATGCGTTCCTGCAGCACGCGCAACAGCCGCGCCTGCAAGCCAAACGGCATGTCGCCGATTTCATCGAGGAAGAGGGTGCCGCCATTGGCTTGCAAAATCTTGCCGATGGCCCCCTTCTTGCGCGCGCCCGTAAAGGCCCCATCTTCATAGCCGAACAGTTCAGACTCGATCAGGGTTTCCGGGATCGAGGCGCAATTGACGGCGATGAATGGTCCCATGGCGCGCGGCGAGTCGTTGTGGATGGCTTGCGCCAGCAATTCCTTGCCGGTCCCCGTTTCGCCCATGACGAGGATGGGGATATCGCGCCCCAGTACCTTGTTGACCTTTTCGATCACCAGTTCCAGCTGCGGGTCGCCCGTGCGCAAGTAGCGCAAGCCGGACAGGCGGCGCGCCGCGTTGGCCGCATGGCTGGCCGGCGCGGGAACCTGGGCCGGGGCGGCGTTGATATCGCTGTGATCGGTGCTGGCAGTAAAGCCGTGCTGGAAGACGCTATTGGACAGGCGCAACTGCGCGCGCCCATACACGCGCACGCCGCTATGCATGCACAGGTTCAGCAGACCGGGCGCAGCCGTGCGGTAATGATCGTACAGGGCGGAAACGGGCAAGCCGAACAGGGAACTGAAGGTATGGGATTGCAGCGCGGCAAATGACAGGCCTAGCTGGAACAAACCGTTTTTATTGGCGGATAAGAACCGTCCGCCCGGCGTGAATGAGGCAATGCCTTCCATCAAGGTGCCGATGAACTCGGGACGCGCGTGGAAGTGCACGGTGATGGCATCTTCGAAGGTGGCGGAAAACAGCTGATTTTCGATCATTAGCGCCGACATGCGCACGAGGGCCATCGTATGCTTGTGAAAACTGCGCTGGTCGCTGGATACGTCCAGCACGCCGATCACATTGCCCCGGTGGTCGGTAATCGGGGCGGCCGAGCACGTCAGGAAATGATTGGCGGCCAGGTAATGCTGATCCGCATGGACCAAGGTCGGTACCTTTTCCGTGATGGCCGTGCCGATGGCATTCGTGCCGCGGCTTTGTTCCGACCACGCCACGCCCGGCTGCAGCGCGACGCGGTTGGCTTTCTCCAGGAAATCATCGTCGCCCAGCGAATGCACGATCACGCCATTGGCATCGGTCAAGATCACCATATTGTGCGTATTGACGATTTGCTGGTACAGGGTTTCCATCGCCGGCAGCGCGTGCGTGTGTAGCATGCGGTTTTGTTCGATCAGCAAGGACAGGTCCGATCTGCCAGCCGGCGTAAAGTCGGGCGTGGCCGTGGGCGACAAGCCAAAGGCGACTGAGCGCTGATGGGAGGTTTCGATGATGACGGGGACGTTGTCTTGTCCTGCCGGTAAAACGTTCGCGTCCGCAATGGACGAAAACGGTGCGCTACGGTAAGTAGCTGACGGTTGATACATGATCTCGTTGCCTCCGTTGGGCCCTGTACTGCGGCGCTCTTTTGAATATCGAGAGTGTTCCATAATGTAGCACCTGTCACAGATGGGAGCAAAGCAAAGCGAACCAGGCTGTCCCCAGTGTTGCTGCCAGGCCCAGATTTGCTCTCATCGGTGGGTGGTGCATATGTCTATCTAAGCAATTGCGGTGCCAGGCCTCGTGCGTTTGATGTGGCGCAAAAAATAGCCCTTGCAGAGCACGCGGCCCAAGGCTATAATTCGCCCCCTCGCTGAACGATGCATGCAAATGCCGAGTAAAGCAGAGTAAAAAAGAAGGTTGACGAAATGCTGCAAACGCTTCATACTCTTCCTTCTTCGCAGC
>NZ_JCAQAV010000057.1:0-21162 GCF_059617925.1 Janthinobacterium sp. JF4 | reverse complement strand
CAGCACTGCCAAGGGAAGATTCCGGCATTTCCCCTATTTGCCGAGGACAGAGCCTAATAGAAACGGTTGAACAGCACCACGGACCACGCTGCAAAAGCCAGGATACAGGTCAGCAGCACGGCGGCGCTGCCAAAATCCTTGGCGTTTTTCGACAGCGGATGGCGCTCCAGCGAAATGCGGTCGACCACGGCTTCGATTGCGGAATTGATCAGTTCGACGATCAGCACCAGCAGCAGCACGCCGATCAGCACCAGTTTTTCAAAGGCGGAGATGCGCAAGACCAAGGCGATCACCGTGCCGGCGACGAACAAACCGAGTTCCTGGCGGAACGCGTGTTCGTGGCGCCAGGCCGCCTTCAAGCCATCGAGCGAATAGAAAAAGGCGGAAAAGATCCGTTTCAAGCCACTTTTACTTTTGAATTCATTTACAGGTTGCATAATTTTCCATATGTAAAGCAGATGCCGTGGGCACATTATGGGGGCGGCATGGCAGTGTGACCATTTATTCGCCGACTATCTCGGAACATTTCACTATTTTTTCACATTATGGTATAAAGAAGCATGAATACTGCATTGCACCAAATCCATCATGAAAATTGAACCGGTCGCTGCCCCCAAGACGACGATCCAGGTGATCGAACGCATGGTTGCCCTGCTCGATGCCCTGGCGAAATATTCCGATCCGGTCAGCCTGAAGGAATTGTCGAAAGTTTCCGGCCTGCACCCTTCGACGGCACACCGCATCCTTAACGACATGGTGCTGACGCGCTTTGTCGACCGCATCGAACCGGGCACGTACCGGCTGGGCATGCGTCTGCTGGAACTGGGCAATGTGGTGAAAAGCCGCCTCAGCGTGCGCGAAGCGGCGCTGGACTTCATGCGCCAGCTGCACAAGAAAACCCAGCAAACGATCAACCTGTCCGTGCGCCAGGGCGACGAGATCGTCTACATCGACCGCGCCTTTTCCGAGCGCTCGGGCATGCAGGTGGTGCGCGCCATCGGCGGCCGCGGCCCGTTGCACCTGACTTCGACCGGCAAATTATTCCTCTCCGTCGACGAGCCGAAAGCCATCCGCGCCTACGCCACGCGCACGGGCTTGGCCGGACACAACAAGAATTCGATCACGGATCTGCAAAAGCTCGAGCGCGAACTGAGCCTGGTGCGCGAGCGCGGCTATGCGCGCGACAATGAAGAGCTGGAACTGGGCGTGCGCTGCATGGCCGCCGGCATCCGCGACGACTCCGGCAAGCTGATCGCCGGCCTGTCGATCTCGGCGCCAGCCGACCGTTTGCAGGATGAGTGGCTGGGGGACCTAGTGGAGACGGCGAATCAGATTTCCGTCACGCTGGGTTTTATTCCACAGGACTAAAGCTGGGGTCAGTCTTACAAGATCGGAATTTCCTCCGTTGAGGAAATTCCCCCGGCGGGTCTGCCCCCAGTCGACGCCGCCATGGACATTCGCATTAAACTTCATTACCCGCCAGGCAGACTCATGTTGGCAGGCTTGAGAGCCTCCAGCCACTTGCGCATGCGGCCCGCGTCGGCCGTACGCGACTGTTTTCCCTTGGAATCGAGGAAGACCATGATCACGGCCCGTCCTTCGATGACGGCCTGCATCATCAAGCAACGTCCCGCCTCATTGATGAAGCCCGTCTTTTGCAAGCCGATTTCCCAGCCGGGGTTGGCCACCAGGTGATTCGTATTGCCAAACTGCATGGGCTGGCCGCTGGCTTCGACGATGGCTTTCGGGTCCGTCGAGTATTCGCGCAGCAGCGGATGGCGGAAGGCGGCCATGGCCAGCTTGCCCAGGTCGCGCGCGCTGGCCACGTTCATTTTCGACAAGCCGCTGGAATCGACGTAATGCGTATCCATCATGCCCAGCTGGCGCGCCTTGCTGTTCATGGCGTCGACAAACGAGGACAAGCCACCCGGATAATTGCGGCCCAGCGCCGAGGCGGCGCGGTTTTCCGAGCTCATCAGGGCGATGTGCAGCATGTTGGCGCGCGTCAATTGCGAACCCACTTTCAGGCGCGAGCTGCTGAACTTGGCGCGGTCGACGTCCTCGTCCGTGATCGTCAGCACTTCATCCATGTCCTGGCGCGCTTCGACCACCACCAGGCCCGTCATCATCTTGGTAATGGAGGCGATGGGCAGGGCGACATTGGAATTCTTTTCAAACAGCACTTCCGCATTGGCCTGGTCCAGCACCAGCGCCACGCTCGACTTGAGGTCGAGCGGATCGCGCGTGAGGTTCAGGCCAGCCAGGTCGCCCATGGTGGGCATCGGTGCAGCCATGGGCACGGCCACGCTGGTGACTTTTTGATAGATGACCTTGCGCTTGCCGCGTACCATGACGACGCGGCGCACGGTCTTGTCGCGCGGCGCGGCCGTCGCGCCCTTGCGCAGCACGACCTTGACTTTCTTGGTGTTGTGTTTCTTCGCGGCTGAGGATTTGCCGTTCGCTTCCTTGGCGTGCACGGCCGCAGCCGGCGCCAGCGCAAACAGCAGGGAAGCCAGGATACCCAGCGCAAGTTTAAACTTAGCCATTCGATAATTCCCCGTGAAGCTGTTGCCTTATTGCAGTGTAGCGAAATGCAGAGTAATCGCAAGCCTATTTAACAGTTAAGACAGTATTTATTGCAGCAACGAAATACAAATCGTTAGCGATCAGCAAACAAACTCATCCTTAATCAAGCGATTGCTTGTGCAGATCGCTGGAAATGTCTATTTGTCCATGAATTTAACAAAGCCGGCCAGCGGCTCGCGTTCCGTGTTCAGGCGGTTCTCGACCTTGTCCGGGTCGGCATAGCCGAGGGCCATGCCGCACACCACCATTTCGCTGGCCGGCACGCCCAGCTCGTCGCGGATGATGTCATGGTAATGGATGAAGGCCGCTTGCGGGCACGTATCGAGTCCGCGCGCGCGCGCCGCCAGCATGATGTTTTGCAAGAACATGCCGTAGTCGAGCCAGGAACCCTGTTCCAGCACCCGCTCGATGGTAAAGATCAGGCCCACGGGGGCATCGAAAAACTGGAAATTGCGTCCATGCTGGGCCGCCATGCCGGCCGTGTCGCTGCGCTCCAGGCCCAGCAACTGGTACAGGTCCAGGCCAATCTTGCGGCGGCGCTCGATGAACGGCGCCGTCCACTGGCGCGGGTAATAGGTATACGAAGCCGTGCGCGCGGGCGCGTCCGGTGCCTTGGGCGCGTCGTAGGCGGCCAGGATGCGGCGCGACAGGCGCAGGCGCGCCTCGCCCGACAGCACATACACTTTCCACGGCTGCATGTTGGCGCCCGAAGGCGCGCGCGCCGCCACCTCCAGGATGCGCGCGATATCGTCCTGCGCCACAGGCTTGGGCAAAAAGGCGCGGATCGACCGGCGCGACAGAATGACGGCGTCGACGGCTTGCTGCGCCGACGGTGTTTCCAATGCTTGCTTGTTCACTGCCCTGCTCTCCCGCTTGTTGCTTTATTTCTTGACGACGAAAACCACGCCGACCACGGCCACCAGCATGCCGGCGATGCCCAGCATATTGAACGCTTCGCCAAACATCAGCCAGGCCATCACGGCCGTCGTGGGCGGCGTCAGGTACAGCAGGCCCGTCACTTTCGTCGCATCGCTGCGGCGGATCAGGGCGAACAGCAGGAAGATGGCGCCGATGGACAGCACGAGTACCGACCACAGCAAGGCGCCGATGAAATTCGCTGTCCATTGCACATTGCTGAAATGCAGGTCCAGCCCTTCGTAATACAGGGCAAATGGCAACACCACGACGATGGAAGCGGCAAATTGCACCACCGTGCCGGTGCGCAAGTCGAATTGGGGACAGTGGCGTTTTTGGTACATGGTGCCGGCCGTCATCGACAGCAGGGCAAATACGCACAGCAGCACACTTTCCACGGTCAGGCCCACGAGGTTGATCTTCGCATACACGACGAGGGCCACGCCCAGCAAGCCAAAGAACAGGCCCAGCCACTGGCGCGGGCGCACGGATTCGCCGATCAGCGGCGCGGCGCAGGCCGTCAGCACGGGCTGCATGCCGACAATTAACGCAGAGAGGCCGGCCGGCATGCCCAGCTTGATGGCGCACCAGACGCCGGCCAGATAGCCGGCCTGCATCAGGATGCCGGCCACGGCGATCTGGCGGAACTGTCCCACGGGCCACGGCGCGCGCAACAGCAGCACCAGCGGCAGCAGGATCACCAGCACGCCCAGGAAGCGCAGCAGCAGGAAGGTCAGCGGCGGCGCGTAGGGCAGGCCAAACTTGGCCACGATAAAACCTGTGCTCCATAACAACACGAAGAAACCGGGCAAGGCCATCGGCGCCAGGGTGGCCAGGAAAGAGGCTTTGCCGCTGGCGCCAGCCGCGGCGGGAAGATTGGACATGGTATCGACTCGGGAAACGGGATACTCACCGGGGCGCAGCACCGGTGCGGGAGGCAAAGTCTAGCATGCTGCGCCGCACTCGTCCTGAAAGGCGGGGAAATAACAGTTTAGGATTAAACCATTAACGCACAGAAACTAAATATTTCTCTTTAGAAACAATGACTTTTGACCCAAATCTATTCAATTGTTGCATCGCACAAGAATCGCTTGACTTCATTTTTTTTCGCCGTAGAATAGGGTTTGTTGCGTTGCACAATTCTTGTTCAGCTTGAAAAATTTAGATTCACCTGCTTTCCCAAACGGTACACGCAGCATCAAATTAACCAGTTAGATTTTTTGGAGATTTATATGTTTTCAATTCCTGAGCAATTTTCGTCCGCTACCAAAGCCAACCTGGAAGCCCAATTCGCCCTGTTCTCGTCGTTGACGGGCAAAGCCTTCGAAGGCATCGAAAAGATCGTCGAACTGAACCTGACCGCTGCCAAGGCAACGCTGGAAGAATCGACCGCCGCCGCCAAGCAATTGCTGTCGGCAAAAGATCCACAAGAATTCTTCTCGCTGAGCGCTGCTCAAGCCCAGCCTAGCGCCGAAAAAGCCATCGCTTACGGCCGTCACCTGGCTGCCATCACGTCCGGCACCCAAGCCGAGTTCAGCAAAGCTGCTGAATCGCAAATCGCTGAGACCAACCGCAAAGTGCTGTCGCTGGTGGAAGAAGTCACCAAAAACGCACCAGCCGGTTCGGAAAACGCCGTCGCCATCCTGAAAAGCGCCATCGGCAATGCCAATGCAGGCTACGAGCAATTCTCGAAAACCAGCAAGCAAGCCGTCGAAGCCATCGAAGCGAACCTGACGTCGGCCGTGAACCAGTTCACGCAAGCGGCTGAAAAAGTCGTGCCACGTACGGCTGCCAAGTAATTATCAAGCGACCGCTACGGCGGTCCGCTAAGTAATCCTCGGGAAATGAGTGTGAATTTATGACAAACAGAACCGGATGCTATGCAAGGCGCTCGCTGCGACGCAGTGCGAGCACTGCTAGCAGTGAGTAACGCCGCAGAGCGCCGGTTATGGAAGTCAGAAATCACAATAATTTATTGGGGGTTACTTTAATACCAGCTCCTCCAGGCATCCATCCCGCACTTCCCCGACGGATGCCATTATGCCCCAGCCTGGCTGGGGCATTTTTTATGCCTGAGCACTTCCTGAACGCACCTACTCCCCCAGATACGCCGCCTTCACGCGCGGGTCGTCGAGCATGGCGGCCGCATTGCCGCCCATGGTAACCAGGCCGGAATCCATCACATAGCCGCGGTGCGCCGCCTGCAGGGCCAAACGGGCATTCTGTTCGACCAGCAGAATCGTGATGCCTTCGGACGAGACCTTGCGGATCACCTCGAAGATTTTCTCGACCATGATGGGCGACAAGCCCATCGACGGCTCGTCGAGCAGCAGCAGCTTCGGATGACTCATCAGGGCGCGCGCCATGGCCAGCATCTGCTGCTCGCCGCCGGACAGGGTGCCCGCCATCTGCGCCGCCCGTTCCTTCAGGCGCGGGAACACATCGAACCAGCGGGCGATATCGTCCTCGACACCGGCCTTGTCCGTGCGCGTATAGGCGCCCATCATGAGGTTTTCGCGGATCGACATGCGGGTAAACACGCCCCGCCCTTCCGGCACCATGGCCAGTTTCCTTTCCACCAGGTGGAACGATTTCGTGCCCTTGAGCGACTCGCCCAGGTAGCTGATCGTGCCCTCGACCTTGCAGGCAGGCAAAGTACCCGTGATGGCTTTCAGGGTCGTCGTCTTGCCGGCGCCATTCGCGCCGATCAGTGCGATCAGCTCGCCCTCGTTGACTTCCAGGTCGATGCCCTTGACGGCCTTGATGCCGCCGTAGGCCACGTGCAGGCCCGCCACCTTCAATATGTTACTCATGCGTGCGATCCCCCCAGGTAAGCCTCGATGACGGCCGGGTTTTGTTGTATTTCGGCCGGCAAGCCTTCCGCGATGCGCTTGCCATACTCAAGCACCGTGATGCGGTCGCACAGTCCCATCATCAGCTTCACGTCGTGCTCGATCAACAGCACGGTCTTGCCTTCGGCCTTGATTTTCACCAGTAACTCGCGCAGGGCCAGTTTTTCCGTCGCATTCATGCCGGCAGCCGGCTCGTCGAGCGCCAGCAGGGTCGGATCGGTGGCCAGCGCGCGGGCGATTTCCAGGCGCCGCTGGTCGCCATACGACAGGAAGCGCGCCGTGCGGTTGGCGAACTGCGCGATGCCGACGAAGTCGAGCAACTCCATCGCCCGCCGGCGGATGGACGCCTCTTCCTCGCGCGCCGCCTTGTGGCGGAAGATGGCGCCGAACACGCCCTGGTGCGAGCGCACGTGGCGCCCCACCATGACGTTTTCCAGCGCCGTCATGTCGCCAAACAGACGAATGTTCTGGAAAGTGCGGGCAATGCCCGCCTTCGCCACCTTGTGCGGGGCGGACGGCGAATACGGCTTGCCGGCCAGCTCGAAGGTGCCCGTGTCGGGCTGGTACAGGCCGGTGATCACGTTGAAGAAGGTGGTCTTGCCGGCGCCGTTCGGACCGATCAAGCCGTAGATTTGCCCTTGCCGGATGGTGATGCCCACGTCGGTGAGTGCCTGCAAGCCGCCAAAACGTTTATTGACGCCGGCAATATTGAGAATGATCTGTTCGCTCATGCTATCCCTCCCTTAAGCGGACACGACGCCGGTGGATTTGTTCGGCTGATCGACGTCGTGGTCGGGCCGGTCTTCGTGCTTCGGCGATGGCCACAGGCCGGCGGGACGGTTGAGCATGATCAAGACCATGGCCAGACCATACAGCAGCTGGCGCAGCACTTCCGCCTCGATCACCACATGGCCGAACAGCGCCTGCTGGGCCGGCTCGACTACATGGCGCAGCACTTCCGGTATCGAGGCGAGGATCACGCCGCCGAGGATCACGCCGGGGATGTGGCCGATGCCGCCCAGCACTACCATGGCCAGCACAGCGATCGATTCCGTCAGCGAGAACGATTCCGGCGAGACAAAGCCCTGAAACGAGGCAAACATGGCGCCCGCCACGCCGCCGAACGAGGCGCCCATGGAAAAGGCCAGCAATTTCACGTTGCGCGTATTGATGCCCATGGCTTTAGCGGCGATCTCGTCTTCGCGGATGGCCACCCAGGCGCGGCCCAGGCGCGAATGCTGCAGCCGCTTGGTGACGAACACGACGGCGATGCACAGGAACAGGAACAGGAAGTAATAGGCATTCACGGACGGCATGGAAAAGCCGGCCACCACGACGGTGCTGTTGGTGCCCGCCTCGCCCGCCAGGTTGACGCCGAAGATGCGGATCGGGTCGATCAGATTGATGCCTTGCGGCCCATTCGTGAAATTGATCGGGTCGTTCAAATTGTTCATGAAGATGCGGATGATCTCGCCAAAGCCCAGGGTCACGATGGCCAGATAGTCGCCGCGCAGTTTCAAGGTGGGTGCGCCCAGCAGGGCGCCGAACAGGCCGGCAACAAAGGCGGCCAGCGGGACGATGATCCAGATCGACAAATGGATGCCGTTTTCGCGGATTTCAGGTCCCATCAGTTGCACCAGGGTTTCGCCCAGCACCGGATACTGATTCACCACCGATTCGAGCAGGATGGCAAACTGCGGCGAGGCCAGCAGGGCCGTCAGGTAAGCGCCCACGGCGTAGAAGGCGATGTAGCCGAGGTCGAGCAGGCCGGCGAAGCCGACGACGATGTTCAGGCCCAGGGCCAGCATGATGTACAGCAAGGCCATGTCGATGATGCGCACCCACGAGTTGCCGAACTGCGCGGCAAAAAACGGGAACACCATCAGCAGCGCGGCCAGGCCCAGCATGCCGGCGTAGGCCTTGGCCGGATTTTTCTTAGCGTCAAAATCGAGTAATGCCATGATTAATCTCCCAGTTTCACATCAGGCACGGTCGGCCACGCGTTCGCCCATGATGCCGGACGGACGCAGGGTCAGCACGATGATCAGCACGACGAAGGCAAAGATATCCTGATAGTGGCTGCCCAGGAAGCCGCCCGTGATGTCGCCGATATAGCCGGCGCCCAGGCTCTCGATAATGCCCAGCAAGATACCGCCCAGCATGGCGCCATAGATATTGCCGATGCCGCCCAGCACGGCCGCACAGAAAGCCTTCAAGCCGGGGATGGCACCCATGGAGAACTGGATGGACGCATAGTTGGCACCCCACATCACGCCGGCCACGGCCGCCAGCGCGGCGCCGATGGCGAAGGTGGCCACGATGACCTTGTCGGAATCAACGCCCATGAGTCCCGCCACGCGGGGGTTTTCCGCCGTGGCGCGCATGGCGCGGCCCATTTTCGTTTTTTCCACCAGCAACACCAATCCGCCCATCGACAGCGCGGCCAGGGCCAGCAGCAGCACTTGCGTTTGCGAAATCACGGCGCCGCCTATGTTGATGGGGTCGGTCGACAGCAATTGCGGAAAGGGCAAGGGATTGCGCGTCCAGATCATCATGGCGAAGGTTTGCAGCAGGATGGAGACGCCGATGGCGGTAATCAGGGGAGCGAGGCGGGGGGCGTTGCGCAGGCGGCGGTAGGCGACCCGCTCGATGATGATGTTGACCAGAATACAGATGGGAATGGCGCCGAGGATGGCGGTGGCCAGTTTCAGATAGCCGGGCCAGTCCGGCACATAAATGCCCAGCAGTTTGAGGATGCTCAAGCCCACCATGGCGCCGATCATGAGCACGTCGCCGTGGGCGAAGTTGATCAGGTTCAAGACGCCGTACACCATTGTGTAACCGAGGGCGACTAAGGCATACATGCTGCCCAACACCAAGCCGTTAATGATCTGCTGGATGAATGTATCCATGATTGCCCTATCAAATATGCATTTTTCGGGAACATCTTCCGCCAGAACACGGGTCGCTGATACAAAAACGGCACCGGAGGAAGAATTCCTGCAGTGCCATCCCTGGACCGTTCTCACCAGCATGGTGCACGCACTGAAAATGGGCGCGACCTTGCTTAGTCATAACGACAACATATTCAAGCTTGAGGCAATCATAACGATCTTTTGCGAAAACTAAGATCGGAATAAATCAATCATTTCCGAATTAAATTCGGTTTTGAGGCAACTATTTCATCGATACTCAACAGCCATACAGACTCAGGCGACGTCGCGCTTGATGCCATCAAGGCCTTTTGGCATCGGAAAGGTGACGGCTTCCTGCACGCCGTCGAGCGGGCGCACGCTCTTCACGCCGCACTCTTTCAAGCGGTCGATGACGGCTTGCACCAGCACCTCGGGCGCCGAGGCGCCCGCCGTCACACCCACGCGCAGCTTGCCTTCCAGCCAGGCGGGATCGATCTGCGAGGCATTGTCGACCATGTAGGCAGGCGTGCCCATCTTCTCGGCCACTTCGCGCAAGCGGTTCGAATTCGAGCTGTTCGGGCTGCCGACGACGATCACCACTTCCACTTGCGGCGCCATGAATTTCACGGCTTCCTGGCGGTTCGTGGTGGCGTAGCAGATGTCGCCTTTTTTCGGCTCGGCGATATTCGGATATTTCGCTTTCAAGGCCGCAATAATGTCGCTGGTGTCGTCAACTGACAACGTTGTCTGCGAAACATAGGCCAAGCTGTCCGGATTGGCGACCCGCAGTTTCGCCACATCGTCGAGCGTTTCCACCAGATGCATGCCCATATCGGCCTGGCCCATCGTGCCTTCCACCTCGGGATGGCCATCGTGGCCAATCATGATGATCTCGCGGCCTTCGCGGCGCATCTTGCCTACTTCCATGTGCACCTTGGTGACCAGCGGGCAAGTCGCGTCAAAAATGCTCAGGCCGCGCGACTCCGCCTCGGCGCGCACGGCTTTCGACACGCCATGCGCGGAAAACACGAGCGTATTACCAGCAGGCACGTCATCGAGGTCGTCGATGAAGATGGCGCCCTTGTTGCGCAAATCGGCCACCACATAGGCGTTGTGGACGATTTCATGGCGCACATAGATCGGTGCGCCAAATTGCTGCAAGGCGCGCTCGACGATTTCGATCGCCCGGTCGACGCCAGCGCAGAAACCGCGGGGCTGGGCCAGTAACAGTTCTTTATCCATCGCTATTCCTTCACAGCACCGAAATAAGCTTGACTTCAAAACGCAGCGGCTGGCCGGCCAGCGGATGGTTGAAGTCGAACAAGGCCGAGTCCGCGCGCATTTCGCGCAGCACGCCGGCAAAGCGGCCGCCGCCCGGGGCGGCGAAGTCGACCAGGTCGCCGATCTTGTAGTCGGCGCCCGGTACCGAGTTTTCGTCCAGCGTCGCGCGCGAGACGGACTGCACCAGCTCGGGATTGCGCTCGCCAAAGCCTTCGCCGGCGGCCAGCTCGAACGTCTGGTGCGTGCCCTCAGGCAGGCCCAGCAAGCGCTGCTCGAGGAATGGCGCCAGTTGGCCCTGTCCCAGCATCAAGGTCGCGGGATTTCCGCTGAAGGTAGTGACAATATCAGTACCGTCAACAGTAGCAAGACGATAATGCAGGGTGAGGTAAGCCGCTTCGGTGACGACTGCTGGTTGCTCGTTGGACATAGTAGTTTTCAGGTAACTGGTGCAAAACGATATTGTAAGCCACACTGAGCCAGCGCGCCCCATGCCATCTCGGCGCGGCCATGCTTTTGTCAAAAAACATGGCCGCGCAGCGCATCCGACGTCAAATCAGCGAATCAGACGTTGACGTACGTCAACCCGCCAGCCGTGCTGGCATGATTGCCGAAGCCGGAGCTGTCTTCCAGGTTGCCGTCGAGCTTCCAGCGTCCCACGGGCCGGTGCACGATGCCATATTGACCATAGTCATACACTTCCTTCGGCGTCAGCACGCGGTCGTACAGGATGACGTCCGACAACTGCCAGGCGGGCGTGCCCTGCTCCAGCGCATGCACGGGGTGGCCGATCACCAGGGGTGTGCCGGTGGCCTGCACGAATGGCTGCACCATTTTGTTCCCCTGGTACATCAGGAAATCATCGACGTACAGGCTGATGCTACCGTCATGCTTGACAGTGTAGGTGCAGCGAAACCAGCGGTTGGCAATATCCACCTGCAGGCCGTGGCCATGGCTATTGACGCCCTGAGCAACACTGTTCCACATGGACAGGAACGTCTTGATATCCTGCTTGAACAGCGCCCATCCTTTCTTGTCCGCCTGATGCGCGACAAAAGCCTGCGCCTGACCAACGGTCGAGGAGAAAGCCTGTTGCCGGATACAATACGACAATGAAAAATCCGCACTCTCATAGCGCACGGACGACGGCACGGTGAGCATCAGGCCAGGCTGGAATTGCAAGGTCTTCGTCACGCCGAAGCAAGGCGTGGGCGGCGCCGGACGCATGGCGTCTTCGCCGCGCAAGGCGTCCCAGACAGCCTTGCGCTTGTTGCTGTAGGCCGGCGTCTCGACCAGGTTCAGTCCGTCGTCCTCCATGGATTTCCCCCCATTCCAGTCCCAATAGCACGCCAGTTGCACGCCCGTACGGCGTATGGCGCTCAGCAACGCATGCAAGTTGTCTTGCCGTTCGGTATCTTGCAACGCCAGCTCCTGCTTTTTCGACAGGCAAAAGCTGCCAAGGTAATACGGCTTGCCCAAGGTATGCGCGGCTCGCTGCATCACTTGCAGGTAAGCGAGCGAAGACGAGACGAAGTCGGCCGGCAAATCCGCGCTGCTGTCCAGGGCGCTGCTCACATATTCATTCCCCGGGAACAGATTTTCACAAAGACAGTCGACCGGGTCCGGATTCACGAATGGCAGGGTTTCCGTGACGTATTGCTGCAAGGAACCTTGACGGGGCGAAGTATGGGCAATTCCGGCATTACCGGAAGAAATCATGCGCGCCAGACCATCGTTGTCACGCAGCAATTGCGCCGTCTCCTGGATGACTTCCCGGGTAGCGCTCAAGCTAATCCCCGTCACACCCATCAGTTCCTGCGCAGCCATCCAGGCGGCGATGCCTGCGTGGTTGCTGTAACGCTGCGCAAAAGCCTGCGCAAAGGCACGCATGTAGCGGCGTGTTTTCGATTCTGGATTGACCAGTGCGACACGCGCGGCCGCGGCCTGCTCGTCTTTTGTAGCGCCCTCAGCGCCCGCTTCCCCCACCAATTGCGGCACGGCGTAGGGATTCCAGAATGGGCAGGCGATGATGCCGATGCCATTGGCCAGCGCGCAATCGAGCAGCGCCGTTATGGCAAGCCAGTACGAATCTTTGATATTCACATCGCTTAGCGTGTTGTCAGTTGCGAACTTTGGCTTGCCAACGACTTCGCCCCAGTTCCAATAGCCATCCTTGCCGTTGAAAGGCGCCAGCATCACCTGGATGTACTTGAAGCCGTTGCTGGCAAGGTACGGCAAATCGGTGCTGTAATCGGGCTTCTCCAGGTCCGGAACGAGCGGTGCGGCAACACTCCAGTTACGGTGTTCCAGATACGCGTGCGCATTGAGGCCGATGCCGCTGACCTTGCCCGTATTGACGCCGGCGGCGTTGAACTCTTGCATGACTCCATTGATAACTTTGATATAAGGCATGACGACTCCGGTAAAACAAGTGGAAGACATTGAGTTCAGGGCCCTGACTCCCCGTCGCTGCAGCTTGCATGGATTGCAACGACAGGCAAATGATAGCGTCTGGAAATGACCAGGCAGGCATCTTGGTTTTTGTTTTTTTCATATGATTCGCCATGAAGACGAGCTAGCGCAGCATCGCAGCCTCAGGATGGCGCGACAATCATCCCCAGGCGCCACGATCAGCCGGGCGCGACAGGGGAGGCAGCATGGGCATCAAGGATTGGCCGGCCGGCGAACGGCCGCGCGAACGTCTGATCGAGGATGGCGCGCAGTCGCTGTCGGACGCGGAATTGCTGGCCGTGTTCCTGCGCACGGGCGTGCGCGGCAAGAGTGCCGTGGAACTGGCGCGCGATACGGTCGAGCACTTCGGCTCCCTGCGCGGCCTGTTTGGCGCCAGCCTCGTGAGTTTTTCCGCCGTGCACGGCATGGGCAGCGCTAAGTTTGCCCAGCTGCAGGCGGTGCTGGAACTGGCGCGGCGCGCCATCATCGAGGACTTGCAGGCGGGGCAAGCCCTCAATTCGCCGCACGCCGTGAAAGATTATTTGCGCCTGACCCTGGGCCACCTGGCGCATGAAGCGTTTCATGTGTTGTTTTTGGACGTCAAGAACCGCCTGATCACGACGCAGGAAATGTTTCGCGGCACCCTCACCCACACCAGCGTGTATCCACGCGAAGTGGTCAAGCAGGCCCTGCTGCACAACGCGGCCAGCGTCATGCTGGCGCACAATCACCCCTCCGGTACGCCGGAACCGAGCGAATCGGATTTGTTACTGACGCGCGCGCTGGTGCAAGCGTTGTCGCTGGTGGACGTGCGCATCCTCGATCATTTTGTCGTGGCCGGCCGGCAAGTGCATTCGTTCGCGGAACACGGCCAGATCTAGGCCAGCGCCCGCCCTGATGACAGTTAACCATGTGTAAACAAGGACATACGTGAAGACACCAGACTTCTTATCTAGCAGTAAACACACTTGTTTACCAGCGTTTTCCATATGAAGAATAGGCAAACATCAAATTGTTAAATTATTCAACAGAAATATGACACAATTGTTTTTCGCAAGTCATTGATAAATCTGCTTATTTTGGATATACTCTCGTTTTTCCAATTTGGAATATCTTTAAGGAGTGCGCCATGGCACGTGTTTGCCAAGTCACTGGGAAGAAGCCGATGGTCGGCAACAATGTTTCCCATGCAAACAACAAAACCAAACGTCGTTTTTTGCCTAACTTGCAGAATCGTCGTATTTTTGTTGAATCTGAAAACCGCTGGGTCTCCCTGCGTTTGTCCAACGCCGGTCTGCGCGTCATCGATAAAGTCGGCATCGACGCCGTATTGGTCGATATGCGCGCTCGTGGCGAAAAAGTCTAATTAGCAGAATAAGGGAGCTATCATGGCAAAATCAGGCCGCGACAAAATCAAGTTAGAATCGACCGCCGGTACGGGTCACTTCTACACGACTACCAAAAACAAGCGTACGACGCCTGCGAAAATGGAGATCATGAAATTCGATCCTAAAGCACGCAAGCACGTAACGTACAAAGAAACCAAAATCAAGTAATTGATATTGTGTTCTGTAAAAAGAGCCGCTCCGATGAGCGGTTTTTTTTCGTCCTGATTTTCATTCGGCTCCCCTTCCCTTTTTCCGGGACGAAAAAAAGGCCCTGGAAACCAGGGCCTTGATATGCTGCGGCAGCTTACTCAGGCATAGCTGCGCAAGCGCAATGAAAACTCTTGCAACGACTTGATGCCGGACGCTTCGGCGCGCGTGCACCAGTCTTGCAGCTTTTGCAGCAATTGCTCACGCGTAAAGTGCGAGCGCTCCCAGATGGCGCCCAGCTCCACGCGCATGTGGTGCATGGTTTCCAGCGCCTTGCTGTGCTGGAACAATTCCGACAGCTGCTCGTGGTGCGCATCGGCCAGCTTGCCCGGTTCGCGCTGCATCAGCTTGCGCGATGACTTCA
The DNA here is from genome assembly GCF_059617925.1 of Janthinobacterium sp. JF4. NCBI lineage: Bacteria > Pseudomonadati > Pseudomonadota > Betaproteobacteria > Burkholderiales > Oxalobacteraceae > Janthinobacterium > Janthinobacterium sp. JF4. Next base: position 6,206 of record NZ_JCAQAV010000057.1, on the reverse strand, counting down.
GGAAACGCTTTTCCAGTTCCGCCTTGTGCTTCAGGTGTTCCAGCTCTTCCTTCCAGGCATGCTTGATCGATTTCGCATACTTGGCCATCACGTCATAGCGGTTGGCGATGACGGACTGCAAGGTCTCGAAGTCCGCTTCCAGCTTGCCGTGCGAGAATTTCGGTTCCGGCGCCAGCTTTTTCACCTTGGCCAGGCCCAGCATTTCCAGTGCGCGGATATACGCCCAGCCGATATCGATTTCATACCATTTCGACGACAGCTTGGCCGACGTCGCATACGTATGGTGGTTGTTATGCAACTCTTCGCCGCCGATCAGAATGCCGAACGGAATGATATTGGTGGCCGCGTCGGCGCAGTCATAGTTGCGGTAGCCCCAGTAGTGGCCGATGCCATTGATGATGCCCGCCGCCGTGATCGGGATCCACATCATTTGCACGGCCCACACGGAAATGCCGATCACGCCGAACAGGATGAAATTGATGACGAACAAGGACACCACGCCCAGCCAGCTGTATTTGGTATACAGGTTGCGCTCGATCCAGTCCGTCGGCGTGCCGTGACCGTACTTGGCCATGGTTTCCATGTTCTTCGATTCAGCGCGGTACAGCTCGGCGCCTTCCCAGAACACTTTCTTGATGCCGCGCGTCACGGGGCTGTGCGGATCTTCTTCCGTATCGCACTTGGCATGGTGCTTGCGGTGGATGGCCGCCCACTCCTTGGTGACCTGGCCCGTCGTGAGCCACAGCCAGAAACGGAAGAAATGGCTGGGAATCGCATGCAATTCCAGCGCGCGGTGGGCCTGGTGGCGGTGCAGGTAAATCGTGACGCTGGCGATCGTGATATGCGTAACCACCATGGTGTAGAGGAAAACTTGCCATGCGGACAGATCTGTAATGCCAGTTGCCATGAACTGCAAAACGTCGTGTAAAACGGAACTCAATGTCATTACTGCTACTCCAAGTGGACAGGGCGTGCGCACGGTCGCTCCAGTGACTCTGGAGGTCCGGCAGAGTTAATTTTAGGCGTGATTGTACGCCCTAATGGGTGCTCTCAGGCAAAATCGGAGGCAGGCAGCGAGGTTAAGGCTGGGTGCCGGATGGCGCGGACTCACCCTCTGCCGCACCCGCGAGCGGGGCAGGAGGCGTACCAACAATACGCAATTCACGTTGCGGAAACGGTACAGTGACCTTATGTTCCTGCAAAGTGCGCCAGATGGCGCGGTTCACATTCGACTTCACGCCGCCCGTGCCGTTTTCCGGATCCGCGATCCAGAAGCCGATCTGCACATCGAGACCGTCGGCGCCGAAACGCACGAGAGTGGCCGATGGCGGATTGCTTTGCGACACACGCGGCACCTTGGCCGTCGCCGCTTCCAGCAAGGGGAAGATGACATCGAGATCCGTTTCATAGCCCACCGACACAGCCGTCGACAACCAGACCATGCGGTTGCTCAGCGACATGTTTTGCACGCCGCCGGAAATCAGCATTTCATTCGGCACGATGGATTCAACGCCATCGCCACCCAATAACACAGTATAGCGCGTATTGATCTGCGTCACCTTGCCCGTGAATTGACCGACGGTGATCATGTCGCCGATGGTGAGGCTGCGGTCGAGCAGGATGATGAAACCGGACACAAAGTTCGCGGCGATCTTTTGCAAGCCAAAGCCCAGCGCCACGCCGAAGGCGCCGCCAAACACGGACAGCACCGTCAGGTCGATGCCCACCAGCGACAGGCTGACCAGCACGGAAACGAGGATCAGCACGGCGCGGCCCATGCGCGACAGCACCACGCGCAAGGAGGTGTGCAAGCCCTGCATTTTCATCAGGCGCTCGTCGAGCGAGGTGCCGGCCCACATGGCCAGCACCAGCAGCACGGCTACCGAAATAGCGGCTTGCAAGATGGCAGCCACGGATACCTTGTTGCGCCCCAGCGGCACAACGATGCTTTCCAGGAAGGTATGCAATTCCGGCCACTGGCCCGTGATGTACAAGGCCATGCCGGCCCACACCACGACCGTGAATATCTTTTCCAGCAACAACATGGTGGGACTGATGTCGCCATGGCGGGCAAAAATGCGGCGCAGCACATAGAAACCGAAGCGCACCAGCGCCATCGATGTGCACAGGGGAATGGCGATACTGAGCAGATTCACCGACTGGAACTTGACCAGGAAATGCTGCGCAATGCCCAGCAGCATGGCCGCCAGCACGGGCGTCAGGATGCGGATGAAACTATCGGTGCGCTGCAAGGTTTCCGGCGTGGCCGGCGTGGCAGCCGCTTCCGCCCGCTGGTGCAGGAACACGCGCAACTGCCGCACCAGCAGCCAGCTCAGCGCCAGGCAGGCGACGATGACCAGCGCCTGCCACAGGATGGCAGGTTGACGGAAATCGTCGACAAAGTCAGTGATCAGGTTGAGCAGCGGGGTTTCGTTCATGGTGGATGGCGTCTGGAAGATGGTGCAGGGAAATAACCGGGCGGGGCGCCCACAGCCTGCGCCAGACTGGCTGGCGCAAGTGCATGGCCACCGCTGCGATGCTGCAGCGGCGGCCCGTGACAAACTTATTCGGCTGGTTCAGCGTCAACGTCGTCGGCCGGCTTTTCATCGGCGTAGACTTTTTTCGGCATGACCTTGCGCTCGAACACGGCGGCGAAGAAGCCGTCGGTCTGGTGCAAATGCGGCAACAATTTCAGATAGTCGCCCATTTCCAGATTGATCTTCTGCTCGGCCAGCACCTTGCTCATCGGTACCAGGGTGAAGTCCGGATGGGCTGCCAGGAATTGCTCAGCGATAAAATCGTTTTCTTCGTTCAGAAAGCTGCAGGTGGCATACACCAGGCGGCCGCCGCCCTTGACCAGGCGCGCCGCGCCGGCCAGGATGGCTGCCTGCTTGGCTTGCAGTTCGACGATCGAGTTCGGCTGCTGGCGCCATTTCACGTCGGGATTGCGGCGCAGGGTGCCCAGGCCGCTACATGGGGCATCGACCAGCACGCGGTCGATCTTGCCGGCCAGGCGCTTGATCTTGGCATCGCGCTCATGCGCGATCTGCACCGGATGCACGTTCGACAGGCCGCTGCGGGCCATGCGCGGCTTCAGCTTGGCCAAACGCTTTTCCGACACGTCGAACGCGTACAAACGGCCCGTGTTGCGCATCAGCGCGCCCAATGCGAGGGTCTTGCCGCCCGCGCCGGCACAGAAATCGACCACCATCTCGCCGCGCTTGGCGCCGACGATCTGCGACAGGATCTGGCTGCCTTCATCTTGCACTTCGATGGCGCCGCTCTGGAACAACGGCATGTTTTGCAGCGAAGGCTTCTTGATCACGCGCAGCCCCAGCGGTGCATAGGGCGTCGGCGTGCTGAGGATCGGTGCTTCGGCCAGGGCCAGCATCACGTCCTCACGCGTGGCCTTGAGCGAGTTGACGCGCAAGTCCAGCGGCGCCGGCGCGTTCAGCGCATCAGCCAGCTTCATGGTTTCCGCTTCGCCGAACTGGGCGATCAGCTTGTCGAACAGCCAGGTCGGCATGTTGGCGCGCATGTTCGACGGCATCAGGCTGCGGTCGATCTGCGTGATGCGTTCCAGCCATTCGACTTCTTCTTCCGTCAGGCCGCCCAGGGAGTCGGCACCGACGGCTTCGGCCAGGCCGAGGATGGTCAGGCGGCGCATGGTCGGGCCACTGCCCGCTTCGGCGAAGTCCGTGAAGAACGATTTGTTGCGCAGCACGGCATAAATGCCTTCGGCGATGGCGCCGCGTTCGCGCGAACCGAGGCGCGGATGGTCGCGGAAATAGCGCGACAGGGTGGTGTCGGCCGGGGCCGTGAAACGTAAAATTTCGCGCAATACTTCTTCAGCATTGGCAAGTATCGCTGGTGGCAATCTCATTGTTATTCTTCCTGTAATATTTTATTGAGGGTCCACGCGGACCTGGCCATGCTCGACTGACAGTTTATCGTCAATGAACAGGCGGATGGCGCGCGGGTAAAGCAGATGTTCCTGTACCAGCACGCGCGCCGATAAGCTGTCTTCTGTGTCGCCTGGCAAGACTGGCACCACCGCACTGGCCACGGCCGGGCCATGATCGAGCTCGGCAGTCACGAAATGCACGGTCGCGCCGTGTTCCGTCACGCCCGCCTCGAGCGCCTGGCGGTGCGTCGCCATGCCCGGGAACAGCGGCAGCAGCGACGGGTGGATATTGAGCATGCGCCCGGCGTAATGCTCGACGAAGGGCGGCGTCAGGATGCGCATGAAACCGGCCAGCACGACCAGGTCGGGGGCGAAGCCGTCGATCACGGCTTGCAGCGCCGCATCAAACTGTGCGCGGCTGGCATAATCCTTGTTGGCAACGACTGCCGTCGCTATCCCATGTTCCGCGGCAAAAACCAGTCCCTGGGCATCGGCCCGGTTACTGATGACGGCGGCAATACGGGCTGGCCATTGCTCGGCTTGCGCCGCGCGCACGACCGCTTCCATGTTGCTGCCGCGTCCGGAAATGAGGATAACGATATTTTTCATAGCGCGCATTGTACCCGCTATGGCGATGCGAATCTAGAAAGGCCGGCATTATTGTTGCGGCGCAACATAGGCGCCAGCGTGCCGCAGCCGCCCGAAGATGCCGGCTCTCACCTGCGCGGGAAGGTGGTTTTGACGGCGCCGCGGCAAGAGTAAGTAGTTACTCAAACGAATAGAAGACGCGGAACGGCACTTTCTTCTCGGCCCAGTAGTCGGCCGCGTCGCGGAACACGTCGAGCAGGATCTCGCGCGCTTCCTTGTCGAATTTTTGCGTATTTGGCAATTGCTCGAGCACCACCAGGAAACCCGTCTGCGTGCCCGCCTTGAACATGGTGTCCGTCAGGCACAGCCGCAAAGCATCGAAATTCTTCGCCAGGTTTTTCGGAAACAGGAATGCTTCTGCAATAATGCCGATGACTTGTTGTTTGGTCTGTCCAGCGTTGCAATGCGCATATAAAAAGTGCTGCCCGAGACGGATCGCCTCGTCTTGTAATTCGGTCACGCGAAAGGCACGGATGGACTGGACAAGGTTGGGCGGCACGGTTAGTAACAAACTCATTTTTCCCTCAAATCGACCTGTTATGTATGGATCTTTTCTAGCTACTCTTCTTATTGCATCCCCGCACGCGGGTCAATGCGCACGCGGTGATTCGATCTGTATCCACTTTTATGCGATTCAGTGCGATTTTATATAAGCCATACGCGTATTAGGGTAACGTGTTGTCTTGCATGAATCAACCCGAATATGATGTCAAACGCAAGATTTGTTACAAACCGCTGGTTTCAAGTCATTTCAACATCTTGTATCGATTGAAAGTGCATGTTACAGACTGTGGGGCAAGGGGCTTGGGCTGTTACATTTTGTTGCCATGCGAAACACTCGCCCCGGTCTGGCGGGATTACTATGGTCCCAAGTTGTAAAAAATACCCTGAAAGATTCTCTACATAACGAGGTTACAAATGAACTTGCAAGCCAAATTGATGATGTCAGCCCTTTGTATCGGCACATTGCCACTCGCCCAGGCCGCCGACTTTGAAGATTTCGGCAAGGTCGTGCGCGTCGTGCCGCAAGTGGAACAGATCAACCGTCCACGCCAGGAATGCCGCACGGAATACGTGCAAGTGCAGGCGCCGCCGCAACAGCGCAGCGCTGGCGGCTCCATCGTTGGCGGCATCGCCGGCGCCCTGCTCGGCAGCCAGGTCGGTGGCGGCAATGGCCGCACGGCCGCAGCCGCTGCTGGCGCGATTGCCGGCGCCGTCGTCGGCGACCGCATCGACAACCAGAACAACTACCAGGGCGGCATGCAGGAACAAGCCGTCAAGCAGTGCCGCCAGGTCGACCACTGGGAATCGCGCAACAACGGCTACCAGGTCACCTACGACTACCGCGGCCGCAACTACACGAGCATCATGTCCTACGATCCGGGCGAGCGCATCCGTCTGCGCGTCTCGATCGAGCCAGCTCAACAGTAACACCTGACATAAGCTGCTGCGCGTCGGCATAGGCGGCCTGCGATGCTCACCGGCTCGGCGCCCCCGCACAGAGTACGGTTGCGCTTCTCGGCCACCTCGTCCTTCCGCTCGCGACGCTTCTGTCAGGCGTTGTTACTCACTATTAAAATGCCGATCCCTAAGGGTCGGCATTTTTTATGGGTGCGCCCAGCATGGGCGCACTCCTGTGGGTGAAAGTCCCGCC
>NZ_JCAQAV010000056.1:0-21836 GCF_059617925.1 Janthinobacterium sp. JF4 | reverse complement strand
CTCAACTGCTCGAACCGCCCGGTGCGGACCCGCATGCCGGGTGGTGTGGCAGGGGCGCGGCCCTTCAGGGCCGCCCCCTATGCCGATCGTGAAGGTGTCGCGTCAGACCTTGGCCTTGCTCTGCTTGATCCAGTAACCGACGCCCAGCGCGGCGAGCCACACGGGTATCAGGTAGACGGAGATGCGCAGGCCCGGCGTCAGATACATGATCACCAGGATGCCGGCCAGGAAGACCAGGCACAGGTAGTTGGTGAACGGGTAGCCCAGGCTCTGGAACAAGGTCGTCTTGCCTTCGATTTTTTTCTGCGCGCGGAAGCGCAAATGGATCCAGCTGATCATGGCCCAGTTGATGATCAGCGCCGACACCACGAGTCCCATCAGCACTTCGAACGCTTCGCCCGGCATGAAGTAATTCACCACCACGCAGGCGCCCGTCGCCAGGGCCGATACGCCCAGGGCGACGAGCGGCACGCCGCGGCGGTTCAGGTGCAGCAGCGCGCGCGGCGCATTGCCTTGTTTGGCCAAGCCGAACAACATGCGCGTGTTGCAGTACACGCCGCTGTTATACACGGACAGGGCGGCCGTCAGCACCACCACGTTCAGGGCCGTGGCCACCAGGTTGCTGTCGAGCGCATGGAAGATCAGCACGAAGGGGCTGCCGCCGGTGACGACGTTTTGCCACGGGTACAGCGACAGCAAAATGCCCAGCGCGCCGATGTAGAAAATCAGGATGCGGTAGATGGCCTGGTTGGTCGCGCGCGGGATCGTCGTGCTCGGATCGTCCGCCTCTGCCGCCGTGATGCCGACCAGTTCCAGGCCGCCGAACGAGAACATGATGACGGCCATGGCCATCACCAGGCCTTGCCAGCCATTCGGGAAGAAGCCGCCGTGCTGCCACAAGTTGGCCACCGACGCTTGCGGGCCCGCGTCGCCGGAGGCCAGCAGATACGCGCCGAAGACGATCATGCCGATGATGGCGACCACCTTGATCAGGGCGAACCAGAACTCCATCTCGCCAAACGCCTTCACATTGAGCAGGCTGATGGCGTTGATGACGCAAAAGAAGATGAGCGCCGAGACCCAGGTGGGCACGCCCGGCCACCAGTACTGCACGTAGATGCCGACGGCTGTCAGTTCGGCCATGCTGACGAGCACATACAGCACCCAGTAATTCCAGCCCGACAGGAAGCCGGGCAGGTGGCCGCAGTATTTATTGGCAAAATAGCTGAAGGAGCCGGCGACCGGTTCGTCGACCACCATCTCGCCCAGCTGGCGCATGATCAGGAAGGCGATGACGCCGGCGATGCCATAGCCCAGCAGGACCGAGGGGCCGGCCATCTTGATGGTCTGCGCGATGCCCAGAAACAGGCCGGTGCCGATGGCGCCGCCCAGGGCGATGAGCTGGATGTGGCGGCTTTTCAGGCCGCGCTTGAGCTCTTGTGGTTCGGTAATCCCGACTGCCGTCATATGTTTTGTCCTGTTTTTACGGGGCTGAGGTCGCTGATTCTAAAGCATGCACGGGCAAATCAGGAGCGAAATGCATGTTGCACTGCGGAGGCGCAAGAAAAGCCCCGCATCTTCGCCGATCGGCGCGCAAAACGGCCGCCTGCGCCCTGCGCGCCGGCCGCGGCGAGGGCGGCGCCCGATAGCACGGTCTTGTGGCGCACGCATGGGAAAACATCGTTTCTTGCATTGATGTATGATGCATCATAATTTTTCAAAGATCAAAAACACACATGAAGCATCCATTGGACAGTCTGGTGCATGTCAACCTGGGCAAGTCCGTGTACGCCACGCTGCGCGAAGCGCTGGCGGCCGGGCGCTTCCAGCCGAACGACCGGCTGCGCATCCGCGAGCTGGCGCTGCAACTGGGCACCAGCGTCACGCCCGTGCGCGACGCCATGCTGCAACTGGTGCAGGAAGAGGCGCTGGTGCTGCGCTCGCCGCGCGACTTCCGCGTGCCCGTGCTGAGCGTGGCGCGCTACCTGGAAATCCGCGCGCTGCGCCTGGAACTGGAAGGCTTGGGTGCGGCTGAGGCGGCGCAGCGCATCGACGACGCCACCCTGGCCGACCTGGAGCGCCTGCTGCAGGCGAATGAAGAGGCCATCGCGCGGCACGACCTGGCGGCGGCCCTGCAATGCAACCAGGCGTTTCACCTGGGCCTGGCGCAGGCGGCCGGCATGCCGACCTTGAAACGCTTTGTCGACCACCTGTGGATGCAGACGGCGCCCCTGATCGCCGCTGGCTACGCCAGCTTCTCGCCCGACATGCGGGTGGGCCACCACCACGCCATCATCAGCGCGCTGCGCCAGCGCGACAGCGCGGCCGCCCGGCGCGCCATCGAACAGGACATTCTCGACGGCGGCACGCAGATGCTGGCCTATGTCATGCGCCAGGAGCGCCGTCACGCTGCAGGTATTGCCGAACAAAACGCAGAACAGGACAAGGAAGAACATGACTGAACAAAAAACCGCCATCGTCACGGGCGCCAGCCGCGGCATCGGCCACGCCGTGGCGGAACGATTCCGCAGCCTGGGCTGGCGCGTCATCACCGTCTCGCGCAGCCCGATTCCTGGCGGCTGCCCGCGCAGCCAGGAGCACAACACGCATGTGTGCATGGATTTGTCGGACCTGAGCCAGATCGGGCAGATGGTCGAGACGCTGCGCCCCATGCTGGGCGACGCCAAATTGCATGCGCTGGTGAACAACGCGGGCGTGTCGCCGAAGGGGCCGGGCGGTTCGCGCGTCAATTCCCTGACCACCGACATGCAGACGTGGCAGGAAATGTACAACACGAATTTCTTTGCGCCGCTGGCCCTGACGCGTGGCTTTGCGCAGGAATTGTCGAACGCGCGCGGCGCCGTCGTGAACCTGTGCTCGATCGCAGGCTACCGCGTGCACCCGTTTGCCGGCTCGGCCTACGCCAGCTCGAAGGCGGCGCTGGCGTCGCTGACGCGTGAAATGGCCAACGACATGGCGCCGCTGAACGTGCGCGTCAACGCGATCGCACCAGGCGAGATCGACACGGCCATCCTGTCGCCCGGCACCTCGCACATCGTCGACACGCAAATTCCCCTGCGCCGCCTGGGCACGACGGCCGAAGTGGCCGACCTGGTGGAGTTTTTATGCAGCGAGCGCGCCTCGTATATCACGGGCGCGGAAATTCCCATCGACGGCGGCCAGCGTATTTAATTGAAAAGGAATATCGCATGACACAACATATCGGCATCGTCGGCTGCTCGGCCGAAGGCGCAGCCCTGTGCTACCGCACGATCTGCGAAGAGGGCGCGCATGCGCTGGGCGCCTATGAACATCCGGAAGTGACGCTGCACACGCCGCCGCTGGCGCGCTATGTGGAGTGCCTGAATGCGGGCGACCTGGCCGGCGTGGCCGAACTGATGCTGGCGTCGGCGCGCAAGCTGGCCGCCGCCGGCGCCGATTTCCTGATCTGCCCCGACAACACCATCCACCAGGCATTCGAGCGGATGGCGCCCCGTTCGCCGCTGCCATGGCTGCATATCGCCGACGTGGTGGCCGCCGAAGCGGCCGCGCGTGCTTACCAGCGAGTCGGCTTGACGGGTACGCGCTGGCTGGTCGACAGCGCCGTGTATCCGGACAGGCTGGCCGCGCGCGGCATCGTTTGCGTGCGGCCGGGCGAGGATGAGCGCGACGAAATCAACCGCATCATCATGGAAGAGCTGGTGCCGGGTGTGGTCAAACAGGGGAGCGTGGCGCGCTTCCAGGCCATCATCGCCGGCTTGCGGGAACAGGGCTGCGACGCCGTCATCCTCGGCTGCACGGAAATCCCGCTGATCATCGGCGACGCCAATTCGCCGCTGCCGACGCTCGATTCCACGCGCTTGCTGGCGCGCGCCGCCTTGCGCCGGGCCCTGGCCGCCTGACTATTTGATTCGCTGAGTGTCCAGCTGCGCCTGCAGCGCGGCCACCACCAGCGCGTGGTCGTCAGCCTGTGCCAGGCCGGAAACGGTCACCGTGCCGACCAGCCCCACGCCGCGTATCAGCAGGGGAAAGGCGCCGCCGTGGCCCGCGTACTCGATGTCGTCGAGGTATTTCACGTCTTCGAAGGTGCTGCCGCGGCTTTTATACGAGATGCCCATGTAGTAGGAGCTGCGGCAAAAGCGCTGCACCGTGTTGTTCTTGCGGCGTATCCAGTCCGCCTGGTCCGCGGTGGCGCCCGTCATGGCGTGGTGGAACAGGATCTGGCCGTTGCGCGTGATGTTGACGGTGACTGCCTTGCCCCGCTTGCGCACTTCCTCGACGATCCACAGGCCCACGGCCAGCGCGGCGTCGTTGTCGAAGCGTTCGAATTGCAGGGTTTCTTCCTGCTGTGCGAGGGTGTGCAGCAAGTCGGCGTAATGATCCATCGTCAGGGAGTCGGGTAGTGGCTGGAAACGCTACTGTAGCGCACCATGAGGCAGACGCGCGCGCTTTTTCCACACCGGGCCTACAATAGGCTGCATGAATCTGTCCCTGTTTGCCGATGAAGACCAGGCTCCCGCCAGCCCTGCGCCGCTGGTGCCCGGCTCGTCCGCGTCTGTCCTGCTGCGCGGTTTTGCGCTACCGTATCTGGGCGAAGTGCTGCCGGCGCTGGACGCCATCGTGCAAGCGGCGCCCTTGCGCCACATGGCTACGCCCGGCGGTTTGCGCATGTCCGTCGCCATGAGCAATTGCGGCCCCCTGGGCTGGGTCACGGATGGGCGTGGCTACCGCTATGCGCGGCGCGATCCGGCCAGCGGCCTTCCGTGGCCGCCCATGCCGCCCGTGTTCCTGCGCCTGGCGCAGCAGGCGGCGCTGGCGGCCGGCTATCCGGGCTTTGTTCCCGACGCCTGCCTGGTCAACCGTTATGCGCCCGGTGCGCGCATGGCCTTGCACCAGGACCGCGATGAGTGCGATTTCAACGCGCCCATCGTCTCCGTCTCGCTGGGGCTGCCCGCCACCTTCCTGTTCGGCGGCGCGGAGCGGGCCGACAAGGCGGCACGCATCGCGCTGCTGCATGGCGACGTGGTAGTGTGGGGCGGCGCCGACCGACTGCGCTTCCACGGCGTGGCGCCGCTGAAGGAGGGCGAACACGCGGTGCTGGGCGCGCAGCGCATCAATCTGACGTTTCGCAAGGCCGGCTGATCTGTCAATATCCGTATTAATGCAAGGCACTTGCAAATGTGGAGGTTTTTCCCCATTATATGCAACTTGTTTGCATATGGAGCCCTCACCATGAAGCGCGATTCCCTTTCCTCGCCCCTGCCCGACGTGGCGGTTGGCCCCCATCAGGGCAGCCCCATGCCGCTGGACTGGGTCGGCATGCAGGGCATCGCCTTGCCCTTGTGGCTGGAAGAGGGCGGCCAGGCGCAGCAGGTCCATGCCTGGGCCGACGTGCAGGTCGACTTGCCCGACCCGCGCGTCAAGGGCATCCACATGTCGCGTTTGTATCTGCTGCTCGATGCGTTTGCCGCCGCCGGGCCGCTCGATGCCGCAGAATTGGCGGCCCTGCTTCGCCGTATGGTGGCCAGCCACGCCGATTGCGCCAGCACGCAGGCGCGCCTGGCGCTGGCGTTCCCCCTGCTGCGGCGCCAGCCGGCGCTGCTGACGGCGGGGCTGTCGGGCTGGAAATCGTATCCCGTGCGCCTGCAGGCCAGCTGCTCGCCACACGGTTTTATGCTATCCCTGACGGTGGAGATCGGCTATTCGTCGACCTGCCCGTGTTCGGCGGCGCTGGCGCGGCAACTGCTTGCCGATGCCTTCGCAGCACGTTTCGGCGCGGGCGGCATCGATGGCGCGGCCGCGCGCGACTGGCTGCAGGAACACGCTAGCCTGGCCACGCCGCACAGCCAGCGCAGCACGGCCAGTGTCACCGTGCAATTGCATGACACTGCGGAACTGGAGCTGTTCCCCCTGATCGACCTGGTGGAAGCGGCGCTGGCGACGCCGCTGCAGACGGCCGTGAAACGGGCGGACGAACAGGCGTTTGCGCGCCTGAATGGTGCTAACCTGATGTATGTGGAAGACGCGGCCCGCCGCGTGCAGGCGGCGCTGGCGCCATTGGCGTCACAGTATGCGCAGGCGCGTGTTACCGTACGGCATATGGAAAGCCTGCACCCGCACGATGCCGTGGCGCAGGCGGGCCAGCTTGCCTGAGCTTTTCAGTCGATCACCGTGGAGGAAGACCGTATGCCGGAGAAACGCGCGCAGGAGCCTGGCGAGGGCAGTCTGGAAGAAGAAGTGGAACGCGAACGGCGCGAGCATGCGCTGATCGACGAGGAAAAGCTGGGCATGGACGAGCTGGAAGAGGAGCGCCTGAAGCGGGAACGCCCGCCGGGCGCGCCGGCGGGCCGCTAGCGTGCAAGCGGATGTATCGCCGCTGGCATCGCGCCGCGCTGCCCGGTACAATTTCGCTTTGTCCTGCTCCCCCAACCCCGGAGGCCCATGAAATATCGCGCATTCTTCCCGTTCATCCTCGGCCTGACAGGCACCGTCCTGACTGTCTCGCAAGCCCAGGCCGCCACCATCTGCACCGCCATGGCCGACGCCAGGACGGGCGCCGTCTTGCTGCAAGAGGGAAATTGCCTCGACCGCGTCACGCCCGCATCCACGTTCAAGATCGCGCTCAGCCTGATGGGCTACGATGCCGGCTTCCTCCAGGACGAGCACAAGCCCAGCTTGCCGTACCGCCAGGGCTATGCGGACTGGGGCGGCGACGCCTGGCGCCAGGACACCGACCCGTCGCGCTGGATGCAGTATTCCGTCGTCTGGTATTCGCAGCAGATCACGCAGGCGCTGGGCGCCGAACGCTTCCAGAAATACGCGAAGGCTTTGCGTTATGGCAATGCGGATGTGTCGGGCGACCCGGGCAAGGACAACAGCCTGGAGCGCTCGTGGATCAGCTCTTCGCTGAAGATATCGCCGCTGGAACAGCTGGGCTTTTTGCGCAAGCTGGTCAATTACCAGCTGCCCGTGACGAAACAGGCGATGGAAGAAACGCATCGCCTGACCCGCCTGGCCGATGTGGCCGGCTGGCAAGTGCACGGCAAGACGGGGGCCGCTTTCCCGCGCAAGGCCGACGGCAGCTTCGACGAAGCGCATGGCTACGGCTGGTTCGTGGGCTGGGCCAGCAAGGGCGAGCGCAGCATCGTGTTTGCGCGCCTGGTGCAGGACGAGCAGAAGGGCCAGCAGTCGGCCGGCTTGCGCACGCGCGACGCGATGCTGAAGGAATTGCCGGCCTTGCTGGAGCAGGCGCAGAAGTGACGAGCAGCATCGTCGCCGCCACCTTCCTCGTTTCCGACGGCGAGTACCTGGAAGCCGTCATCGAGGTGGATGGCCAGCGCCTGCATGTGATGGACGAGTTCGGCGGCGCGCAGATGGCCGCCGGCGCGCACGTTCGGCTCGAACTGTCGCCCATGCCCAGCGAGATGAACGACTGGGACGCCATCTTCCGCGCCAACCCGGGCCAGGAAAAGCGCCTGCTGCGCCTCGATGGCTGGCGCTACCTGGCGCTGGGCGTCGTGACCCAGGTTGACCCCGTCATCTGCGACTGCGGCTTGCTGCGGGTGGCAGACGCGTTTCATACGCGCGATGCGCGCTGCGTGGGCGCGTATGTCGGCGTCACGCTGGCGCGTCTGGATGCTTGCCTGGCGTAAAATCCGGCCCGCTTTGTTGCCCGCCCTATATACTTGCTGAAACGGATCATCCGGCATCAGACAAGGTTACAGGCATGGCATCAGGCATGGAGCAGTTTCAGGAAAAAGCACGGCAGGCATTCACATGGGGGCGCGCGCAGGGCTTGCGCGTGGCGGGGGCGGCATGGGTGAGGGCGGTGGCGCTGTACCGGCGCGGCCATGCGCACTTGATGACCTTGCCGCCCGTGCGGCGCACGCTGGTGCTGGGCCTGTGGTCGTTCCTGGCCGTGCTGGCGCTGGTGATCCTTTACATGCTGCTGCTGATTCCCCTGACGCCCAGCATCCACGACTTGCGCCAGGCGCGCGCGGCTGCACCGAGCACCATGGTCAGCGCCGACGGCAATGAACTGGCCCGCTTCGACCAGGGCTTGCAGGAACGGGTGACGTTAAAACAGATTTCGCCGAATGTGATCAGCGCGCTGATCTCGACGGAGGACCACCGCTTCTACGACCACCACGGCATCGACTTCACGCGCACGGCCGGCGCCATCCTGCATACTGCGGGAGGCAACCCCCAGGGCGGCTCCACCATCACGCAGCAGCTGGCGCGCAATATGTTCCCTGAAGAAATTGGCCGCTCGCGCAACCTGAACCGCAAGCTGAAGGAACTTATCACGGCCCTCAAGATTGAGGCCACCTACAGCAAGACGGAAATCCTGGAAGCCTACCTGAACACCGTACCCTTCCTGTACAACACCTACGGCATCGAAATGGCAGCCCGTACCTACTTCGACAAGCCCGCCTCGCGCCTCGACATCCTGGAGAGCGCCACCCTGGTCGGCATGCTCAAGGGCACGAATTACTACAATCCGGTCGGCAATCCCGAGCGCTCGCTGCAACGCCGCAACGTGGTGCTGGGGCAGATGCGCAAGCATGACGTCATCGACGAGGCGCGCTACAAACAGTTGATCAAACGCCCGCTGCGCCTGCATTTCGAGCGCCAGAGCGACCGTGCCCAATCGGACAGCCATTTCACGGCCTACGTGCGCAAGTGGCTGATCGAGTGGGCCGACGAGAACGACTACAACCTGGAGCGCGATGGCCTGGTGGTGCACACCACGCTCGACCAGGATTTGCAGCAGGCGGCCGAGCGCGCCGTCGAGCGCCAGGCGAACGCCTTGCAGGCGATTGCCGACGTGGAATGGAGCCGCGCCGGCGTGCCGTCGTCCACCTCGACGGGCATGTATGCGGGCATGCAGGGCGGCAGCGTGGCCTTCGACTATTTCTGGAAATCGCATCCGGCCCTGCTCGACGCCTTCGTGCGCGAGTCGGGCGACTACCGCAAGCTGACGGCGGCCGGCGGCGCGCCGGACGACGCGCTGGCGCAACTGAAAGGCGACCGCGCCTTCATGGCGGCCCTGCGCAAGTCGAAGACGCGCCTGGAAGCGGGCTTTACGGCCATGGATCCGGCCACGGGCGCCGTGCGCGCCTGGGTGGGCAGCCGCGATTTTGCGCGCGAACAGTTCGACCACGTGTCGCAGGCGGCGCGCCAGCCCGGTTCCACCTTCAAGCCCATCGTGTATGGCGCGGCGCTGGAAAAGGGCTTGAGCCCTGAGCACGTCTACCGCGATGCCGTGATGGATATCAAGGCGGCCGACGGCACGATATGGCGCCCGACCGACATGAGCGGCACCACGGGGCGCGACATGACCATGCGCGACGGCCTCGTCTACTCGAAAAATACGATCACGGCGCAAGTGATGCAGGACGTCGGCTTGCCGCCGATCATCAAGCTGGCGCGCGCGCTCGGCATCCGCGACAGCAAGCTGGAAAAAGTGCCGTCGCTGGCGCTGGGCACCAGTCCCGTTACCTTGCTGGAAATGGTCAACGCCTATGCCAGTATCGCGGCCCAGGGCGAGGCGCGCCTGCCGTTTGTTGTCACGCACATCACCGACCGCGAAGGCAAGGTCATCGCCCGCTTCGGCGAAGACAAGCCCAAGCGCGCCATGCAGGCGGCATCGGCCGCCACGCTCACCGACATGATGCGCGGCGTGATCGACCGCGGCACGGGCACGGCCATCCGCAGCCGCTTCGGCATCCGTTCCGACGTGGCCGGCAAGAGCGGCACCACGCAAAACAATGCGGACGGCTGGTTTATCCTGATGCACCCGGAACTGGTGGGCGGCGCCTGGGTGGGTTTCAATGACGCGCGCGTCACCATGCGCAGCAACTACTGGGGTCAGGGCGGCCACAACGCCGTGCTGGTGGTGGGCGATTTCTTCAAGACGGCGCTCGACACAGGAAAACTGTCGCGCGACGCCATTTTCCCTGGCGGCAAGCGGCCACCGCCGCTGCGTCACGTGGAACCGGTCGAGGAGCCGCAGGACGAACCGGTGGAAGAGCCGGGAGATTTGCTGCAGGAAGGCGCGCCGCCGGCGCCGCTGGCCGTGCCAGCCGAAGGCGACGGCGGACAGGAGCCGCATGGCAAGGCGGTGCAGGAACCGGCTCCCGCGCCAGCGCCTGTGCCGCAGCCTGTGCCGGTGCCGCAAGGGTAAGTCGACTATTGCAAAGAACAATCATGACCTCACGCAAGCCCACACTGCGCCTGATACTCGGCGACCAGCTCAACGCGCAGCATCGCTGGTTCACCGAAGTCGATGACGCCACCATCTATGTCTTGATGGAAGTGCGGCAAGAAACCGATTATGTGCTGCATCATGCGCAGAAAATCCTGGCGATCTTCGCGGCCATGCGCGAGCTGGCGCGCCACTTGCGCCAGCTTGGCCACAGCGTGCACTACATCGCCATCGACGACGCGGCAAGCACGCGGACGATACCGGAGAATATCGAAGCGCTGATTCGCCACTATGACGCTTGCACCTTCGAATACCAGGCGCCCGACGAGTGGCGCCTCGACCTGCAGCTGTATCAGGCCGGGCGACGCTCGGCCATCCCCTGGCTGATGGTCGACAGCGAGCATTTCTATACGGCACGCCACGAGGCGGCCGATATTTTCGCCGGCCGCAAGCAATGGCTGATGGAGTTTTTCTACCGCCAGATGCGCAGCGCGCACCAGGTGCTGATGGAAGACGCGAAAAAACCCGTCGGCGGCCAGTGGAACTTCGACCACGATAACCGCAAGCCCTGGCGCGGCACGCCCGCCGAGCCGCACGATCCGCGCACCGTGCATGACCATTCCCTGTTATGGCAAAGCATCGTCGCCGCTGGCGTGAAGAGCTTTGGCGCGCCGCATGCCGAGCGGCTGGCGTGGGCGCTGAACCGCGATGAGGCGCTGCAGCAGCTCGATGCCTTCATCGAGCGGGCCTTGCCGCACTTTGGCGATTTCCAGGATGCGATGAGCGTCAAGGCATGGCGCTTGTTTCATTCCCTGCTGTCGTTTGCGCTGAACGTCAAAATGCTCAATCCGCGCGAAGTCGTCGCCAGGGCGCAGGCGGCGTATCATGCCGGCCATGCTCCCTTGGCTGCGGTCGAGGGATTCATCCGCCAGATACTGGGCTGGCGCGAATATGTGCGCGGCGTCTACTGGGCGCAGATGCCGGGCTATGCGGAGAAGAATTTCTTTGGCCACACGCGTCCGCTGCCTTCATGGTTCTGGGACGGCAAGACGAAGATGCATTGCCTGTCGCAGGCGATTACCCAGTCGCTGGAACAGGCGCATGCGCACCACATCCAGCGCCTGATGGTGATCGGCAATTTTGCCTTGTTGGCCGGCCTCGATCCGGCCCAGGTGCATGGCTGGTACCTGGGCGTGTATATCGATGCCTTCGAATGGGTGGAGCTGCCCAACACCGTCGGCATGAGCCAGTTCGCCGACGGCGGGCTGCTGGCCACCAAGCCGTATGTCTCCAGCGCCGCGTATATCGACCGCATGGGCGATTATTGCAAAGGCTGCCATTACGACAAGAAGGCGCGCATCGGCGAGCGCGCCTGCCCCTTCAATGCCCTGTACTGGGATTTTTTCCATCGCAACGGGGACACATTGGAACGCAATCCCCGCATCGGCATGGCGTATCGCCAGCTGGAGAAGATGGACGAGGCGACGATCACGGCCTTCCGGCAGCAGGCGGCCACGATGCTGGCCAGGCTCGATTCACTGTAAGCCTGCTGGTGCACGGGCTGCCCAACGGTAGCCTGCTTTATTTCCCCAAGGGAATTCCACAGGGTAATGTGAAGTTGCCGTACGGACGCTTGCCATCGGCCGACGGCGTGGGCCAGTAGATTATATGATGGGAACAGGCGTCGAATTGCAGGGTGACGTCTGCAGTCTGGCTACCATTTGGGCTGGCGTGACCAACGTAGCACTTTCGCAAGTCTGATTTTCACCGTATGCTCCCCTCCCGTTTCATGCTCGAGCCACAGGACACCGCCTTCCATGCAGACCCAGGCATCAACTATGCGCGTGTCGAACGGCATCGCCGTGTCTTTTATATCAATCTTCATTCGCCCAGAATTGACATCGAGCGACCTTAATACCCGCGTCGTTCGATGCGTGAACTCGATGACGTATGAAGTTCTTGTATTTTTAATCATCAAAAGTGCTCATTCAGGTGCGTAAGTTTCTTAAATATTACTATATAAAAATTTTCGCCGCACACGAAAACGAGCACATCAATAAATTCCTGACTGCAAAAATTTCCAAAATGAAAAATTATTTATGCAAAATAAATTAAAAATTTTTATGAATAAATATTGTCGCAATGAGAAAAAATAATTTCTAATTTTAATTATTTTCTTCGGAAAATATATGTTTAATTAATTTTTCGATGGTACTCTGTTATGTTTTTTACTTTGACATAAGTCAAGATTATTGATGTATTGATCTCAGGATAAATTCTTACTGCTAGGATACAAGCTCATCCTTGGTATCGATGAACGATTCATGCTTGAAAATAATGAAAATTTCATGAGAGAAAGAATTTGTGTCGGTGACCCATCGGCATTTCATACGCTCTATGTCAAATATAGTGTTCATGTGAGAAGTTTGGTAAGTCATCATGTTCATTATAAGCAAGATATCGATGATATGGTTCAGATTGTCTTTCTCAATGCATTTCAATGGTTTAAGGAGTGTCGTAGCTATTCGACGTTGTATGCATGGTTATATTCAATAGCCATGAATGGTATCGAGAACTATTATTGTAATGAATTAAAAATTGAATCAAGTGCATTTTTCTCATTCGACGGCATGAATGATGCTGTTGATGCATTAAATATCTCTAATAAAAATAGTCCAGAGGAAATATGTAGTGCAATAGAAACTGGGCTGGAGATTGTTCGATTGATCGCCAACTTGCCGCCTCTCTTGAAAAATGCCTTATTGCTGCGTGAGAATGATGGTATGAGCTACGGTGAGATTGCAATAAAGATGGGATGTCCTATGGGAACAGTGCGAAGCCGTATTCACAGGGTCAGGGCAGAGATGCGCAAGAGGCTGGAAAAGGATGATTGAATGTAGTTCCGCATAATTGTGGTACCCCAGGCGCAAGCTGCGATTATTTGTCGCTACTTAACATAAATTTACATGGTAAATAAAAATTACATCAGTGGCCTGGCGCAAGAGGAGATTGATCGTCGAAGACGGATCGATGCATTGACAGCACAAAAAATAGATGTTGCGATTATTTTCCAGGAAATGCTTGGTACCGCCATGGCAGCAAAATACTTGCGAACAAATGGCGTGCCGCTATCTATCGCATTGCGTGTGTTGATATATGCTCACAGAAAAGACCCATCGCCACCAAAAATGATGGGATTCGAGGATGGGCCTGCCAATCGCTTCCAGTCCAAGCAGACCGCGACAAGGGGGGAATCAGATTGAGCAGGCTTGAAAACAAGCTGCCATGCGTCTAAATGCGAAGGCAATTGTCACGCTTCGGTACCGCGTCGGACGGCGATGGGGGCTGCTCATCGACTGGAATAGTATTTGGTCGGGAAGTGCCGTACGTGCTCGACAGGAAGCCGGCTACGCTTCAGACCGTATTGCGACGCAACCCCGCCTGCAGCACGGGCGAGCACAGCAGGGCGCCGCAGAGGCGCGCCATCACGGCGTCGTCAAGTCCTGGCGCTGGAATTCGATGCGGTTTTCCTGGTAGTCCCATTTGGTGTAGGGGCCGAATACGCGCCGGTTTTCCTTGCTGTCGGCATTCGACAGCTCGCGCTTCATGCGGCGTACCAGAGCGGGGTCCGTCAGGGGTGCTGTGGTGGCGGCGAACACGTCATGCCGCACGCTTTGTTTGGCGTCGGCGCCGCGCGAAATGATGGTGAGCTTGCGTGAGGCGGGATCGAAATACAGGCGCATGGCGAAAGTATTCATGTCCTGCAGATACAGGCCGTCGTCGCGCTGCTGGGCATGAAAGTAGTCGCCGCAGACAGCCTTCGGCTCGCGCTTCCATTCGCAGGACAGGACGATCAGCAGATGCCGTTCATCGAGTTGCTTGACCGAAATGCGTCCTTTGGAGTAACCCCAGGTGCTGGCCGGCACGGTCGCCGACGAGGCCAGCTTGTATTCGCCCACGAGTCTGGCCAGGGGCGCTTGCGCCGAGGCGCCGGCGCAGAGTGTCAAGGCGGCTGCCGCCACGGCGCCGCGCAGCTTGGAAAATGGTGTCATGATGGCCATAAAAAGAAGTTGCCATATTATAGATGGCAACTTTCCAGGATGGCCACGCGCTTGCCCTTATTTCAGCTTGCTCAATTCCGCCACGTCGATCTTGACGACCTTGTCGCCCACGGCGGCCACCAGCGTCTTGAAGTGGGACGTCGCGTAGTGCGCCGTCAGCGCGGCCTGGTCGGTCCATTCTTCCAGCATGATGAAGCGCGTGGGAATCTTGTTGTCGAGGTGCAGGTCGTAGCGCAGGCAGGCGCTTTCGGCGCGGCTGGGCGGTACGACGGCTTCCAGGGCGGCGCGCACGGCGTCGATATGGTGGGCTTGGGCATCGATGGTGGCGACGACGATCAGGGTCATGGTGGTCCTTGTTAAGTGGTGGGGCGGGTGCAGCTTAGCGTAGTTTGCCCATTCTTGCCCGCCATGCCCGGTCAGGCTGCGCCGAGCTGGATCACGGCCAGCATGTCGTTGCCCTCGGCATCCATGCCTTTTTCCACGAAACCCATGCTGGCATAGAACTTTTTCGCGTTGGCATTGCCAGGCTTGTAGCAAATTTCGATGCTGCGCGCGTCCGGCCGGGCGCGGATTTCCGCCAGCGCCAGGGCGAGGGCGGCGCGGCCATGGCCTTGCCCCTGCCGCCGGTGATCGATCATGAAGCGCCAGATCTGGTAGTGGCCGGGCGGATCTTCGGCGTCGGGCGAGACGAACATCAGGAAACCGATGACCTCCTCGTCGCCATACACGGCGCGCGTATGCATGGTGGCGGGGTAAAAGCTGGCCTCCGCGATGGAATAGTCGTTGCTGGCCAGATAGTCGCGCTGTGGGGGCAGCAAGGGCAGTTCGCTGATGGTGTCGAAATTGTCGGCGGTGACAGGTCGCAGGCTGATGTGCATATTCAAGGTAGTAAAAGGCGGGACTGGCATTATGCGTAAAAATTATTAAATAGTCAATATTATTCCATCACCCGCCTTCCGCCGCCGCATGATGGCTCTGCCCGTCTAGAGGCCGGCCGCATCGCTCCGGTAGCGCGCCGGCGGCAGCTCGAACTGGGTCTTGAAGAAGCGGGTGAACGCGCTTTGCGAGGAGAAGCCCAGGCGCTCGCTGATGTCCGCCACGCTCAGCGTCGTTTCGCGCAGCAGGCGGCGCGATTCGCGGCTCTTGGCGCGCAGTTCCAGCGCGCGGAACGAGGTCTGCTCCTGCTGCAGCTGGCGCTGCAAGGTCCAGCGGTTCATCGCCAGGCCGTCGCACAGGGCCGGCAGCAGCGAGGCGCCGTCGTCGTCTCCCGCACCATGCCGGCCCAGCAAATCGATGATGGCTTGCTCCACGCGGGCCGAAAACAGCTGCGCGCCCTGCAGCTGCTGCAATTGCCCCTGCGCGTGCCGCAGCGCGTGCGGCGCCAGCATGGCGTTGAACTGGGCGAAGGGCCGGTCCAGCGCGGGCGCGTCAAACGTCAGCGTGTTGCGCGCCTGGCCGAACGTGGCGGCAGCGCCGAAGCACTCGGCAATGGCCGGCGCGAACCACGGCGCCTTGCCCCGGAAGCCGGCATGGAAGGCGGTGGGCGCGCCATCGTCGTAGGCGCGCGCCACCAGCGACAGCATGCGGAAGTTGGCCAGCGCCTGCATGGCGCCGCCCGCCGGACAGAACTCGGACAGGTATTCGATCTCGATGCGCGTGCCGTTTTCGCGCATCAGCATGAAGTCGAATTCGCCGATCAGGCCCCGCAAGTGCAGCAGCTCGTGCAGCGCGCTGCGCAGGGTAGGGCGGTTGAAGCAGACGTGGGCGATGCCGGAGTAATGCGCGAACCAGTGCGTCACGTCGAGATCAAGAAGGCCGCGGTGCTGCGGCAATTGCTGGGCGTAGGCCGTCATGCGGCGGTGCCGCTCGGCGTTGATGCGCCCGCCTGGTTCCGTGAGCTGCGTCGGCGTGATGCCCGTGTGGCGGAAGAAGTCGGCGGGGTCGTGGCCATCGGCCTGCATGGCGCGCGCGCATTGCTGCGCGATCCGGTTCGAAACCGTGCGCGTATCGGGTTTGTGCAAGGCTGTCTCCTGCTTGTTGTAGTAATTTTTCACAAATATTAGCACTTTGTAGGAGATTGTTGGTTGTTGTGCCATCTAACCAAAAATTGTTCTCGCGGGTATAAAGCGCGTGCTGCGCGGTCAAGAAACTCACGCATTCCCACGCTATATTGTTTTCGGCCGGCCTTGCTGCCGCGCCTTGATACCTACAAAAACAGTCTTGGAGATAATGATGAATTGCACTATGAAACCGATGGCCCGCGTGGTCGCCGGCTGCGTCGCCACGCTGGCCCTGGCCGCCTGCGGCAACGACACCGTCAGCGAGGAATACCAGCAGCCCGTGTTCGGCGCTACCACCTACGCCCAGCTGAAGGTCGACGGCTATGCCTTCAAGGACATGAACCGCAATGGCAAGATCGACCCGTACGAAGACTGGCGCCTGCCGGCCGAGGCGCGCGCCGACGATCTGCTGTCGCGCATGAGCCTTGATGAAAAAGCGGGCCTGATGATGCACGGCACGGCGCCCACCGTGTCCGATCCTTCCGGCATCGGCCTGGGCGGCGCATATGACTTGACGGCCCTGCAAGACCTGATCGTCAAGCAGTACGTGAACACCTTCATTACCCGCATGGCGGGCGACACGGCCAATATGGCGTCCCAGTACAACAAGGTGCAGGCCCTGAGCGAAACGTCGCGCCACGGCATTCCCGTGTCCATCAGCACAGACCCGCGCCACCATTTCCAGTACACGGTGGGCGCCAGCGCCGGCACCAAGGGATTTTCCCAGTGGCCGGAAACCCTGGGCCTGGCCGCCATCGGCGACGATGCGCTGGTGCGCCGCTTCGGCGATATCGCGCGCCAGGAATATCTGGCCGTCGGCATCACGCAAGCCCTGTCGCCGCAGGCGGATCTCGCCACCGAGCCGCGCTGGTCGCGCATCAACGGCACCTTTGGTGAAGACGCGGACCTGGCCAAGCGCATGGTGCAGCACTATATCGAAGGCTTCCAGGATGGGAATACGGGCTTGCACGATGGCAGCGTGGCGGCCGTCGTCAAGCACTGGGTCGGCTATGGCGCCACGAAAGAGGGCTTCGACGGCCACAATTACTATGGCCGCTACATGACCTACCCGGGCAACAACTTCGCCTACCACGTGAAGCCGTTCGAGGGCGCGTTCACGGCCAAGGCGGCCTCCGTCATGCCGACCTACGCTCTGCCGGACGGTAATGTCACGATCGACGGCATCACGCTGGAGCAGGTGGCGGCCGGTTTCAGCAAGACCATGCTGACGGATCTGCTGCGCGGCAAATACGGCTTCGAGGGCGTGATCCTGTCCGACTGGGGCATCACCTCCGACTGCGACGCCAATTGCCGCAACGGCACCGCGCCTGGCGTGGCGCCTTCCTTTATCGGCTTTGGCACGCCGTGGGGCATGGAAGACGCCACCAAGGCCGAGCGTTATGTGAAGGCCGTCACGGCGGGGATGGACCAGTTTGGCGGCGTGACGGAAGCGCCCTACCTGACGCAAGCCGTGCAGCGGGGCCAGCTGACGGAAGCGCGCATCAACGCCTCGGCGCGCCGCATCCTGGTGCAGAAATTCAAGCAGGGCCTGTTCGAGCATCCGTTTGTCGATGCGGCCATGGCGGCTGCCACCGTGGGCAAGGCCGACTTCATCGAGGCGGGCCTGGACGCCCAGCGCCGTTCGCTGGTCCTGCTGGAAAACAAGGACAAGGTGCTGCCGCTGGCAGCCAGCGTCAAGAAGGTGTATTTGTACGGCATCGACGCGGCTGTGGCGCAGCAGTATGGCTACACGGTGGTCGCCACGCCGCAGGAAGCGGACGTGGCCCTGCTGCGCGTGGCCGCGCCGTATGAAATCCTGCATCCGAACTACATCTTCGGCAGCATGCAGCACGAAGGGCGCTTGAACTATGTCGATGGCGACGCCGACTACGAAGCGATCAAGAACGCGGCGAAACATGCGCCGAAGACGGTGGTGACCGTGTACCTGGACCGTCCGGCCATCCTCGGCAACGTGCAGGACAAGGCCAGCGCCATTCTCGCCAACTTCGGCGTGAGCGACGGCGCGCTGTTCGATGTCCTGACGGGCAAGGCCAAGCCGCAAGGCAAGCTGCCGTTCGAACTGCCCTCGTCGATGGCCGAAGTGCAGGTGCAGAAATCGGACGTGCCGTATGACACGGCCCATCCGCTGTACAAGTTCGGCTACGGCCTGGGGTACTGATAGGGAGCGGGACGGGCCGCCCGGCGCAGCCTGTCCCCGCCCGATTGACAGTACCCGAGCGCTCGCCGATACTGGCCGCTTCGTTCGCTGTTTTGTTCGCCGATTCTGCCAGGAAGGAAACCCCGATGTCCGTCACTCCGCAATTGTGCAAGACCGCGCTAGTAGCCGCGCTTGCAACCGCGCTGGCCATGCCCGCCATGACCGCCATGGCCGCCGTCCCTGCAACTGCCAGCGCTTCATCGGCCTGGGTTGAAACGAGCAACCGCAACGCGGCCATCGTGCTGGCGGCGCAGGCGCAGTTCTCGCCCGAAAACGTTTCCGACACGGGCCTGGCGCAGTACGACGGCCTGGCCGCCGACCTGGGGCCGAATATTGTCGAACGCCAGGTGGCGGCCATGCAGCAGGCGCGCGCGCAATTGCAGCAGAAGCTGGAACTGGAACGCGACGAGCGCATCCGCCAGGACCTGGAAATTCTGATCGGCGCCGTCGACCAGGAAATCGCCGGCGCCCGGCTGGATGCCAGGTACGCCTTGCCGTGGGTCGATGTGCCGCAGATGGTCTTTGGCAGCATGCAAAGCCTGCTGCAGGAGCAGCGCCCGGCTACGCGCCGGGCCAAGGCGCTCGAACGCCTGCAGCGCTATGTGGGGCAATACCCGGGCAGCACGCCGATCACGGCGCAGGCCAAGGCGCGCTTCATGGAAAAAATCGGCCAGCCTGGCCTGGCGGGACCCGTGCGCCTGCAGGTAGAACAGTCGCTGGAAAACGTGCCGACGTATATTGCCGGCATCCGCAAGCTGTTCGCCGACATGAAAATCCCCGGCGCCGAACCTGCGCTGGCGGCCATGGAACAGCAGTTGAACGAATACGCGGCGTGGGAAAAGCAGGTGGTGCTGCCCCTGTCGCGCACGGATTTCCGCATGGCGCCCGAGCTGTACGCGTTCCGCCTGAAGCAGGTGGGCATCGACATCGAGCCGCGCGCGCTGGTCGAACGGGCGCAAGTGGCTTACCTGGAAACGCGCGCCGCCATGCAGGCGCTGGCGCCCGTGGTGGCGGCGAAAATGTCGCTGAAGGGTGTCGATGGCAGTGATTACCGCCAGGTGCTGCGCGCGCTGAAAAGCGATTCGATTCCCAACGGGCAGCTTGAAGCGCACTACAAGGGCGTCAACACGCAGCTCGAAGCGCGCATCGCAAAGCAGCGCGTGGTCGATATTCCGGCGCGCG
This sequence comes from Janthinobacterium sp. JF4, assembly GCF_059617925.1. NCBI lineage: Bacteria > Pseudomonadati > Pseudomonadota > Betaproteobacteria > Burkholderiales > Oxalobacteraceae > Janthinobacterium > Janthinobacterium sp. JF4. The sequence goes on along the minus strand of NZ_JCAQAV010000056.1, from coordinate 2,108 downwards.
CCATGACCATGCGCCTGGCGTCCGCCGCCGAATCGGCGGCGCAGCCGGCACCGCATATGCGTCCGCCGCCGCTGATCGGCAATACGGGAGAGCACGGCCAGTTCGTCCTCCCCGTCAGCAATCCGGCTGCCAGCGGCAAGGGCGAGGCGTATGACGATTTCAATTTCGCCGGCGCCGCCTGGACCCTCAGCGCGCACGAAGGCCGTCCCGGCCACGAGCTGCAGTTCAGCGCCATGGTGGAGCGGGGCGTGTCGCAGGCGCGCAGCCTGTACGCGTTCAACAGCGTCAACGTGGAAGGCTGGGCGCTGTACGCGGAAGCGGAGATGATTCCCTACGAGCCGGCCGAGGGCCAGTTCATCGCGCTGCAGTTCCGCATGCTGCGCGCGGCGCGCGCCATGCTCGACCCGATGCTGAACCTGGGGCAGGTCACGCGCGAAGAGGCGGGCCGCATCCTGACGGACGAAGTGATGCTGTCGAAGCCGATGGCGCGCCAGGAGCTGGACCGCTACACCTTCAACGCGCCGGGCCAGGCGGGCAGCTACTTCTATGGCTACACGCGCATCCTGCAGCTGCGCGCGGAAACGGAGCTGGCGCTGGGCGCGCAATTCGACCGCCTGGCCTTCAACAACTTCCTGCTGGGTCAGGGCTTGCTGCCGCCGGACCTGCTGGCCAAGGCCGTGCGCGAGCAGTTCATCCCGGCGCACTGACGTAAAAAAAGACGCGTCCCGCGCGGGACGCGTCCTTCCTGCCGCGTTTTCCACTACTTCCTTGTCAGCGTTCCGCCACCACCATGGTGGTGCGCTGGCTGCCGATCACCAGCACGATTTCCAAAGGCAGGGCGCCATTCGGTATCTGATTGACCACGAACGACTTGCTGTCGGCGTTATAGCTGATCCAGGATGGCAGCGCGCTGCCGTCGGCCAGTTGCGCCCGCACCGGCACGCGGTTGACGGCGGCCGCTTCGACCACCTGCGCCGGTAGCGGGAAGCCGAAGCCGTTGCCGGCGTCGACGATCTGCTTGGGCACCGAGACCGCAATCGCGCCGCTTTGCTGCTGCGACGCCGGACGCACCAGCCCTACCGTGATGCCTGCTGTATCGGCTTGTGCCGCCGGCGTTACGCTGCCCGCGGCCGGCGTGGCTGCGGGCGCCGTGCTGCTCAAACCGGCTCCCGTTCCCGCTCCGGTGCCTGGCAAGTCGCCGAGCGGCGGCATGCTCAGGCCCGGCGCGACGCGCTGTTCGGCCAGCGGCAGGGCCGGCAGCGGTGGTGGCGTCACCTCCACCGGCGGCGGCACTTGCACGGCCGCGTCGGCGATATCGGCGCTCAGGCCCTGCGGCTGGCTCAGGGCGTAGTTGCCGACGTCGGCGCCGGCCAACGCATAACCGCTGACGCTCACCGGCTTGGCCGTGCCGGCCGTGGCGTCGGCAAAGCTGGCGCTGGCCGTCCCGGTCAAGGCCACCTCGTCTTCGCCGATCACATTGATGGCGGCAGTGCCGCTCAAGGTGGCGGTGGCGTTGCCGTCGAAGGTCTTGCTGTTGGCGCGCACGCCCGTCACGGTGATCGCCGCCGGCGTGATGCTGCCCACCAGTCCCGGCTGCTGGCCGATGACGTAGTTGCTGTCGCTGGCGGCATAGCCGGCCAGGGTAATCGCCTTGCCCGTGCCGACATTCTTGTCGGCGAACTGGCCGGTGCCCGCGCCACCGACCGTCACCACTTCGCCATCGAAACCCGTGACGGTCGCCGTGCCCGACAAGGCCACGTTGCGCGTGCCGTCGTAGGTCTTGGCCGCCGCCAGGCTCAAGCCGCTGACCTGCAGCACGGCTGGCGTGACGGTGCCTGTCAGACCGGCCGGCTGCAGCAGCACGTAGTTGCTGTCGCTGGAGCTGTAACCGGTAACGGTCACCGCCTTGCCCGTGCCGGCGTTCTTGTCGGCATAGCTGCCGCTGCCCGTGCCCAGCACGCTGACCACGTCGCTGCCCAGCGCCGTGACGGTCGGTGTGCCGGCCAATAGCGCGTTCAGGCTGCGGTCATAGCTGCGCTGCTGTACCGTCACACCCGTCACCTGCAGGGTGGCCGGCGTGATGCTGGCCGTCGTCGTGGCCTTGGTGG
>NZ_JCAQAV010000055.1:0-26518 GCF_059617925.1 Janthinobacterium sp. JF4 | reverse complement strand
GGAACGATGCGGCGACCGCCTCGGTCAATGCGTCGAACAACGGCGGCCCGATCTACAACAACAATACCAGCGGCACTTCCTATGGTTTCCAGGTAGAGACGTGGTTTTAAGCTGAACCCAAAAACACGCCGGGGTCGGACCCTGAGGGTCCGACCCCAGTACTTGCATTCGGGTCAAAAAAAAGGGCGGAACCTGGGTTCCGCCCTTTCCTGTTTACCCTACCGCATCATCCCTTACGGCAAGGCCACCGGCAATTCCGGATACTCCTGCGTCAGCGCATACTTGGTGCCGCCCACGGTAACCGTGTAGTTGGCCGGCCCCGAGATCGGCAGGCGGTAGTTCAAGGTCAGCGCCACGGAGCCGCCTGGCGCCAGCGATTGCCAGGCGGGTATCGCGAAGCGGGCCCGGTTGTAGTTCTTCGTGAAGCCGCCGATATTGTTCGGCCCCGTGTAGCCGGCATTGATCACCGTCAAGCCGAAGCCGGACTGGTCGCTCATGTCCGACGGCGCCGAGACGGGATAGTCGAACTCCACGACGGTGCCGCCCGGCAGGGTCGACGTGGTGTTGTTCTTCACCGTCATCACGGGATTGATGGGGAAGTTGTTGTCGCCCAGCTTCCAGCCGCCCAATGTGATGCTGACGTTGGCCGCCGTGCCCGGCATGGCGATTTCGGCGCGCTTGTTGCCATACACGCCAGCCGTGCGGAAGGCCTGGTACAGCACGTCGGTCAGGGTGGTGCCCATGAAATACTCGCCCTTGCCGCCATTGCGCGTGGCATCCCAGGCATAGTCGCCCGCCATTTCCCAGATCATCACGCCGCCGATATTGTTGTTGACGATGTACTGGGCCTTGGCCCCGATCGACTGCGTCGTTTCCGTGGAAATGAACACTTTCTTGGTCGCATTCCACAGCCACGGCGCCACCATGGTGCTGCTGTAATGCGGCACGTACGTGCCCACCAGCGCCTTGTCCGTGACTTTATACGCGTCGAGGTAGCTCGGCACGATGCCATTCTGCAGATTCAGCGCATGCCAGATGGGGTTGCCGCCGCCTGGCGTGGGCTTGCCTTGGATATCGAGGTCGTACCAGACGTTGTCGATGCCGGTGGCGCCCGTGCCGCACGTCTTGGTGCCAGCGCAGGTGACCGTGGAGCTGATCAGCGGCGTCGTGCCCCACAGGCCGTTCGTGCCGCCCGTCACATCCTTCCAGCCCCGCGTGTAGAACGGCACGCCGATATTGATGCGGCCCGCCTGCATGGCGCCCCGGTAATAACGGTAGGCCCAGTCCGTGTTCAGGTAGCCGATATTCTGGAACTGGTAAGCGTTACCGGCACGCAATTCACCGTCGTTGCCGTCATCAAACAGCGCCGCGTTCGGTCCCACATACTGGTTCCATGCGCCGTGCAAGTCGTAACTCATCAGGCTGGCGTAATCGAGATATTTCAATCCCGACATGTTTTCCTCGCCCCGCAAGACCCAGCCCGAGGCGGAACCGGCGATGGTCAGCAGATAGTATTTATTGTCCTGCACGGCCGCCTCGTCGAGCTTCTGGCGCAGCACTTTCAGCAGCAGGTTATAGCTCGTCATCAGGCCGGCCAGCCGTGGTTTCGAGACGGCAAAGTCGTTCGGATTGCCCGCTTCATTGTTGGTGGTCGGGTGTTCGTAATCGACATCGACGCCATCGAAGAAGTTGTACTGGCGCACGAACGCCACCATGGAGTCGGCCAGGGTGTTGATGCCGGCCGTGTTGATGCTGCCGTCCGCGTTCGTCGTGGCAGTGTAGAAGCCGCCGCTACCGGCCCAGCCGCCCACGGAAATCATCAGTTTCACGCCTGGATACTTCTTCTTGTATTGCGACAGCAAGTTGAAGTGGCCCTGGTATGGCAACGACGGGTCCATGGCTGCGGCCGGCACGTTCGGCCAGGTGAGGCCCGTATCGGGATTGGCCGCGCCGCTGCCGATGGCGATTTTTGACGTCGCCGGATCGACGGAAGCGAACGCATAGTTCAAGTGGGTGATCTTGTCCCACGGCAGGTTGTTCACCAGGTAAGTCGGGCTGCCATCGACGCCCGTGCGCCAGCTGGCGAAATAGCCGACGATGCGCCGGTTCAAGCCATTGGTCAGCACCTCGCGGCCATTCGCGTCGTACACCTTGCAATACGGCACATTCGGCACGGCCGAAATCAGACCGTCGGGACGGCAAGCCGTGGGCGTGGGCGTGGGCGTTGGCGTTGGCGTCGGCGTTGGGGTCGGGGTCGGAGTCGGGGTCGGGGTCGGAGTCGGGGTCGGCGTTGGGGTCGGCGTTGGGGTTGGTGTCGGTGTCGGGGTATCCGTCACGGCCCACGGGCCCCACTGGTCGGCGGCGCTGGGGACATTGCCCTGCGTCCACCACTTGGCCTTGTAGGTGACGCCCTGGTAAATCACGCACTGGCCGCCCGTGTAGACGGTGGCGGCGTCCCAGACGGCGCACGCATCGACGGCGGCCAGCAAGGTGTTCGGCGTGGCGGTCGTGCCTTCCTGGCCCCCGCCGCAAGCGACGAGTACGCCGCTGAGCAGGGCCATCAACAATGCATTCGATTTCATGTTGTATTGGTCTCCGTTATGGTTGTACAGCTTGTACGTTGTGAGCTGTTGCAGGCCCCTGAAGGGGCTCTTGTCAACTGTTATCCCTGGCCGGCTATTCCTGCATTGACTGTTACTGCAACTTCACATTCCAGTTGGCTTCCACGCATTTCACGTAGTTCCCCGCAAGCAAGGCGCTGTACGGGGTTTGATAGCTGACCAGCTGGCATTGGTTGTCGCCACCGGCGCTCCAGTTCTTTTCCCAATAGATGTTGTAGGAAGCGGAACTGGCCGGGGTGAAGCGCTGCATGTTGGCGCAAGACAATTGTTCGCCGGAATAATCCCAGCCCATGTCGGCGGCAAACTGCTTGTAGTAATCGATGCGGTTTTGCGCGGCCTGCTTTTCCGTGCCCTGCCCGCATTCGGCATTGATGATCATGATGGTGGTGGCGAAATTATTGCCCGCGCCCGCCGCCGTATCGGTCGCGTTTGGCACCCACGTGCCGTCGAGCACATGCAGCATCGACGGTTTCGGCGGTTGCGGATAGACAAAGAAGAACGTGGCCGACGCCAGGTTCAGCCACGTCGACGCCACCAGGTCCGGGTTCTTCAGCAACACGGACTGGTCGCCGTCATGCATGGCTTGCGAAAACGGACCGTAGTTGTAGTTGTACGACAGCTGCTTGGCGCCGCGGCCGAAATACTTCTTGAAGCTGCCGTCGGCGTTCTTGCCGCAGGTCCACACCTTGTTGAAGACGGGATCGGCGCACTCGATGTTGTAGCCGCAGCCGGCGCCCGTCTCGTCGCAGCCCAGTTCGCGCAAATACTTCAAGCCCTGGCGCCATTGCGGCAGCGGACTGCTGGCGTTATGGTCGCCCGTTTCCTGCCCGAAGTGGGCGAACATGGTGGCCAGGCTGTGGCGGCAGATGGCGTCCGCATTGCGCCCGTCGCTGTAGTCGTCGCACACGGCGGGAAACTTTGCCACGGCTTGCAGGAAGCGCTGGTAAGTGTAGCTGGCGTCGCGCGCGGCAAAATAGTAATCCCACTTCGCCGCCGGCAGCAGGCGCTCGACCCGCTTGACGTTGAGCGGATTGCTGGCCAGGCCAGGCTGCACGGCCTCGACGGCCGCATTGCCCAGGGTGCGGATCGAGGCCTTGACCTTGCGGAAGAAATCGTTGTTCGTCAGCGCCGCCTCGTTGGCCTCGGCCTGGGCCTTGGTGGGCACGCCTGGCGTGGGCGTGGGTGTCGGAGTGGGAGTCGGTGTCGGTGTGGGCGTAGGGGTCGGCGTGGTGGTATCGAGACTCCACGGTCCCCACTGCTCGTTGTTCGGCGCCGTGCCCTGCACCCACCATTTGGCCCGGTACACCTTGCCGTCATACACGGCGCACTGGCCCGCCGTATAGACGGTGCTGGCGCTCCAGGCCGCACAACTGTCGCTGGCGGCGGTAGCGGCCAGCAGGGTCGATGGGGGTTCGGTGGTGGTGGAATTGCCGCCGCAAGCGAGCAGCGCGCTGCCCAGCAGGCCAGCCATCAAAGGCGAGGCCAGCCGGCTAATTTGCCGTGTCTTCACAATGTCTCCTGAACGTTATACGAAAACTATCGAAGTAGCTTTTTATGTTGTACGTAAAGAAAGCACAGCGAAGCGTCGGCTTTCTGCACAGAGAATGCGACGCCCAAAATTGGTAGTCAAGTGGTTTTATGCAACGGTGTTTTTTACAATACCAGTGACTTCATGCGGTCCGGCCAAGGTGCGCCAGGCGAAGAGTCAGGAAAGAGAAAAAAGGAGGATTTGCGCCAGCTGCCGGCAATACCGCACCGGCAGGGTCGCGGCAAGTGGTATTAGCACTGCCGCAGGTGTGTTCAGGCCGATGGCGTTGTCGCGCGTTGGTGTTGCGGATAATACAGCTCATAAAACCAGCCATACGCGCTTTCGATCTGCGCCTGGATGCGCGGCGGTATCGCATGCGGCCTGGGCGCGCTGATCGTCGTTTGCTGACGGTGCGTGTATTTCATGCGGTAATGGCTGTCGCTTTCCTGGAAGCCCACGGCAAGATCGTGCGGGTCGATCTGGAGCGGCGCCAGGCCCAGCCAGGCATACAGGTGCGACATGCATTCCACCGGCCGCGCCATCAAGTCTTCGAAGCGCACGAAATACAGCTTCTGCTGCACTTCGGCAGGCAGGTCCAGCACGGCCTGCAGGGAACTCAAGGGAGCGCCGATGGTCCGGTCCTTGGCAAACAGCATGTCGGCACGGCCCAGGCGGTCGAAATCGGCCAGGTGATCGACAAAATCGAGCAGGATGGTGCGCTGGTGCTGCGCTTCGATGGAGCCGTAGACTTGCCCCAGTTCACGCAGGCAGACGATGACTTTGGCCTCTGGCGCCAGTTGCAGCAGCATTTCCACGCAATGCAGCCAGGCGCGGTTCTTGTCGACCACCCCCTGCTTGCCGCAATCCCGGTACCAGCCGCGCAAGAAGCCCTGCATGGCCGTTTTCAGATGGTCGTAGCTGGCATCGAAGCTGCTATCGAGCTGCGACAGGAAAAACTGTCGTCGCTGACCATGCGCCGCATGCCCAGCAAGACGTTGCTCAGCGGTGAACTATTGCCTTCGCAATGCAGGTCGGGATGCTGCGCCAGCAATTGGCACAGCAAGGTGGAACCGGCGCGCGGCAGGCCTGCCACGCCGATGAAGTGGGATGTCATGCGATGGTACTTTCTGTTCAGCGCTGCGCTTCTGAAGGAGGGTGTGCAGCAATTATACGAGCGCGCCAGCAACGCACTGGTAAAAAAATGCCGCTTCGAAACACGAAGCGGCATCTGCGGCGCCACCAGACGGCGACGCCGCCTACCTTACTGGCTGTTCTGGCGCGTGTTACCGCCAGCTTCGGCCGGCAGGCGCAGGCCGCTATCGACCACGCTCAGGCGCAGGCCTGGAAGGACATTGCTGACGACGTTGCCCGCCAGTTGCACCGCCGGTGTGCTGCCCGCACTGCCCTTCTCGCCCTCGCGCGGCGCATCCTGCGTGGCGGCGGGCTTGCCTGGCGCCATCTCGCCACTGACGATCATGTCGGCCTGCACCATATTGCCCTGCGAGGGCGCCACGGCGACGGCCGCGATCACGCTCGCCACCGCGCTTTGCAACGCTTCCGTCGGCTTGACTTCCAGCACGCCCCCGACGTAATTCAGGGCGTAGTTGTTCGACGCCTGGCCCGATGCCGACACCAGATAGTTGCCCGCCGCGGAAGCCGTCGTCGCCGGCGTGCTGAACGCCAGGTTGCCGCTCACTTCAGCTGCCACCGTGTCACCACCGAGCAAGCCGCTGTAGCTGGCGACGAAGTCGGGATTGGCGCGTCCCTGGTCTTTTTCAGCGTTGTCGACTTTCACCGTCAGCGCCGCCTGCGAGATCGTGGCCGTGGTGCTGGCCGTGGTGTTGACCACGTAATTGCCCGCATCCGCGCCGCTCAGGCGTATGCCGGCCACCGTCACCGCCTTGCCCGCGCCCGCATGCTTGTCGCTGAAGCTGGCGCCATTGCTGGCAATACTCAGCTGATCATTGCCGATACGGTTGTCACGCAAGGAGACGGCGGCATTCGTGGTGGCGTCATACACCTTGTTGACGCCGCTGGCGCTGACCGCCAGTGCGGCTGGCGTGATCGTGGCCGTGGTGCTGGCCTGGTTGCTGGCCAGCACATAGTTGCCCGCATCGGCGCCGGCCAGGCCCAGGCCGCTGATGGTCACAGTCTTGCCAAGCGCCGCATTCTTGTCGCTGAATGCGCCGAGGACGGGACCGCTAGCCAGACTCAAGGCATCGCCAGCCACCATGCCAGTGAAGCTGGCGTCCGCCAGGTTCAAGCTGGCTGCCGTGCCACCGTCATATACCTTGTTCGCTGCCACGATACCGGCAATGGCGCTGATGGCCGCTGGCGTGATGCTCGCCGTCAAGCCCGTCGGATTGACCACCGTATAGTTGCTGGCCGCACCAGTGCCGTCGAGCAAGGTCGTGCCGCTGACCGTCACGGTTTTCGCATTGCCCGCGTTCTTGTCGCCGAAGGCCGCCGTCTGGCCGCCGATGGCCAGCGTTTCGCCGCCCACCAGGCCGACCAGGCTGCCGCCGCTCAGCTGCGCCACCGCATTGCCGTCGTAGACCTTGTTGCTCGCCACCTGGCCCGCCACCGTCAGCGCCTTTTGCGTGATACTGGCCGTCAAGCCGGTCGGGTCGCTCACCGAATAGTTCGATGCCGAACCCGTGCCATCGACCAGCGTGGTGCCGGTCACGGTGATCGCCTTGCCGTTGGCTGCGTTCTTATCGTTGAACAATGCCGTCTGGCCGCCGATGGCCAGCGTTTCTCCGGCCACCAAACCACTCAGTACACCACCCGACAAGCTGGCGTTCGCGTTGCCGTCATACACCTTGTTACCCGCAACCTGACCGCTCAAGGTCAACGCCCTGGCCGTGATATCGGCCCTGGTGCTGGCCGTGTTGCTGGCCAGCATATAGTTGCCCGCATCGGCGCCGCCCAGCGCGATACCCTCGATATTGACCGTCTTGCCCGTGGCCGCGTTCTTGTCGCCGAACGCGCCAGTGGCCGATGCCGTCAAGCTGTCATTGGCGATCATGCCGTCGAACGTGGCAGCGCTGGTGTCGAGCGTCGCGCCAGTCTGGCCGTCGTAGACCTTGCTACCGGCCGTGATGCCGCCGACCGTCAGCGCCTTTTGCGCGATATCGGCCTTCAGGCCGGTCACATTGCTGACCGTGTAATTGCGCGCCAGTCCCGCGGTGGCTCCCGCGCCTGCATCGCCCAGCGTTGCTCCGCTGACCGTCACATCCTTGCCAGTACCCGCGTTCTTATCGCTGAACAGGCCACTCTGGCCCGACAGCAGCAATGTTTCCGTGCCTACCAGGCCGTCCAGCGTTCCGCCCGACAACAATGCCACTCTGCTGCCGTCGTATGTTTTATTGCCCGCCGTCATGCCAGTCACCGTCAACGCTTTAGGCGTGATGCTGGCGATCAGATTGGTCGGGTTGCTCACCGTGTAATTGCTGGCCAGGCCAGTGCCATCAAGCAGGCTGACGCCCGACACTGTCACGGCCTTGCCATTACCCACGTTCTTGTCGCCGAACACACCGCTGCCGCCCGAGACGAGCAGCGTCTCGCCGCCGACCAGGCCGCTCAAGCTGCCACCGGCCAAGGTGGCTCCAGTGGTGCCGTCATAGACCTTGTTGCCGGCCGTCATGCCCGACACCGTCAAGGTCTTGGGCGTGATATTGGCCGTAAATCCGGTCGGATTGCTCATCGTGTAATTGCTGGCCAGACCGCCGTTACCGCCATTCACCAGCGTAGTGCCCGTCGCCGTGACGCTCTTGCCGGTGCCGGCGTTCTTGTCATCAAACGTGACCGTCAGACCCGTCACGCCCAGGGTTTCCGAGCCAACCAGGCCGCTGATCGAGCCGCCCGTCACGCTGGCTTTGGTATTGCCATCGTAGACCTTGTTGACCGCCGACATGCCGGTGATCGTCAGTGCCTTCGGCGTAATGGTGCCGGTGCCGGTCGCGGTGGTAGAAGCGAGCGTGTAGTTGCCTGCATCCGTGCCGCCCAGGGTCAGGAAGGAGATGCTCACACCCTTGCCGGTGCCGGCGTTCTTGTCGCTGAACGCGGCCTTGGTGGCGCCGATGGCCAGGCTGTCGCCGCTCACCATGCCATTGAAGGTGGCAGTGGCCGAAGCGAAAGTGACCGAGGTGCCGCCGTCGTAGACCTTGCTGTCGGCCACCACATTGGTCACCGAGCTGATGCTGGCCTGGCTGATATCGGCCGTCACGCCGGTCGGATTGCTGAGCGTGTAGTTGCTGGCCAGCCCGGTGCCGTCGGCCAGCTGTGCGCCGCTGACCGTCACGGTCTTGCCGGCGCCCGCGTTCTTGTCGCCAAAGGCGCCCGACAGGCCGGACAGGCCCAGGGTTTCGCCACCGACCAGGCCGTTCAAGGCGCCGCCAGTAACGGCGGCATTGGTGCTACCGTCATACACCTTGTTGGCGGCCGCCACGCCGGTGACGCTCAAAGCTTTTTGCGCGATGCTGGCGGTCAGGCCGCTGACAGGGCCGACCGAGTAATTGCTGGCCAGGCCGCCGTTGCTGCCGTTGGACAAGGTGCCGCCGGTGACGCTGACGGCCTTGCCGCTGCCGGCGTTCTTATCAAGAAACGCACCGAGCAGGCTCGCCAGGCCGACCGTTTCCGAACCGACAAAGCCGCTCAGGCTGCCGCCCGTGATGGTCGCATCGAGCGCGCCGTCATAGGTTTTGTCAGCCGCCAGCGCGCCGGTGATGCTCAAAGCTTTTTGCGTGATGGAACCCGTCACATTGGTCGGATTGCTGACTGTGTAGTTGCTGGCCAGGCCAGTGCCATCAAGCAGGCTGACGCCCGACACCGTCACCGCCTTGCCGTTGCCGGCATTCTTGTCGCCAAACACGCCGCTGCCGCCCGAGACCACCAGCGTCTCGCCCGTTACCAGGCCCGTCAAACTACCGCCGGCCAAGGTCGCGGCCGTGGTGCCGTCATACACGCGCGTACCGGCCGTCATGCCCGATACCGTCAGCGCTTTCGGCGTGATGCTGGCGATCAGGCCGCTCGGGTTGCTGATCGTGTAGTTGGCCGCCAGGCCGCCATTGCCGCCGTTGACCAGGGTCGAACCGGTCGCCGTCACCGTCTTGGCTGTGCCGGCGTTTTTATCGTCGAAGGTGGCCGTCAAGCCCGTCACGCCCAGGGTTTCCGAGCCGACCAGGCCGCTGATCGAACCGCCCGACAGGGTGGCCTTGGTATTGCCGTCGTAGGCTTTATTGACCGCCGACATGCCGGTGATCGTCAGTGCCTTCGGCGTGATGGTGCCGGTGCCGGTCGCCGTGCTACTGGCCAGCGTGTAGTTGGCCGCATCCGTGCCGCCCAGGGTCAGGAAGGAGATGCTCACACCCTTGCCGGTGCCGGCGTTCTTGTCGCTGAACGCGGCCTTGGTGGCGCCGATGGCCAGGCTGTCGCCGCTCACCATGCCATTGAAGGTGGCAGTGGCCGAAGCGAAAGTGACCGAGGTGCCGCCATCGTAGACCTTGCTGTCGGCCACGACATTGGTCACCGAGCTGATCGTGGCCTGGCTGATATCGGCCGTCACGCCGGTCGGGTTGCTGAGCGTGTAGTTGCTGATCAGGCCGCCGTTGCTGCCACCGGTCAAGGTCGCGCCGGTGATGGTGACGGCCTTGCCGGTGCCGACGTTCTTATCAAGAAACGTGCCGGACATGCCCCCCACGCCGACGCCTTCCGAACCGACCAGCCCGCCGACAATCACAGAACCGCCCAGGCTGACAGTGGTGTTGCCGTTGTAGACCCGGTTGGAGGCCGTCACGCCGCTGATCGTCAGCGCCTTGGGCGTGATGTCGCCCGTCACGCCGGTCGGATTGGTCACCGAATAATTGCTGGCCAGGCCGCTGCCATCGACCAGGGTGGTGCCGGTGACGGTCACGTTCTTGCCGTTGCCGGCGTCCTTGTCGGCAAACACGCCGCTCTGGCCCGAGAAGCCCACGGTTTCACCGACCACCAGACCGTTCAGGGTGCCGCCCGTCAGGCTGGCCTTGGTATTGCCGTCATACGCCTTGGCGCTGGCCGTCATGCCGCTCAGCGCCAGGGCTTTGGGCGTAATGCTGGCGCTCAAGCCCGTCACCGCGCCCAGCGTGTAATTGCTGGCCAGGCCGCCGTTGCTGCCATTCGAGATGGCGCCGCCCGTCACCGTCACGGTCTTGCCGTTGGCAACGTTCTTGTCGCCAAAGACGCCGGTGAGGCTCGACAGGCCCAGCGTTTCCGATCCGACCAGGCCGGCCAGGCTGCCGCCGCTGACGGTGGCCGCCGTGCCGCCATCGTAGACCTTGTCGGCAGCCGTCGCGCCGGTCACCGTCAACGCTTTCGGCGTGATATTGCCGGTCGCGTCAGTGGCGTTGCTGACCGTATAGTTGCTGGCCAGGCCGGTGCCATCAAGCAGCGTGGCGCCGGTCACCGTCACGGCCTTGCCGTTGCCCGCATCCTTGTCGTTGAATGCGCCACTCTGGCCGGACAGGCTCAGGGTTTCGCCGCTGACCAGGCCATTCAGGGTACCGCCCGAAATGGTGGCCTTGGTGCTGCCGTCGTAGCTCTTGCTGGCAACGGTCACACCGCTCACCGTCAAGGCTTTTTGCGTGATATCAGCCGACAGGCCGGTGACAGCGCCGACCGTGTAGTTGCTGGCCAGGCCACCGTTGCTGCCGTCGCTCAAGCTGCCGCCGGTGACCGTCACGGCCTTGCCATTGCCGGCGTTCTGGTCGGCAAAGGTACCCGACAGCGCGCCCAGGCCGACCGTTTCGCTGCCGATCATGCCGCCCAGGGCACCGCCAGTCAGCGCCGCCGCCTTGGTGCCGTCGTAAGTCTTGTTGCCGGCCGTCACGCCGCTCACCGTCAAGGTTTTGGGCGTGATGCTGGCCAGCACGGTGGTATCGGCCAGCGTGTAGTTGGACGCCAGCCCACCGCCGCTGCCATTGTTCAGGGTGGAGTGGACGGTGACCACCTTGTTATTGCCGGCGTTCTTGTCGGCAAACGCGGCCGTGGGCCCTACGGCCAGCGTTTCGCCGCTAACCAGGCCGGTGATGCTGCCCTTGTTGATGGCGGCCGTCGCGTCGCCATCGTACTCTTTGTTATCCACCGCCAGGTTGATCCAGCTCAAGGCCTTGGGCGTGATGGCGCCGGTGATGGTGGTCGGCCCGGTGATCGAGTAATTGCTGGCCAAGCCGGTACCATCGGACACCGTGCCCAGCGTCAGCGTCAGCGTCTTGTTGGTACCGGCGTTGGCGTCTTGGTAAGTGCCGCTCGAGGCGCCGAGGCTCAGGGTTTCACCGGTCACCAGGCCATTCAAGGTGCCGCCAGTCACGGTCGCCGACGCCTGCTTGTCGTATTGCTTGGTGGTCGCGGTCAGGCCGGTGATGGTCACGGCTTTCTGGTTGATGGTGCCGGTCAGGCCGGTGGCGGTGACAATATAGTTGCCACCGGCGCTGCCGGTGGTGATCGCCGTCACGGCCTTGCCTGTGCCCGCGTCCTTGGTGTCGAAGATGCCCGTAGTGTACGTGACGTTGCTGATGTCCTGCGACAGCACGCCGCTCAGCGTACCGCCGGAAACCGCGGCGGCGGTGGTGCCATCATAGTCGCGGGCGTTCACCGTGGCACCGGTCAGGGTCGCGGTCTTTTTGTCGATGGTCAGGGTCGCCGCGTTGGCACTGATGGCGTAACCGCGCTGGCCGGAATACAGGCCGCCGGCCGTGATGGCGTAGGTGCCGGCGTTGACGGCGCTGCCCGCCGCGCCGTAGTTCAGCGAACCGGACAGCGTGGCGTTCGGGTTCGAATATGTATAGCCTGGCGCCGTCCAGCTGCTGGTGCCGTCATAAGTCTTGCTGGCGTTCGAGGCAAACGTCACCTGCAGCGGCGTCATGAAGGCGCGCAGCAGGGGGTAGGTATTCGTGTCGTAGACGATCCACGTGCCGGACAGGTCCCACGCTGCCCCGCTGTAGGTGGCCAGCGATTTCATTTGCGCGGTGGTCAAGCCGGTGCCGGTGGCGCTGGTGGCCTGGCCCGTGGTGGTGGCATCCCAGAAGTTGCCGCTGCCGCCGCCACTGTTGGCGCCCACCAGGCCGCCAACAGTGGCGGTGCCGGAGACGGCGCCGGTGGCGTAGTTATTGCTCAAGGTGCCGGCGTTCAGGCCAACCAGGCCGCCCACGTCGGCCCCGCCGCTCACCGTGCCGGAGGCATAGCTGTTGCTGACAGTGCCACTATTGCTGCCGACCAGGCCGCCGACGTTGATCGAGCCGGTCACATTCACGGTGCTGTAATTGCCACTGACAAGGCCGGCATTGTTGCCGACCAGCGCGCCGGTGGCGTCCTTGCCGGTGACGCTGCCGCCTTCCAGGCCGACATTGCGCACGATCGCCGTGCTCGACGTGGCGCCGAACAGGCCGGCGTAATCCGAGCCTGGACGGTTGACGACCAAGCCGGAAATGACATGGCCGGCGCCATCGAAGGTGCCGGTGAAACGGCTGATGCCGCTGGCGCCGACCGGCACGAAGGTGCCGCCATTCCAGACGTCGCTGCCGGTGCCGGTGCTGGCGGCGTTGATATCCTGCTTCAGTGTGTAGTTGCCGGCCAGGTTCATCGCCATCAATTGCAACTGGTGCGACGAGTAGATATTGGTGCTGTACTCGGCCGCCAGCATCGGCCCGGTGGCGCCTGTCGCGTTACCGGCGCCGTTGAGCGTGCCGTCGGTATTGACCATGACCCAGTTGTTGCCGGTCGCGCCGGTGGTGGTCGTGAAAGCAAAGGCGCTGAAATTTGCGGCGATTTGCATTTGCGACGCTGTCAGGCCAGTGATCGCGGGGGTGGTGGTGCCGCTATTCGTACCGACACCTGGCAAACCAGGGTTCAGGGTCGTGTTGTAATATCCGCCGGTGATCGAGGGACTCGTGCCGGCACCGATGCTGCCGATCAGGCCACCCAAGGTTCCGGAGCCGCCGGAAAGCAGGCTCACCGCGCCAGACGAATAGGCATTTTCGGTCAAGCCAGCGCTGGTATTGGCGCCAATCAGGCCGCCCACGGCCGTGACGCCCGTCACCGCGCCGGTCGCGTAACTGTTTCTGATAATGCCTGCGTTTCCTCCAGCCAGGCCACCGAATCCGGCGCCGGTGCCGCCACGGCTGGTCACCGCGCCGGTCGAGTAACTGTTGATGATCTGGCCGGACGACACATTGTTGCCAACCAGGCCGCCGGTCAGGCTGTTGCTCGTCACGGCGCCGGTATTGAAACTGTTGGTGATGACCCCGGTACCGCGATTATGGGATATCAGCCCGCCTGTATTGGTGGTTCCTGACACATTGCCGCTATTGAAACTATTGGTGATATTGCCCAGATTGTTGCCGACCAGGCCGCCCGCGGTATACGCGCCGACCACTTCGCCAGTGTTATAGCTGTTGATGACGGTGCTGGTTTTGGTGGTATTGCCCACCAGTCCCCCCAGCCAGAAGTCATAGTTCCCCACGACGCTGATCTTGCTGCTGTTGTAGCTGTCACTGATCGTGCCACTGTTGAGACCGACAAGGCCGGCGCCGATGGCACCGGTCGTGATCGTCACCGAACCACCGCTGACATACGCATTGCTGATGGTGCCACTATTGATGGCGGCCAGTGCGGCGGCATTGCCTTGCGTACCGATGATATTGGCGGCAATGACCGGCGCGACCAGGCCGATATTGCGGATGCTGCCGGTATTGGAGCCGAACAGGCCTGCGACGCCGGCCGCAGTGGTGGTGAAACTGTTCAAGCCGGTGATGACATGGCCCAGGCCGTCGAACTGGCCGGTAAATGGCATGGCGCTGGCGCCGATGGACGTAAAGCCCAGGCCCCCGTTCCAGGTCGACGTGCCGGTGGCATCGATATTGGCGCCCAGCACATACTTACCTGTCACCGCGCCGCGGATACCTTGCAGGTCGGTGCCGCTGGTGCTGCCGGCCACGCCCAGGCTGTTGATCACCGTGTAATCGGTCAGCGCGCCATCGCTGCCCAGCTTGGTGCTGAAGTTCAGCCCCGACGGCAGGTCGATCTCGGCCTTGACGTTGTACTTGCTCAAGTTGCCGGATGCCACGTTAGCCTGGCCATATTCCAGCGCCAGACTGGCCGTGCCGGAGCCGCGCAGCGGCTGGTTAACATTGATATTGTTTTGCGCCGTCAGCTTCAGCTGGTTGGCCGACCACGAAATCGTGTCGTTGACGTTGATGTCGCCCAACACGCCGCTGCCGCCCGAGATGCTCTGAATCTGGACACTGGTGCTCTTGAGCGCATTCGTAAAAAACGCGCCGGTCTGGTCGCCGCCGGTCGCCGCGATGGTGTAGTCGGTCGGGTCGATCAGCCAGGTGCCGGTCAGGCCGTTGCTTGATGCCGTCGTGACCTTCAACGCGTCATCGAGTTTCACATGCGCCGCCGAGGTATCGATAAAGCCGCCCTTGCCGCCTTCAGGCGCGCTGGCGTCCAGCGTGCCACCCGCGTTCACCGTGCCGCTTTGCATCTCGCCCAGCAACTTGATGGTGCCGCCGCGCGTGTCGATCGTGTGCGCCTCGATCACGCCCGTGTTGTTGACGACGGTTTTCAGCAAGTCGCCGGCCGCCTGCGCCGTCAATACCACGCTGCCGCCGTCGGCACGGATCATGCCGCCATTGTTGACCAAAGCACCCACGGCGCCCGCGTTGACGGCGACATTGAGCAAGCCATCGCCCGCCACGTCCAGGGTGATGGCGCGGCCCGCCGCCAGGGCCACCGAACCCAGGCGTGCCTGGATCGTGCCCTCGTTCGACACGTTGGCGCCCAGCAAGGCCACATAGCCGCCCGGCGCGCTGATCGAACCCTGGTTCAGGACTTTACCCGTGCCATTGCCGGAAAATTGGTACTTGCCGGCCATGAAGTCGGCGTTGTTGATATCCAAGGTGGAGGCCACCAGGCCCGCCGTGTTGACGGACGCGCCCTGGCCGAACAGCACGCCGTTCGGATTGACGATGAACACCTTGCCGTTGGCCGACAGCTTGCCGAGAATGGTCGTGCCATCGCTACCCAGTACGCGGTTCAGGGCCACCGCATGGCTGTTGGGCTGCTGGAACTGCACCGATTCGCCCTTGCCGACATTAAAACTGGCCCAGTTGATGACCGCATTCTGGCTACCCTGCTTGATCACCGTCGAACCGGGTGCGCCGGTGATGCTGGCCTGGCCCGCCACCACCGTGCCGCCCGTGGGCCCCGCCAGGGCCAGACTGCCATAGCCCAGCATCAGCGCCGCCGCCATGCTGGTCAAGGCGAAATGCGCCCCGCCCCCGCTGCATCCTGGCATCGAGCGCTTGCCGGCGGATTTGACGTTTTCGGACACGGCGGCGTACGCGCCGGTGGCCTGGTTCCAGATGGAGCGGTAGATGCGGTTCATGGCGGTGTCCTGATGTTTTTATTGATGTAGCAATTTAGAAATATTTAATGGCTTGCAACCAGAAACGGCCTGCCGAATCCGGTGCGGAGGTCGCCTTGGCATTGCCCAGCTTGTGCGCGTAATACGCCTTCAGGACGAGCGCATTGGCGCCCGCCCACGTCACGCCCACGCCGGCCCCGCTCAGGGTGCGGCGGTTCTCGCCCGCGCTCCAGGTGTCGCGGTTCAGCTTGACGGTGCCCGTGTCGGCAAAGGCCAGCACCTGCAGCTGGCCGGGAAAGGCCGTGAACGCCGTCACGTTCTGGCGCAATTCCACATTCAGCACGTAGCCCTGGTCGCCATACGCCTCGCCGCCGGGATAGGCGCGCACGCCGCCCACGCCGCCGATGCCCATCTTTTCAGAGACATCGAGGTTTTTCGAGGCCGCCTGGCCGCTGATCACGCCGAACAAGCTCGTCTCGCCGCCCAGTCTTTGCACGCGCGCCGCGTTGAAGCTGAGCTTGTTGAAGTGGCCGTTGCTCTTCGCCGTCAGGCGGTCGAGCGCCAGGGCCTCCAGCGTCTCGATATCGATCTTGCCGGTGGTAAAGGTCAGCGAATAGGTGCTGACGCCGCCGCCGCCCCAACCATCCTTGCCGTCACCATTTACATTCAGCAGCCACACCTTGGCCTTCTTGTCGTTGACGCTGCCCGTCGATTCCGTGCGGTCCTGGAAAGTCTTGTCGTCATAGCTGACCTGCGCATACAGGTTGTCGCTGCGCGAGCGGATCAGCGGATAACTGCCGTAGGCGCTGGCGATCTTCGCCGTGCCCTTGGCGTCGAGCACGGCAAATTCCTTGCCCAGCTTGTAATCCATATACGTGTAGGCGCCGCCCAGGCGCAGCAAGCCGGCCTGCCCCTGATAGGCCAGGCGGCCATAGTTCAAGCCGTCGGCCGAGGTAAACGCGCGCATGGTGGCCACGTCGCCGATGCCGGCCAGTTCATTGAGGTTCAGGGTGGCGCCGATGCGGTTGCGGCCCGTGTAGCGGTTGCCCTGATTGTCCAGATCGACGCTGCCGTTGAAGCGCGATCCCGGCTGCACGTCGACGAACAGGTCGGACGCGCCCAAGGACGCCCCCGGCGCCAGGGTCGAACTGACCTGCACGCCCGGCAAGTCCGACAGCAGCAGCAAGCGCCGCTCCAGCGGCGGCGTGGAAATCACTTGCCCGTCGAGACCGGCCAATATCGTGCCCGCCAGACCGTCGGACAGATTGCTCCGGTTGCGCAGCTGTACCCGGCCATACTGCCCCGGCAGCACGGCAATGGCGACGACGCCATCGTGGATGTCTTGCGCCGGCAGATACGCCTGCGCGAGGAAATAGCCACGGTTCTGGTAATAGCTGGCGATGTTGGACGCCATGGCGCGCAGCTCGCCCAGGGTCAGCTCGCTGCCCGGGACAAAACCCGTGGCGGCGACCAGTTCGCTATCGGCAAACACGGGCGGCGCCGCGATCTGCAGGCGCTGCACCGTGATGCGCGTGGTATCGCCCACCGTGGTTGCCGGCACATTGCCCTGCTGTACACGGATTGCTGGCGGCGTTTTCGGCAATTGCGGCGCGACGGGAATTTGCTGCAGCTGGCTGCCCGCACTGGGAGGATCGACAGCATAGGCGGACTGGATCGCGAGCAGCAAGCTCAGTGGAAACAAGGTGTTGCGCAAAATGATCCTCTCGGTAGCCACCATCAATGGCCAGCACAATATTATTGAAAATGAATTGAATAATTTCTATATATCAATATTGTTACCGAGAATTAATATTTTGTCTATTAGGTACTGGATTTTTACGGCTATTTATTCATGCTGAGAAACAACACACGGATTAATAATTCAGCATACAGCATTTCCTACCGGAATTATTCTCGAGTCATCACACTTGAACCATGCGGAAAATTTTTCATCTCGCTAAGAAACACTGATTCATTCATCAGACGTCGTTAGCGGGACAGCACGTACTTCGCCAGGCTCGCGGCATCCGCTTCGCTCAGCTGGGAAAAGGGCGGCATGGACACAGGGCCCCATTTGCCGGCGCCGCCCCTGCGGATGTTGGCCGCCACGGCGGCAACACCGTCCTTGCCCTTGTAACGGGCGGCCACCTCGGCAAAACCCGGGCCGACCACCTTCTGGTCGAGGGCGTGGCAAGCCATGCAGCCATGCGCCGCCAGCAATGTTTTGACATCCTTGCCGCTGGCGGCCGGGACAGCCGCTGCCACGGGTTTCGCGACGGCGGCGACATGCTGGGCCGCGCCCCGCTCCACGCCATAGGTTTTCACCAGATAGTCGACCATGGCCGGCATGTCCGCGTCGTCAAACTGCGCGCCGAACGGCTTTTTCATCTTCTTGACAGTCGCTTCCCAGTAGGCGCGCGGCGAGGCCGGCGGCTGGCTCGATGCATACTGGGCCGCGTGGCACGTCATGCAGTTGCGCTGCACCAGCTGGTAGCCGGGCAATTCGCTGGCTTTGTAGGTCGCCGTTTCCGGCGGCAAGTGGATTTCCAGCGCGCACGCGCTGCCCGCCGCCGACAGTGCCAGCGCGGCAAACAAGAGCTTCATATGGTTCTCCTCATATTGCCTGGATGCGCGTGGTTTCCACCACGTTGCGCATATACCCCATGGGATTCCACAGGGCTTTCATCGGTTGGCTCTGGCCGATGCGGTTGACGGCGCGCACCATCAGCACGTGCCTGCCCTTGCGCGGCGCCTTCATGACCATCGTCCATACACGGAACGAGAAACGTCCCAGGTCCTTGCCCAGCCTGGCTTCCTGCCAGCTGCGCCCGCCGTCCAGCGACACGCTCACCTCGCTGATGCCCTGGCCGCCATCAAACGCGATGCCGCGCAGCGCCAGGTCGCGGCCCGCCTTGACTTGCGCGCCATCCTGCACGCTGGTGATGAAAGAGCGCACGTTGAGGCGGCTGATCGGCGTCGTCTTGCCCACGGGCGCGCCCGGCTCGATGAAACCGGAGCCATTGTCGGGAATGCGGTAGCCCGTGCTCATCCAGAAGCCGTCGAACGGCTTGTCGAGCACCGTGATGGCGCTCAGGTGCTTGACCCAGTAGGTGCCATAGAACCCCGGCACGATCAGACGCAGCGGATAGCCGTTCAGGAAGGGAATGTCCTCGCCATTCATGGCCCAGGCCAGCATGACGTCGCCCGCCATGATGTGCTCGACGGACAAGGCTTTTTGAAAGTCGGGGCCGTCGCCCACGGGCGGCGTTTCCAGGCCATCGAAAGCCACTTGCACGGCGCTGGCCCCGATGCCCGCCTTTTCCAGCACGGCTTTCAGGGGAATTCCCGTCCAGCGGGCATTGCCCATGGCGCCGTTACCCAGCTGCCCGCCATTTGCGCGCGGCGCAAAGAAGCCGCGGCTGTTACCCGAGCATTGCGTCACGGCCACCACGTCGACGGGCTCGGCCAGCTGTTTCAGTTCGGCCAGCGACAATTCCAGAGGCGTTTTGACCAGGCCGGCGATGCGCAGGCGGTAGCTTCCGCCATCGATGCTGGTCGGCAAGCCGCTCCAGTGGTAGCGCACGAAAAACGCGTCGTTGGGGGTAATCGCGCCTTCATTGAAGACGCTGAACGGCGTTTCCAGCTGGGGCGGACGGCTGGTCAGCAGGATCAGCGGGCGCTTTTGCGGGAAGGCCACCAGTTCGCGCTCGCCATTGTCAAACGGCAAGGTGACGGAGGCAGCAAGCGCCGGCCCCGCCGCCGCCGCGGCGCCCAGGGCAGCCGTCTGGCGCAGGAAGCGGCGCCGGCCTGCCGGCAACAAGGTCGCATCAGACATGTTTGAGCTCTACTTTGGTATCGGCAGTATCGCCACCGTGGCGGTCATCGTTGACCAGCTTCTTGATGTAGTACATGACGCTCATGATGACCACGCTCAGCAGGCCGAACCAGAACGACACGCGCTGCTCCGTATCGGACGACACGCTCATGGCGCCGAGGATCACCAGCATGGCGATGATGGTGAAATACGTCAGGTAGGGAAACAGCCACATGCGCACCTTGATGCGTTCCGGGCATTCGCGTTCCAGGCGGCGGCGCAGGCGCAATTGAGATATCGCAATGAGCAGGTAGACGAACAGGATCAGGATGCCATAGGAATTGACGATGAAGGGGAACACCAGGTCGGCCGACACATACGAGACGGCAATGGCGAAATAGGCGAACAAGGTGCTGAACAGGATGGCGCGGATCGGCACGCCGTTCTTGCTCAGTTTGACCAGGCCCGTGGGTGCATCGCCGCGGCGCGTCAGCGCAAAGATCATGCGCGACGAAGCGTACAGGCTGGAATTCAAGGCCGACAGCACGGCCGTCAAAATGATGGCGTTCATGATGTGGGCCGCGTACGGGATGTTCATCACGGTCAGGGCGCTGACGAACGGTGTGGCGATGGCCGGCGAATCCCAGGGCACGATGCAGACGACGACAAACATGGAACCGACATAAAACATCAGCACGCGCGTGATGACGGAATTGGTGGCGCGGGCGATGGCCTTGGCCGGGTCCGACGTTTCGGCGGCGGCGATGGTGACGATTTCGGCACCCGAATAGAAGGCCGTGGCGGCGACGGCGCCGCTCAATACAGGACCCCAGCCGTGCGGCATGAAGCCGCCATTGCTGGTCAGGAAACCCAGGCTTGGGATGCTGTTGGGCAAGCTCCCCGTGATGAACAGAGCGCCGACGAACAGGAAGACGATGATGGCGACCACCTTGATCGAGGCGAACCAGAATTCGAACTCGCCGAACGCCTTCACCGAGAACAGGTTGAGGATGGTCATCGATACCAGCAGCACCAGGCTGATAGCCCACGACGGCACGTCAGGCAGCCAGAAGTTGACCAGCTTGGCGCCGGCGATGGCTTCCAGGGCGACGACGACGACCCAGAAATACCAGTACATCCAGCCGCTCATGAAGCCGAGGAATTTCGATACTTTCGGCTTGTCGTCGAAGGCCAGGCGCGCATATTCGTAAAAGGAGCCGACCACGGGCAGGGACGAAGCCAGCTCGCCCAGCATGCGCATGATCAGGACGACCAGGCCACCCGTGAGCAGGAAGGAAAGGATGGCGGCCGGGCCGGCGGCCTTGGCGATGACGCCGCTGCCGACAAAGAGGCCGGCGCCGATCACGCCGCCGATGGCGATCATGCTCATGTGGCGTTGCTTCAGCGAGTGCTGCAAGCCGGTATTGTTATGGTTGTCGCTAATCATTTTTGTCTCCTAGTAATATCTGAAGCTCGGTGCGCCCTGGCCTGCTGCGGCTCTGTTTCTGCCGCGCGGCTTTGTTTTATTTAGGCAACACCGTCAAGCAGCATCGATACATCATCAAATCAGTCTGGTTGGCTGCATGCCATAAGTCAATCTGGAAATGCAGCGGCCCGGCGCGGCGCCCAAGGGGCAAGCGCGCTGGAGGATACGTACGGGGTATGGCGGGTTAAAAATAGGAGCGGCGGCAACACTTGTGGCGTGCGCGCCACTCCCGGGAACGTCTTACACCTTGCCCTTCCATGGCACGAGGGTACGTTCGAGGTAACGCATCATCAAATCAAACAGGAAAGCGAAGAAGCCGATCACGATGATGCCCATGATCACCACGTCGCTGGCGAGGAACTCGGAAGCACTGAGCACCATGTAGCCGAGGCCGCGCGTAGCCGCCACCATTTCGCCAGCCACCAGGGTGGTCCAGCCCACCCCGATGCCGATGCGCATGCCGGTGAGGATTTCCGGAATCGCGGCCCGCAAGATCACGTGCACGATCACCTGGAAGCGTGTGGCGCCCATCGAATAGGCCGCGTGGATCTGCTCCAGCGACACGGAGCTGACGCCGGCGCGGGCCGCGATCGCCATCGGCGCGAAGATGGCCAGGAAGATCAGGTAGACCTTCGAAAACTCGCCGATGCCGAACCAGATGATGACCAGTGGCAAGTAAGCGAGCGGTGGCAGCGGACGGTAGAACTCGATCAAGGGATCGAAGATGCCGCGCGCCACGCGGTTGACGCCCATCATCACGCCGATGGGAATGGCCAGCAGGCAGGCCAGGCCAAAGGCGCCGAACACGCGCACCAGGCTGGCGACCGTATGCTCCCACAGGGTGGCGCCGCCGAAGCCGGTGGTGGCCGCCATGATGAATTTCTCGTACACGGCTTGCGGCGACGGCAGGAACAGCGGTTTCACCATGCCGCTGGCCGTCACGCCGAACCACAGCAAGAGCACGGCGATGACGGTGACGGTGGCGATGCGGCTGGAATTGCCCTGCCCCGGCGCGCCGAACGCTTCGCCCGGCATGGCGCAGCGGGGAGCGAACAGGCGTCCAAAGAAACCGGCGCGCTTGGCGGTGGTGGGAGGAAATCCCACGACGGATGGGCTATGCATGGGACACCTCCAGCTCTTTATTGACGGCGCGTTCGTCGCCATAGATGATGTTGAGCACCGTTTCGCGCATCTTGATGAAGTCCGGGCTCGATTTCACTGCGCGCGCATCGCGGCATTTGAGGAAGCGCTTGTTGAAATCGAGTTCATATGTGTGCGTGATGCGGCCCGGACGGGGCGACATGACGATCAGGCGGTTCGCCAGGAACAGCGCCTCGTCGACGCTGTGGGTAATGAAGAAGAACATGGTGCTGGACTTGGCCCAGATATCGAGCAGCAATTCCTGAATGGTTTCGCGCGTCAGCGCATCGAGCGCCGCCATCGGTTCATCCATCAGCAGCATGGCCGGATTGCTGGTCAGGGCGCGGGCGATGCCGACCCGTTGCTGCATGCCGCCCGACAATTGGTAAATCATATTGTCGTGAAAGTCCTTCAGGCCCACCAGCGCCAGGTTTTTTGCCGCCTGTTCGCGCCGCACGGCTTTCGCCACGCCTTGCAGCTTCAAGCCGAATTCCACGTTTTCCATCACGTTCAGCCACGGCAGCAAGGCATGTTTCTGGAACACGACGCCACGGTCGGCGCCCGGCCCTTCCACCTTGTTGCTGCCCAACATGATCTCGCCCTTGGACGGGGCGATAAAACCCGCCATCAGGCTCAGCAAGGTCGTCTTGCCGCAGCCGGAGGCGCCCAGCGCGACGACGAAGTCGCCGCTATTGATGGTCAGATTGATATTATTTAAGGCATGTACGCGTTCACCGGCCGTCTTGCCCGGATAAATCACGCTGACATCCTTGACGTAGAGATTTTCCATCGTGTGCCCCGCATAGGTGTAGTCACTTCAGTTCAACGCATTCTGTTCAGTCAGCGCGCCCGCAGGCGCGCCATTGCACAACGTTTACTTCAGCAGGCCGGCGGCCTGTGCATACCTGGGTGTCACATACTTGGCGTAATCGGTAGCCAGGGTGTCGATCTTGCCTTCGCCCTTCAAAAATTGCGCCGTGGCCAGCAAGGCTTGCGCCACGCCGCCCTTCGCGCCGCCACCGAGCCAGGCCGGCGAGGCCTGTTCCTGCAGCGACGGATAGGCGTACAGAGCCACGGAAGCGGCCACGTCCTTGGCGGCCGCGCCCGAATGCTTGACGTTGGCTTTCACTTGCGGGGAATCGATGGTCCACGCCTTCGGATTGGCGCGGTAGTCGGCGTCGGCGGCTGCCATCACCTTGACGAACTTGGCCATGAAGTCGGCATTCGCTTCGCCCCAGGCGCGCTCGACGGCCATGCCGTCAAACGTGGCCTTGCCCTTTTTGCTCAGTTCGCCGGAAGTGACGAGCACCTTGCCGTTTTGCTTGAGTTTGCTCAAGGCCGGATCCCACACGAAGGCGGCATCGATGTCGCCCCGTTCCCAGGCGGCGGCGATCTGGTTCGGCTGCATGTTCAGCAATTTCACTTCCGCAGGCTTGATGCCCCACGTTTCCAGCGCGAACATGGTGTGGAAGTGCGTGGTGGAAACGAAAGGCACGGCGATCTTCTTGCCGCGCAAGTCGGTGGGCTTGGTGATGCCGGCGCCATTGCGGGCCACCATCGCTTCGGCTTCATTGATGTCGTCGATGATCCAGAACAGCTGCAGGTCGACGCCGCGGCTGACGGCCGCCGTCAATGGGCTCGAACCGATGACACCGATCTGCACGTCACCGGACGCCATGCCCGTGGCCACCTTGGCGCCCGAGTCGAACTTGCGCCAGTTGATCTTATAGCCGGTGGTCTTTTCCACTTCGCCGCTGGCGATCGCCACCAGGAAGGGACCGTTGATTTCCTGGTAGGCAATCGTCACTTCCTTGCCTTGCGCGAAGGCGCTACCGCTGGAAGCCAGGGCGACGCCCAGCACCAGGGTGCCGAGGACGGCGCGGCGCAGCGTTGAAAATACCGTTTTGCTCGGGGTTTTGCTCGTGTATGTGTTCATGTCTCACTCCAAGTGTATTGTTATGTGTGAACGTGCGGGCAATCTCATCCCTTGCGGGAGGCGCCGCTGGTTGCTCTATGTCAACTCATGCGGCGACTTGAACTGCAGTGCTGCTTTTAGAAAACTTCATCCTTCAAGTGATACCAGCGGTACAGGAAGCGCTGGCCCAGGCGGCGGAACGGGGCGAACGCTTGCGACTCGACCAGTTCCATCATGTTCGGGTACGGCAGTTTGGAATTGAAGATCGGCAAGCCCGTGCCGCTGGCCTTGCCGGCGATGCGCTCGGCCATGCGCCGGCCCGCCTGCGCCGAATACATGACGCCGTTGCCGCCGTAACCGAGCGCATAGAAGATCGATTGCTTCGGGTCCGGCTGCACGATGCGCGGCATCATGTCGTGGCTGACGTCGACCCAGCCCCACCACGAGTAATCGATGGCGATGCCCGTCAAGGCGGGGAACTTGCGGTGCAGATCGTTGATCAAAAACTGTTTGTACTTGTCGTCCGGCGCGTCGGCGCCCGTGATGGCGCTGCGGCTGCCGATCTGCACGCGGTTGTCCGGCATCAAACGGTAGTAGTGACGCAGGATGCGCGTATCCGTGATCACCTGGTGGGTGCGGAAGTTGCACGCCTCGATTTCCGCCGGGGTCAGCGGGCGCGTGACGAGCGAATTCGACAAAATCGGCAGCAAGCGGTTCTTCACTTGCGGATGCAGATGGGGCGAGGTGTAGCCACCCGTGGCCACGGCCACGGCACGGGCGCGCACCACGCCGCCCGGCGTTTGCAGATAATGCACGCCGTTGCGCGTTTCCCAGCCCATCACAGGACTGGACGGGTGCACCTTGGCGCCCAGCGCGCGCGCCTTGCGCAGGTAGCCGAAGGCCAGCTTGCCCGCATGGATGCCGATGCCTTCTGGCTCGTGCAGCGCGCCGGCCGCTTCCTTGTCGTCGACGAATTCACGCTTGACGGTGCCGGCGTCGAGGATGCGCGCGTCATACTTGAATATCTCGCGCATCACCTTGGCTTCTTTTTCCAGCGCAGGCATGGCTTTCGCCTTGTGGGCGATGTACAGGTGACCGCCCGGCTGCGGGTCGCAATCGATGTCGGCCGTGATCTTCTTGAACGTTTCCATCGCGTCGCACACTTCCGCGTGCAGTTTCAGGGCCGTATCCATGCCGTAACGGGCGATCCACTGCGAGCGCTTCAGGCGGCCCGTCGTGCACTGGGCCTGGCCGCCGTTGCGCGTGCTGCAGCCCCAGCTGACGCGGTTCGCTTCCAGCACGGTGGCTTTGATGCCGTGTTCCTGGGCCAGGAAGATGGCGCAGGAGAGGCCGGTAAAACCCGAGCCGATGATGGCCACGTCGACGTCGATGTCATGCGTGATGGGGCCGTCGTCGGCGGGCGGCTCGCCGGCCGTGCCGATCCAGTAGGTGGGTGCGTAGGCATTGCCGTGGCCGGGGCGCTGGGCCACCAGCGGATCGAAGGCGGGATCGTAGGGCGTGCGGGCGGCGGTGCTGTTGCCCAGTACGTCAGATGGGGTGTCGACAGGTTTGTTCATGGTCATTCCTGGTGAACGTGCTGGCTCAGACTTTGGCAGCCGTAGCGACCGGTGGGCGATCCTTACGGAAGGCGTTCTTCACGGCGATCTTGCCGTCGCGGAAAGTGAAGATATCGACCATGCGCGCTTCGATGCGCGTGCCGTCCGCCTTGGTGCCGGCAAAAGTCGACTCCGTCACGCCGCGCCCGCCGCTGACGAAGTGTTCCGGATTGAGCCAGGCGGCGTCGGGGAAGGTTTGCCAGGCCAGCTCGAAGCCGGCGCGCACGGCGTCGCGGCCGATGAAGCTCTTGCCCAGCAAGTCAGGGCCGGCGACGGCGTGGAATTCGCAATCGTCGGCCATGGCGGCCATCAGGGCCTCGATATCGTGGCGGTTCCAGGCATCGCCGAACGCTTGCAGAAAGTCGGTGGTGACGGCGTCGGTAGTAACAGCATCTGTAGGTGCGCGTGTGTTCATTTTTGTCTCCGTAAATCGTTTTTGATACGCTACGTTCCGTTTTTTGTCTTTTATTGAATTTAAGCCTTAAGCATGGCCTTGTCAAATCAAATAATTCAAAAAACGGGACGCCTTGTATTCTTTAATGAAATTATGATGTTTTCGTGACAATCTGTGAGAATTTGGTCACAACGCTTTGTCGGATTACGCCGGGCCGGGGCCATATTCCGGGGTCAGACCCGGCGGGTCTGACCCCGGCTTCTTGCCACTGGCCCAGCAATTAAACGTAATCTTTATATTTATCCAGATGACGGATCGGCTTGCTCAGCGCATCGCGGCGGAACGGGTCGCCCAGCTCGCGCGTGCACATGATTTCGATAATGGTCGTCTTGCCTTCATTCATCTGCATGTCGATCGCCTTCTTCAGGGCCGGGCCCACGTCTTCCAGCTTATCGACCGTGATGCCTTCGGCACCCATGGCCCGCGCGATTTCCGCGAAGCTCTGGTTGTCGAGCTCACCGGCGACGAAACGGCGGTTGTAGAAATCCACCTGGTTTTTCTTTTCCGCGCCCCACTGGCGGTTGTGGAACACCACGGCCGTGA
>NZ_JCAQAV010000054.1:0-27834 GCF_059617925.1 Janthinobacterium sp. JF4 | reverse complement strand
TGGCCCGGAACAGGGCCATGCTGCGACGAGGAATATGATCGCACGAAACTAAACAGCTACGCTCATATCGGAGATGAGTAGCCAGGTTGACTATGGTGAGGTAAATCTTCGCGTTGACCTCGGCCATGTGTTTACGCACTTGAACAGGGCTTGGCATCTGCGTGACTTAACGGAAGACCTCGATCAAGAGCAGTGGCAGCGAGCCAGCCAATTTCCCAAGGACTTAGACCCGATATAGTTCATGGACGATGGGCTGGATACTGCCCAAAACATACATTCGCGTTCATGTGACAATGTGTGTTTTTTTCGTTTGGCAATTCGTTATGCTCTTCGGCGGCTACTGGTATATTTGGATTCGGACCGTTACCACTAGCTGCCAATCACTGACATTAAGGAGTTGAGTTTGGGATTATCTACAGCGGGGTTGGCATTTCGGCCTAACGCATTCACGATGGACGAGCAGGAGCTAGTGCAGAGGGTCTTTGGAAGTAGCTCTTTCAAGCCGCCAGAAACGCAAAATGCGCATGATATCCGTGTGCCTGGCAATGTGGCAGTCGAGTCAAAGAACGGTGCGACCTTTCTTTATAACGGTGAGATTGCGGGAGAAATTCTCTTCGATGGGCAATCGCTCGAGCCTTCAGTATTTGCGGCACTCGGGGCGCCAGAGCTAATTGTCGTTTTCTGTCATTATGATTCGGGCGGCTCGTTTGGCTATGCCATCGTTAAAAACGGCATCACGGTTCGCTCACGAGTTCACACCATGGAAAAGACGACGGATGTAGGAACGCCAAATAAATTCGAGCTGCCGTGGCTGCAAGCAGAGCCGTTTATTGAGGAAGAAGGTGAGCCACCGGTTTACCGCAATCTAAGTACGGGGGAAGTCACCTCTGATTTCTACCTTACGGCGCTTCTGCTCGTTCAGGTGATGAATGCGTTCTTTGGCCTCGTACCTTGGGATGAGTGGAGCTATAGGACCAAGCTAAATTTCTACAGTAGATAGCCTTCTGCGAAAATGGCTGTGTCATCGGCGGGGAAAGCGCGGCGGAAGTTCCTGTGATGGAGTCTCGGAAGCATTCAAGTCGCTATAGCACTTGGCCGATATCGGCCAAAAGCAGCCGTTGCCAGAGATGGCTTTCCGCAGTTCCCTTCTGCCTGAATCGCGACCATGAAGAATCAATACCGTGTAACAAAATATGACCCATCGCTGAGAGATCCGACAGGCGCATACACAGGTTGCGATTGGACTTCGCGATCTGATATCGGACGGGTGTTTGACGGTGGGATGCTGTCTGAGGCGGTATATCTGAATGTTGAAAATAGCTACCTGTCTGCTATGAAAAGTTTCCTGGATGAGGCAGGTATCGAGTCATTGGAGTTGACGGCATTGGAATGTCGCGACGCCACCGCAGATGGCTTTCTGCACCGGGGGAACCTATCTATTGCTCGAAGCCTCGATTTCGCGCGTCTAGTCCTTCGCGAAGAGGCCTGGGGAAAACTCGTCGTGCCAGGTAAGGCCTATGTCCACTTTGGCTATGACTACTACATGTACATCGGAGTACCCTCGAAATGCGAGCGGTCGATTGCCATCGCACGCGATCTAGGTCTATTTGTCGAACGAATTCGCTCGCCTTATCTTCGTCAACAGCCATTCAGAGAAGTTACCCGTTGACTCCGTAGAGGTCCGCATTTTACCGACGAATTGGGCGGAAGCGGGCGGTGCTACTGGGGCAAAACGCCATCGGTACCTTAGACTTTCCTGATCCATAGTTCTTGAAAGATGCAAAGTCGATGGAACGTGTTAGGAGCCTGGCCGTCCTGCATAGCACCAGGTGTACGATTTCGTAGCTGCCTGATCCAACGACGAGATCCGATCTGACGTGCCTATCCCCTGCCCTGCAGAGACTCATGCCACGGTAGCAAAAATAGGCCTTCCCCAGCCATAACTGCCGGCGAAGGATAGCATAGCCGACGGGTGCACCAGCCGAGCGCCCGCTTTTGCGCGCGATAGCGGCACAGTTGGCTACGATAAACTAGCCCATCTTCTGCTCTGTACGCTTGATCTAATCGGGGACTTTGCGCGCTGGAGGTGGCCTTGCGCTCAAGGCAGACGCGACATGGCACCTGACGGTATTACGCCAAAACTGATGCTCGTCATGGCCGCTTAACCTCTACTTTTAGCACGCTCTAAAACTGGGGGATTGCCCGTCGTGCTGATATCCACCAGACGTTTCTCTCGATTGCCTGGATACTTATCTGCTGGCGACATATTCGGAGATTTTCCTAGGCCTTCTTAGTCTATCTTGTCTTGGCATCGATATTGGTTAATGAGACTGAACCGTGTAAGGTGTGGTATACAGCGGTGAGCCGCATTCCAATTTTTCTTATTTGGCAACTTGCCATCGTCGTAGTTTGGAGCAATATGAAGCATCCGTATCCACCGTATTCTGCCATTGAGCTTGCGCTGAACGAAGTTATTCTAGCTGCTCGCTTGAAAGGTGTAAGCTTCAAGAATACTGAATTGATTACTACGTCAGAGGAGTGGGATAGAGAACTTGTGGTTTTATTTTTTTATCAAAATAACACTGATGTGCAATGGAATCAAGAAACCGGCATTAATGAATGGTTGCAGCGAAAATTCGTAAATGAACTGAATGCCACCAAAGTCCGCTATGGTTTTTCTGAATTTCCAGAGATCACTTTCATGTTTGACTCCGAAGAAAATGTTAAGGCGAATTTTCAAGGGGATTATTTTTTACGGCTAAGGTAGCGTCTCGTGACCACCGTTTAGTTCGCAATCCAGTTGCTGACACTCATTTTGGAAGGGGTGAATTGCCACCCGTCGCTTACACTCCCCTGATCCATAGTTGTTGGCGCCGACCTAAAATTGACCCACCGCGCCGATCCAAATTTGACCCAGGGCGAGGTGCTGCATTCTTGCGTTGCAGCTGTGGATAAGTGTACCAAATATGGAAGTGGAATTCGTGTAGGGCGAAGCCCGGAACGAATTCCACTTCCGCTTTTGCGCTTTATTTAACGATATAAACGATTTATTTTATTATCTTGTTTTTACTCGCTTTCATCCTCCCCAGCGGCGTTCGGGGCTGCCTTGTCCGCTTTGCGCTTCTGTTCCCGCGCCTTGATCCTGCCCTTCGCCGCCATGCTGCTGTGCTGGAAGCGGTACGACTCGTTTCCGGTCTCCACGATGTGGCAATGGTGGGTCAGCCGGTCCAGCAACGCCGTGGTCATCTTGGCGTCGCCGAACACGTTCGACCATTCGGCGAAGCTCAAGTTGGTGGTGATGATGACGCTGGTGTGCTCGTACAATTTCGACAGCAAATGGAACAGCAAGGCGCCGCCGGCCTGGCTGAACGGCAAATAGCCGAGTTCATCCAGCACCACCAGGTCCATTCGCAGTAACGACAGCGCCAGTCGGCCCGCCTTGCCGTCGCGCTTCTCGCGCTCAAGCACATTGACCAGGTCGACGGTGGAGTAAAAGCGCACCCGTTTACCCTTGGTCGCGATGCCCGACACGGCCATCGCGGTGGCCAGATGGGTCTTGCCGGTACCCGGGCCGCCGATCAGCACGACGTTTTGCGCCGTGTCGGTAAACGTCAACGTGGCAAGCTGGCGCACCAGCGGCTGATCGACCTTGCTTGATGCGAAGTCGAACCCGGCCAGATCGCGATGCAAGGGGAACTTGGCGGCAAACATCTGGTGACTGACCGAACGCATGGCCCGGTCGGTATGCTCGGCCTGCAGCAAGTGTTCGATCAGCCATGTCGACGCCGCCACCGCGCTCTCGTCTTGTTCCTTCAATTCGTCCCAGGCGCTGACCATGCCGTGCAGGCGCAACTCCTTCAGTTCGGCGGCGATATCACGCATGATCGACCTCCACCAGATCGCCGCCGGTGGCGCGCAGGCTGTCGTAGCGACCGGTGTTGGCGACCGGCGCGTCCTTCAATTGCAAACTGGTCTCGACCGTCGCCGGCACCGGGCCGGCATTGAGCCGCGCCAGCACATTTTCGACGTGCTCGGCGCTCAGCACACCCGACTCCACCACCAGTACCGCCGCCAGCCCCGCCGTGGGCACGGCGGCCAGCACTTGCGCCATCACCTTGTCGCCGCCGGCGTGGCGCAGCAGGCCCTGTTTGAGTCGCAGCAATGGCGCCGGCAAGTCGGTGAACGGCGCGCCGTTGCGCAGCGCCCCCGGCTTGCGCTGCACCAGCGGGATGTAGTGCTGCCAGTCGTAAAGCACCTGGCCGCGCTCGGCCACGCGCTCATGGCTGGCAACGATGGCGTCGCCGGCGACGACGCACACTTTCCCCGGATACAGCCGCGCGCTGACCATCTGCCCGGCGAACTCGCACGGCACCGAGTAGCGGTTGCGGCTCACCGTCACCAGGCAGGTGGACGACAGCTGTCTACTTTGCCAAGTGCATCAACAGCACTGAGCCCTAGGCAACCCATCAACAATTTGAATCCGCCACCGGCGCCGCAGCCACGGCAAACATAGTTGCCGTGGCCAAACTTATCCGTGTACTGAAACCGGTCGGTGCCGCCGCAGTCACCCAATGGGCACGGCTGATTACGTTGGTTGAGCACTGTCGCATCCACGCCCAGCGCCAGCAAGATTTCCGTCCATCTTCCAAACGCGCGCTGCTTGACTTGCTGAAAATGCGCGTTGAATTCTTCCTTATCTCTGCTCATGTCGCCCTCCCTATGTCAGTCCCTGAGAGGATTGCCTCGGCTCGATGCATGCCACACGGCGTGTAAACAGCCACCCGTGATCCATGGCAACGCCAATCTCCCCAGACAGCAGTTCGTTTACAGTGAAGGACATCGCTCTTCTATCCGGACGCCCACGCTGGGGATCGACCTGAAAACCGCCCGGCACTAAGGACAAGCGTATTAACCGCAGTTCTTGACCGAGGTAAAAAACCCGACCTGCCTTCCCCACAACAATCTCGCTTTCCTTGATCCTGAAAATCAACTCATCGATGTCCCGCACCCGACAGAAGCGAACGGAAGGGAATGCAGCGGCAATGAAGGCATCAAGCATGGCGCCCTCCCTTCGTATTTACCTGGCGTCCAGACTTGCCGACACGCGCACGCAAGCAATCCTCATCTTTTGCTGCATCCAGCGATGTAAAAAGATCGGATTGATGATGGTGCTTGATCTGCTCATTCATCCACTGCGGATTCTTGAATAAATTGTCGGAAATCCAGTCTGGCTTGGCCAGTACCGCCTGACGGACCCACGCTGGGTAGGCGTGCAGCGCGCTCATAAACCAGCGGCACAACTGGGAACCAATCCAATCGCGCACTTCCTGCGCATCGATGGCGCCGATGAACGGTAGCTGCGACAACGGACTGCCACTCACCACCTTCATACAATTGACGAAGGAAAACGGCTGCGTATCCCGAACCGGATCCGTGAATACCCAACGAACCAGTTCAAACTTCTCATCCAATGGCGTTCGCGGGTCGCTGAGCAAGCTCACTTTGCGTAATAGCCACCAGTGCAATGCCACCAACTCCTCTTCTGAAAATTCAATCGCGTCATCATTCGTCTCGCGCGCGGATACCCTTTTTACAGGTTCGCGCGGCACGCCATGATGGAAAGAAGTGTCCCTATCCTGGGGGACGCGACAATAGTTGATCTGATATCTGCTCATGATTGCCTCGCACAAGAAAATGGGACAAGGCAACTCCCTCCCGGGCCGCATCGTCCCAAAGGGGGAAATAGATCATCCGGTTGCTACGACGCACTGGAACTTCAATTGACTGGCTTGATACTGTCGGCTGATGCCGTTTCGGCGGGATGCCAGCTACCGTCCTGAAAACGCATGCAAAGTGCTTTGACGTAACTGCGCGGTGCGCGTGGCGCGTGGCGCGTCAAAACACTCTCGTTATTCAGGAATGCGGACGTCAAACCTGGAAACAGGAAACGGTCCAATCGGTGCTGCGGCGCGCTTAGCGCAATTGATAAGGCTTGCCGGACGATGCAGGGCTAGCTACTGCGATAATACTTTAGGCCGCCCTTCCCTGCCTGTCAACGCAGGTTCGACGAAAAATGCTACTGGCAAATCCACCGGCACTGGGAACACGCAGTTGCGTATGCATCCATACGTGTATCGACGTGCCCGAATGGCGAACGCAGTACCCGCAAATACGCTTCCAAAGCTCCGCGCATTCCTCTTGAATCAACAGGATGGTGAGTACACCATGTTATGTAGCCCAGTGGGCATTTTCGAGGACATCACCATGAACTACCCAGCTCCCACCCATTTGATCGTCACGCGTGATCACGGCGAAACCAACAGGAAGTTGCTGGCCAAGGAGGCCGCCGCCGATCTGACGCGCGTCGAATCAGCGAGCCGCAAGGTCAATATCACGCTCGCCAGTCCGGAAGGCAAGCGTTTGTACTTGCGCTGCTTCTACGTATCACAAGCGAATTTCCATTTTATTTCCGTCTTTGCCAGGATGAAATTACCAGCCGAGGATGTCGATAAAGTGGAGCAGGAATTGCGCACCATGCTTGACGCACGCATTGCCCTGGCGAACCAGCGTATCGTCGCTTTCGAGAAACTGTGCCATCAACACGGCATCACCGACTTGGCTAGCTATGACATCGAACCACTTGCCATCGAAGCGAAAGTGTTTTCTATGTTCGGCCGGCGCCTACTTGAATTGATCAGCAAAGTCGACCAGCTCATGCCCATGCTCGAAACCTTGTGCATTGACGAGGCGCTCTCGACAAGCCAGCTCATCACCGAAAAATCGCAGATCAAGAAAACCGTTCGTGCAGTGACCGCCACCACGCGGGCGCTGTCCCTGGGCCTGCTCAAACGAATCAATGCCCTGTCCGTATCCGAACGCAAAGCCACCACACCGAACAGCCAGGCATCCCCTGGCGAGGGGTCCGGCATGCACACAGCGTTCAACGGAGTACATCAACAATCAGGCGCCCCAGAGGCCAATGCGGCCCCTGAGAGCGTTTTGAGCGATCCTGCTACGGAGATGGGCGAAGAGGCGTCCGCGAGCCCCTGACAGGCTTAATAAGCCTTGCTACCCGCATCGGGGATAGGGAGACTACAAACCACCGCGCCGGCACGGAGGAAGCCATGTGCATAAAAATGATGCTCTGCAGTGAACTGCCTGTGACCCAGGCATGGTGTATCGCTGCGATGGAAACCGCGTTTGGTCCGGCCTATCGCATGGCCCCAGGGACCGCCTGTATGTCTCCCCTGGACACACTCCTGATACACAACGGCATTGCAATGATCGTGATCGAGCAGGTATCGAGGTTCGCCCCGAAGGATGTCCGGCAACTGATCAAGTGGTGCCATGCCCACGACAAGGCTCTGCTGGTGTGCGGAGCGTTGTCAGAGGAAGAGCGGGAATCCTACGGGTTAAGCCATTGCATCGCGATTGACATCACTGCCCTACACGCGCCGGTATGTATCCAGTGGACGTCCTGCGCCGGCACGCTCCAGCTGTTCGAAGAAATGTTCGTACCTACGCTGAAAACCGTCCAGCGGACCGCCCATCTCTACTGTTCCGGGCTACGCTGCCGGCACCATCGTCGTAGAGAGGTACCAGGTACTCAGCGCATACAGACACCTCTCAAGGGACCAGAGCGGAGGAAAAGTCCCATAGGCCACTCGCATGCCAACGCTTTCCATCATGATCACTACCAATCGGCTACATGCCACTGACGACCGCCGCTACAGCACCCATCAATTGCCGTGAAATACCACCAAAATATGCCAGTTTTTAACTTGATGCCCACGATCAGCACGGCCACCATGACTCAGGATCATCCGTCATCGGTCATGGAGACAGTTCATCATGAAATACAATCCCTCTTCGAACCAATCGCCCTTTGCGCCCTCGGTGTATCCAGCCTTTGGTCAGCGGGAATTTTTCGGCAGCATCAAGCGCCAGCGTCAGGCCGCTCAGAAAGCCAGCCGATCGTCCCGCGCAGCACGTACTCTTAACGAGAGCGACCTCAGGATACCTGGCCGGGTCCTCATTAAACGCCGCCAGCTCTTGCAGAAAGTGCCGTTATGCGAGCGCACCATCCTGAACCTCGAAAAACGAGGAAAATTTCCCCGGCGCTTTTGTATTACCTCGCGCCTGGTCGCGTGGGATCTCAAGGAAGTGGATGCCTGGATCGCAGAACAGCAAGCGGCGGCACGCCTGCCAGCGGTGCCGCAGGCACAGCCTGTGCCACGCAAAGCGCTCAGGTAGTCTCTCACTCTTTCAGCTTTGTCCAGGCGTCGATCATGTCTGCCCACTCCTGCAGCATGGTTCGGCGCTGCACCGAATACTCGGCCTTGTTGTACACGGCTCGCACGCCCTTCTGCTCGTGGGCAAGACATTTTTCGATCCAATCGGTGTTGTAGCCGGCTTCGTGCAGCAGGGTCGATGCTGTTCGCCGCAAATCGTGCGGCGAAAAATCGGCCAGTTGTTTCCCACAGTCTCGCGCCGTGGCGCAGACTGACACCAGGATGCGATTGAGCGAAGCACCATTCATCGGAACATCAGGGTCATATCGCGATGGCAAAATATAATCGGATGTGCCAGCACAGGTACGCAACGCAACGAACATATCCAACGCCTGGCGCGACAGATAGACATTGTGGGGGTTGCGGCGCTTCATCCGTCGGGCCGGAATGGTCCATAGAGCATCGGTAAAGTTCACCTCACTCCATGTTGCGTCCGTCAATTCGGATTTGCGCACCATGGTGAGCAACAGTAATTTGCAAGCTAGGCGCAAGGTCGGCGCGCACTGCACGTATTCGATATGTTCGTAGAACAGCGCGATCTCTTCGGCCCCCAACGCGCGGTCGCGCGGCTCAAATACGGCAATTGATGAGGGAGCGACCAGATCCGCAGGGTTGATTATCTGTTGTCCTCGTTGTTCCGCATACTTGAAGACCAGTTTGACGATATCGCGCGCGTGCACGGCCGTCGCAGGGGCGCCACGTGCGAGGATGGCGTCGCATACGGAACGTAACTCGTTGTGCGTTATTTCATGCAGCAAGAGACTGCCAAATGGGCGCTTCAGATCGCGTTCATACACCGAGCGCCGCATATCCCGCGTCGACTCCGCCATTTTGTACTTGAGCAGCCATTGTTCAGCCCAGGCACCGAACCGGCCACCAGCTGCGGCCTGCGTCCGCACCTGCGCTTTGAGGCGAGCCGGTGACTTTCCTTCTGACAACTCCTTTTTAGCCTCGCTTAGTCGGGCTCTCGCCTCCTGCAGACTCAAACCCGAAGTACCATACTGGCCGAGTACCAGCGTTTCCTGTCGGCCATGTACGCGGTAATTATAGCGAAACGACACGGTACCACTTTTAAGCACAAGAGCGTAAAGTCCATCGCGGTCAGGCACCTTATATGCCTTATCGGCAGGCTTAAGATTTTTCAGCTTGGTGTCAGTGAGCATGATCCACCCTTTCGGTACCATCACGTTAGCAACGTCACTTCATAATATCTCACCAAATCAAATACTTATACAAAAAAAACCTATTCACTTTAGGTGAAATCGAGGGCAAATCGGGGGAGTAAAAGGGATTTGATACCATCAGCGTGACATCTCTTCACCAAAGAAAAAATATCTTTTATAATCAGTCACTTAGATCAAAAAATACCATCAAAATACCATCTATCGCGACCTGTGCCCATGATGGTATAAGTACCCCTCCGGCAAATGCACGCTTGCCATACCATGAAAAATACCCACAAAAAAGCGTGCTTGGCTCTGCCGTGGGTTGCTTGCGTTTGCCAGACAAAATAAAAAAAGCCCCTGAAAAATCAGGGGCTTAGCTGCTTCATTGACCCGGCGTTACCTTACGGTGCCGGACGGGAGATTATTCCCACTCGATGGTCGCTGGCGGCTTGCCCGAGATATCGTAGACGACGCGGTTGATGCCGCGCACTTCATTGATGATGCGGTTCGACACCTTGCCCAGCAAGCTGTGCGGCAAGTGCGCCCAGTGGGCCGTCATGAAGTCCTGCGTCTGCACGGCGCGCAGGGCCACCACGTATTCGTAGGTGCGGCCGTCGCCCATCACGCCCACCGATTTGACGGGCAGGAAGACGGCGAACGCCTGGCTCGTCGCTTCATACCAGTTCGCCGGCAGCGCGTCCGGGTCGACGGCCTGGCCGGCGACGAATTCGTATGGCGTGTTGCGCAGTTCTTCGATGAAGATGGCGTCGGCGCGGCGCAGCAGGTCGGCGTAGTCTTTCTTGACTTCGCCGAGGATGCGCACGCCCAGGCCCGGGCCCGGGAACGGGTGGCGATAGACCATGTCATGCGGCAAGCCCAGGGCCACGCCCAGTTTGCGCACTTCGTCCTTGAACAGTTCGCGCAAGGGTTCCAGCAACTTGAGCTTCATGGTGTCCGGCAAGCCGCCCACGTTGTGGTGGCTCTTGATGGTCTGGCCTTTCTTGCCCTTGCCGGCCGATTCGATCACGTCCGGGTAGATCGTGCCTTGCGCCAGCCATTTGGCGTTGACCAGCTTGCCCGATTCCACCTGGAAGACTTCGACGAATTCGCGGCCGATGATCTTGCGCTTCTGCTCGGGATCGGTGACGCCGGCCAGGTGGCCCATGAACTGGTCTTCCGCATCGACGCGGATGACTTTCACGCCCAGGTTCTTGGCGAACATATCCATCACCATCTTGCCTTCGTCCAGGCGCAGCAGGCCGTGGTCGACAAAGACGCAGGTCAGCTGGTCGCCGATTGCGCGATGGATCAGGGCAGCAGCCACGGAGGAATCGACGCCGCCTGACAGGCCCAGGATGACGTCGTCGGTGCCCACTTGCGCGCGGATTTTTTCCACCGCTTCGCTGATGTAGTCGGGCATGTTCCAGTCCGACTTGCAGCCGCAGATTTCATGTACGAAACGGCCGATCATGGCCTTGCCCTGCACCGTGTGCGTCACTTCCGGGTGGAATTGCACGCCGTAGAACTGGCGCTCTTCGTCGGCCATGGCGGCGATCGGGCAGCTCGGGGTGTTGCCCATCAGCTTGAAGCCTGGCGGCATTTCCAGCACCTTGTCGCCATGGCTCATCCACACTTTCAGCATGCCGTGGCCTTCGTCGGTGACGAAGTCGGCAATACCGTTGAGCAACTTGGTGTGGCTGCGGGCGCGCACTTCGGCGTAGCCGAATTCGCGTACCAAGCCGTTTTCCACCTTGCCGCCCAGCTGGGCCGCCATGGTTTGCATGCCGTAGCAGATGCCCAGCACGGGTACGCCCAGCTCGAACACGGCTTGCGGCGCGCGCGGCGAGTCGCCGTCCAGCGTGGAATTGTGGCTGCCCGACAGGATCACGCCGGCGGCGCCATAGTTGCGCACGAATTCGTCACTGACGTCATACGGGAAGACTTCGGAGAACACGCCGGAATCGCGCACGCGGCGGGCGATCAACTGGGTGACTTGGGAACCGAAATCGAGAATGAGGATTTTAGAATGCATGATGGGGACTTTATCTGAGGTCATTACAAAACCGGCGCACTAGGCGCCGGTCTGGTCTGTCGCTACGGCTTATTCAGAGCGGTAGTTGGGAGCTTCCTTGGTAATCTGCACATCATGGACATGCGACTCGCGCATGCCGGCCGAGGTGATTTCCACGAATTCCGCTTTTTCGCGCAGTTCGTCGATAGTGGCGCAACCGCAGTAACCCATCGATTGACGCACGCCGCCCACCAACTGGAAGATGATCGCCAGCACGCTGCCTTTGTAGGCGACGCGGCCTTCGATACCTTCAGGCACGAACTTGTCGGCCTTCATGGTGGCGTCCTGGAAGTAACGGTCAGCCGAACCATCGGACATCGCGCCCAGCGAGCCCATGCCGCGGTACGACTTGTAGCTGCGGCCTTGGTACAGGATCACTTCGCCCGGTGCTTCTTCCGTACCGGCAAACATGGATCCCATCATCACGGTCGAGGCGCCAGCGGCCAGCGCTTTCGAGATGTCTCCCGAGAAGCGGATACCGCCGTCGGCGATACATGGCACGCCCGTGCCTTCGAGTGCTTCGGCCACGTTCGAGATGGCCGTGATTTGCGGCACGCCCACACCGGCGACGATACGCGTGGTGCAGATCGAGCCAGGACCGATGCCGACCTTGACCGCATCGGCGCCGTATTCCACCAGCGCCTTGGCGGCGGCGGCGGTGGCGATATTGCCACCAATCACTTCCACTTGCGGGTACTTGGTCTTGATCCAGCGTACGCGGTCGAGGATGCCTTGCGAATGGCCGTGGGCCGTGTCGACCACCAGCACGTCGACGCCGGCAGCGACCAGCAGGTCGATGCGCTCTTCATCCTTGGCGCCGACGCCGACGGCGGCGCCGACCAGCAGCTTGCCCTGGCTGTCTTTCGACGCGAACGGGTGGGAAGTCGACTTCTGGATATCCTTGACGGTGATCAGGCCGCGCAACTCAAACGCGTCATTGACGACCAGCACGCGCTCGAGGCGGTGCTTGTTCATCAGGCGCTTGGCTTCGGCCGTATCGGCGTCTTCCTTGACCACCACCAGCTTTTCGCGCGGGGTCATCTTGGCGGAGGCTTCCGCGTCGAGTTCCTTTTCAAAGCGCAAATCGCGGTTGGTGATGATACCGACGACTTCCTTGCCTTTGACAACCGGGAAACCGCTGATGCCGTATTGTTCCGTCAGTGCGATCACGTCGCGGATTTTCATTTCCGGCGGAATCGTGATCGGGTCACGCAGCACGCCTGCTTCGAAACGCTTTACGCGGGCCACTTCACGCGCCTGGTCCTTCGGGTTCAAATTCTTGTGGATGATGCCGATGCCGCCTTCCTGAGCCATCGCGATCGCCAGACGGGCTTCCGTCACCGTATCCATGGCTGCGGACAGCAAGGGAATATTCAGGGTGATATTACGGGTCAGGCGAGTTTTGAGGGACGTATCGGCGGGCAGAACGTTGGAGTAGGCTGGGACGAGCAGCACGTCATCGAATGTGAGTGCTTTTTGAAGTAGACGCATAGCATTTCCTATTGGCGCAAAAGCAGATTATACAGAAAAAAGCGCCCTCCGTCCTTGCAGCATAGAAAAGATATTTGAAAATAGCAAAGAATGACGCGCGCCAGGCAGTGCCCGCGCCACCGTTCAGCCCGCTCAGCCCTTCGCTGGCTTGCCGCCGGCGCGGCGCCGGCGCGCCTCCTTCGGGTCTGCCTGCAGGGGGCGGTACACTTCCACCCGGTCATGCTCGCGCAAGATGGTCTCCAAGGGCTTCTTCTTGCCATAGATGCCGACCATGTTGACGGCCAGGTCGATGCCGGGGATTTCCCGCAGCAAGCCGCTCAGCGTCAGCGCCTGCCCGATGGTGGTGCCGGCAGGCACGCGCAGGGAGCGCAGGAAGGCGCTGTCCGGCAGCGCGTGGCAAACCTGCACCGTGATGACCGCTTCAGCCATACACCGTCTCCGCGCGCTTGCAAAAGGAATCGACCATGCTGTTGGCGATCATGCCGAAGACGGGGCCGATGATCTGTTCCAGTACGCGGCTGGAAAACTCGTAATGCAGGTCCAGTTCGATCTTGCAGGCATCTTCGCGCAAGGCCTTGAAGGTCCACACGCCGTCGAGGGTCTTGAAAGGACCATCTACCAGCTTCATCTTGATGGAGGTCGGCGGCACGTTCTCGTTGGACGTGGTGAAGCTTTGGCGCACGCCGTGGTAATGTATGCCCACGCTGGCGACGACCGTGTTCTCGCCCCGCTCGCGAATCTCGACCGCACCGCACCAGGGCAGGAATTTGGGATAATCTTCCACCGCCGCCACCAGCGCGAACATTTGTTCGGCGCTGTAGCCGAGAAAAACTGATTTATGTACTACTGCCATTGAAGAACCATTTGCTATGATGTTGGATACATTTGATTTTATCGCGCTTGCGCGAGACAGTAGTTTAACCGACCCGCGCACATTTACCATCTCATGACCATAGCAGACAACAGAAAAGCCTTCCACGACTACTTTATCGAGGATCGCTACGAAGCCGGCATCGTGCTGGAAGGCTGGGAAGTCAAAGCCATCCGCGATGCCCGCGTACAAATCAAGGAAGCCTACGTTGTCGTCCGAGGCGATGAACTCTTCCTGTTCGGCGCGCATATCAGCGCCCTGCCGACCGCATCCACCCATATCCACCCGGAAGCCGTGCGCACGCGCAAGCTGCTGCTGCACCGTACGGAAATGGATAAACTGATCGGCAAGGTGGAACGCTCCGGCTACACGCTGGTGCCGCTCAACCTGCACTACAAGGGCGGCCGCGTGAAATGCGAAATCGGCCTGGCCAAGGGCAAGAAACAGCACGACAAGCGGGCAGCGGAACGCGACCGAGACGGCGCGCGCGAAGTACAGGCGGCAATGAAATCGCACCGCCGCTGATCCGGCACCACGCGCGGCATGCTGCGCCGATACCCTCAAGCCCGGCTATATGCCGGGTTTTATTTTGCCGGCGCCTGCGGCAAATGGAAACGCACGGCGCGAGGGGATAAAACAGGGAAAAGAAGAGGTACGGCGGAAATAGAACGGGTATTGGCGAACATACCGGA
The DNA here is from genome assembly GCF_059617925.1 of Janthinobacterium sp. JF4. Classification (NCBI taxonomy): domain Bacteria; kingdom Pseudomonadati; phylum Pseudomonadota; class Betaproteobacteria; order Burkholderiales; family Oxalobacteraceae; genus Janthinobacterium; species Janthinobacterium sp. JF4. Next base: position 13,252 of record NZ_JCAQAV010000054.1, on the reverse strand, counting down.
GAGATAAGCGAATGAATCAGCTTTGCCTGCCTGGCCAAAGACGATAAATCAGGAAAGTTCCGGATGCTTGCATGCTGCCTTGTACTACGCCTGTACCACTGCACAGGACAAGCATCCGAATGAACGGTTTTTTAAACCTTCAGAATCACACCTTCAGCAGATCGCGCGACTTGCCCGAATCGGTCCACTCTTTGACCCATTTCGGTTGACGGCCACGGCCAGTCCATTGCTGCGTCGCATCGTCCGGGTTGCGATAGCGCACTGCGACCGTGCCGGTTTTAGCGCGGATCCCCGTACCAACCAGGTCTTTTACGGAAACGCCAACGCTCTGGGCGATTGCCAGGATTTGCTCGCGCGCTTTGGACAGATCGTCCTGTTCGCGTTTCTTCATTTGCTTCTTGATGTCGTCCTGCAAGGTGCGCAGTTCGGACAGGGATAAGCTGGACAGATCCATGATATTTCCTTGTGTGAGTTGAAAAATATAACTGAACAGTTAAATTCTATCCAATTGTAACGCGACTGAGGTGATTTTTCTTGAGATTTGATTGTTTTTTACAATTCTTTTACCAAAAACCCTACTTCCCTGGCTTTCAAACACGGCAATCCTTCAATCATGAGGAACCGGCATCGCGCATGAACTGCCTGCGCAAGCGCCTCTGCTTTGTACGGCTGCGATTCGATACAGCGCCATCGGCAGTATTTATTTTGCAGTACTTTTTGTTTCATTGCAATTTATAGTAATTATAAATAACAATTCGAAATATACATGGGAGCAATACTATCGCCAATATGCATCGACTACGCCAACACATCCCAAGTATCCGTCACGGATATCGGCGCAATCATCGCCACGCATGAGCAGCAGATTCTACTTCAATCAAAAAGATAAGCGTCGCACGACAGCATGTAATCCCGAAAGCGCGCTCAGCATAGCATAAAGAAAATATTTTCAAGGCTACTGATTCAAACGCAGATACGCGAGCCCTGCCGCCGGCATATATTCCGGCAGCACAAATGAAAACTGCCCGCGATAGGCGGGCAGTATTGACGACAAACTTGCTATGCGTTTGCTATTCACCAGACAATCATGGAATCGCCACGCCGCCTTTCGGCTTCTGCGTTTTCACCACCTGCATCGCCGTGGCGATCAAACTGCTCATATCGCCCAGATTAGCCGGCACGATAATCGAGTTATTCGTTTTCGCCAATTGCGCGAACGCGCCCACATACTGCTCTGCTACTTTCAGGTTGACGGCATCTTCCCCGCCCGGTTCGCGTATGGCGGCGCCCACCTGGCGCAGCGCTTCGGCACTGGCCTGCGCCAGCGCGACGATGGCCGTGGCCTGGCCTTCGGCGCGGTTGATCGAAGCCTGCTTCTCGCCTTCGGAGCGGGCAATGGCCGCTTCGCGCTCGCCGCTGGCGATATTGATCTGTTCCTGCTTGCGCCCTTCCGAGGCGGCAATCAGGGCGCGCTTTTCGCGCTCGGCCGTAATCTGTGCCTGCATCGCATGCAGTATTTCCTTGGGCGGCGTCAAATCCTTGATTTCATAGCGCAATACCTTGACGCCCCAATTCGCCGCCGATTCATCGATGGCATTCACGATGGCCGTATTGATATGGTCGCGCTCTTCAAATGTCTTGTCGAGTTCCATTTTACCGATCACCGAACGCAAGGTCGTTTGCGCCAATTGCGTAATGGCGGCGATATAATTCGACGAACCATACGAAGCACGCATGGCATCGGTAATCTGAAAATACAGAATGCCATCGACCTGCAATTGCGTATTGTCGCGCGTAATGCATACCTGTGGCGGCACATCGAGCGGAATTTCCTTGAGCACGTGCTTGTAGGCGATGCGGTCGACAAATGGCACGACAATATTCAAGCCAGGCCCCAATACCGCATGGAACTTGCCCAGGCGCTCCACCACCCAGGCATGCTGCTGCGGTACCACATTGACCGTCTTGAAGACAAATACCAATGCCAGCAATAACAAGATCAGCGACACGCTTCCAGTGCTTATTTCCATAATCTACTCTCCAGGTTATCCAACAATCAAACGGCTGCCACGCACGGCACGAATGGTGTAATGACCAGCTTGCATATCGCTGCCGGGAATCAGTTCCACATCCCACAAGGCGCCGCGATACATGACGCGCGCCGCACCATCGACCCAATGCGCTACCGCCACGCTTTGGCCGATATCGAGATTGACATTCGGGTCTTGCGCCGCATCGCGCCGCGCCGCCTTGCCAAAACGGCTGCGCCGCAATAACAGCGTGGCCGCCACGCCGACAATGGCGGCCGTCAGCGCTTGCCAGCCGCCATTGCCGCCCGCCAGCGCCACCAGTCCTCCGGCACTGATGCCGATAGCGATCATCAGCAAATAGAACGTTCCTGTAAACAGCTCCAGGATCAATACCGCGCCAGCCGCCACAAACCATCCTATCCATTCAGCCATGATGCCTCCATCTTTGCGAATCCGAAAATAAAAAACCCCGCAGCCTATATAAGCGACGGGGTTTAATGCGTATGACTGCCTGATATTATTCTTGCCAAACACCTATATACAAGCAGTCTAACGCAATTCCTGATGGCGTCAATAGCCAGTGGCGAATTAGTACCGCAGGCCAGGCACTACTCTTCCAGCAGGCTGCGCAGCATCCACGCCGTCTTCTCATGCAAGTCCAGGCGCTGCGTGATCAGGTCGGCCGTCGGCTGGTCATTGGCTTTTTCCAGCAATGGGAACAGGCGGCGCGCCGTGCGCGCGGTCGCTTCCTGCGCCGACACCAGGTGGCTGACCATGTCCAGCGCCGGCGGCACGCCGTCGATTTCCTTGATCGAGGCCAGCTTGACGAACTCCTTGTAGGTACCCGGCGCCGGATAACCGAGGGCGCGGATGCGCTCGGCGATCAGGTCCAGCGCGGCCCACTGCTCCGTGTATTGCGTCATGAACATCAGGTGCAGGGTGTTGAACATCGGCCCCTTGACGTTCCAATGAAAATTATGGGTCATCAGGTACAAGGTGTAGCTGTCGGCCAGCAGGCCGGACAGGCCTTCCGCAATCTTCGCACGGTCCGCCTCGGAAATGCCGATGTCGATCTTTGCCACTTTGCTCGGTTTCTTGCTTGCCATGTGAACTCCCGTTTCAATGTATTGGTGGAATCATTTTAGCTGATCTGGCGCAAGCCCATCGGATACTGCCGTGCGCCGCATGGCAGGCGTAAAAAAACCCGCTGCCAGGTGAGCGGCAGCGGGTTTTCAGAGGGTGATACAGCTGCTTACGCTTTCAGCGCAGCGAGCTTTTGCCAGGTGTCGATCACCGAGTCCGGATTCAGCGACATCGATTCGATGCCCTGCTCCATCAGCCAGACGGCGAAGTCAGGGTGGTCGGAAGGACCCTGGCCGCAGATGCCGATGTACTTGCCGCGTGCCAGGCAAGCCTTGATGGCCAGCGACAGCAGGGCTTTCACGGCAGGATCGCGCTCGTCGAAGTCGGCCGCCAGCAATTCCATGCCGGAATCGCGGTCCAGGCCCAGCGTCAGCTGGGTCAGGTCGTTCGAACCGATCGAGAAGCCATCGAAATGGTCGAGGAACTGATCGGCCAGGATGGCGTTCGACGGCACTTCGCACATCATGATGACGCGCAGGTCGTTCTCGCCGCGCTTCAAGCCGTTTTTCGCCAGCAGGTCGATGACTTTCTCGGCCTGGCCCAGGGTGCGCACGAATGGCACCATGATTTCCACGTTCGTCAGGCCCATGTCGTTGCGCACGCGCTTCATCGCTTCGCATTCCATGTTGAACGCTTCGGAGAAGTCGGCCGACAGGTAGCGCGCCGCGCCGCGGAAGCCCAGCATCGGGTTTTCCTCGTCCGGCTCGTAGCGCGAACCGCCGATCAGCTTCTTGTACTCGTTCGACTTGAAGTCGGACAGGCGCACGATGACTTTTTTCGGCCAGAACGCGGCGGCGATGGTGGCGATGCCTTCAGCCAGCTTGTCGATGTAAAACGCTTTTGGCGAAGCGTGGCCACGCGCCACCGATTCCACGGCCTTTTTCAGGTCGGCATCGATGTTCGGGTATTCCAGGATCGCGCGCGGATGCACACCAATATTGTTATTGATGATGAATTCCAGGCGCGCCAGACCCACGCCCGCATTCGGCACGGACTGGAAGTCGAACGCCAGTTGCGGATTGCCCACGTTGAGCATGATCTTGGTGTCGAGCTTCGGCAATTCGCCGCGCGACACTTCCGATACTTCCGTTTCCAGCAAGCCGTCGTAGATCTTGCCTTCGTCGCCTTCGGAGCAGACCACGGTGACAAACGTGCCGTCTTTCAGCACGTCGGTGGCATTGCCGCAGCCGACGACGGCAGGCACGCCGAGTTCACGCGCAATAATTGCCGCGTGGCAAGTACGGCCGCCACGGTTGGTGACGATGGCCGAAGCACGCTTCATGACCGGCTCCCAGTTCGGATCCGTCATGTCGGCAACGAGCACGTCGCCTGGCTGCACGCGCTCCATGTCGGCCGGGTCGTGAATCACGCGCACGGGGCCGGCGCCGATCTTCTGGCCGATGGCGCGGCCCGACGTCAGCACGGTACCCGTGCTTTTCAGCTTGAAGCGCTCTTGCACGTCGGTTGCCTTTTGCTGCGACTTGACGGTTTCAGGACGCGCTTGCAGGATGTACAGCTTGCCGTCGCGGCCATCCTTGCCCCACTCGATGTCCATCGGACGGCCGTAGTGGTTCTCGATGATGACGGCGTATTTGGCCAGCTCCACCACTTCGCTGTCGTTCAGCGAGTAGCGGTTGCGCATTTCGACGGGCACGTCGACGGTTTTCACGGAACGGCCAGCCTTCGCTTCGTTCGTAAATTCCATCTTCAGCAGTTTCGAGCCGATATTGCGGCGGATCACAGGCGACTTGCCTTTTTCCAGCATCGGCTTGTGCACATAGAATTCGTCGGGATTGACGGCGCCCTGCACCACGGTCTCGCCCAGGCCATAGCTGGAGGTGACGAAGACCACGTCCTTGAAGCCCGACTCGGTATCGATGGTGAACATCACGCCGGCCGCGCCCAGGTCGGAACGCACCATGCGCTGCACGCCGGCCGACAGGGCCACTTCAGCGTGCGTAAAGCCCTTGTGCACGCGATACGAGATGGCGCGGTCGTTGTACAGCGATGCGAACACCTGTTTCATGGCCTCGAGCACGTTGTCGATGCCGACGACGTTCAGGAAGGTTTCTTGCTGACCAGCAAAAGAAGCATCCGGCAAGTCTTCCGCCGTGGCCGAGGAACGCACGGCAAACGACATTTCGGTGTCGGAATCGGCTACCAGCTTGGCGTAGAACTGGTCGATTTCGGCGGCCAGGCGTGGCTGGAATGGCGTTTCCACGATCCATTGACGGATCTCGGCGCCGGCTTGCGCCAGCGCGCGCACGTCATCGATGTTCAGCCCTTCGAGGCGCCGGGCGATGCGTTCGGCCAGCGGCAAGCCGCCGTTGGCGCTATACGACAGGAAATCGCGGAATGCCTGCGCCGTGGTGGCAAAGCCACCAGGCACGCGCACGCCGGCTTCCGCCAGCTGGCTGATCATTTCGCCCAGGGAGGCGTTCTTGCCGCCGACGGATTCGACATCCGTCATGCGCAAATGCTCGAACGAGGCAACATACACCGCGTCCTTGTCTTCCTGCTGTTGCGATACTGCGTTGGTCATAATGACACCCTTACTGATGATAGAAATCTTTACGCGCGGCGCACAGACAGTCTTCTTGTTATTCTTGGCGTCGTGCAGCACAATCATACCGTTGCAGCCATTTTACCTTGTGCGGCGCAAATTGACGACGCACAATCTTGATCCGAAAACCCATGACACAAGAACCACGCCCTCCTCTGCCCTCCGCGGCCCGCACCGTCTTCTTCGTTTCCGACGGCACCGGCATCACCGCCGAGACCTTCGGCCACTCGGTGCTGACGCAGTTCGATCTGCGCTTCCGGCAGATCCGCCTGCCCTTCATCGACACCATGGACAAGGCCTATGAGGCGGCGCGCAAGATCAACGAAGCCTTCGCCAGCGACGGCCAGCGCCCGATCATTTTCTCCACCCTGGTGAAGAACGACCTGTCGGCCGTGATCCGCAAGTCCAGCGGCATGCACATGGACCTGATCCAGACCTTCGTCGCCCCGCTGGAGCAGGAACTGGGCGTCATGTCGACCCATACCATCGGGCGCTCGCACAACATCGTCGACAGCGAGGAATACAAGAACCGCATCGAGGCGATCAACTATTCGCTGGCGCACGACGATGGCCAGTCGCACAAGAACCTGTCCTCGGCCGATGTCATTCTGGTGGGTGTTTCGCGCTCTGGCAAGACCCCGACCAGCCTGTATCTGGCCATGCAATACGGGATCAAGGCGGCCAATTATCCGCTGATTCCCGACGATTTCGAGCGCGACAAGCTGCCATCGGCCCTGCTGGAATTTAAGAATAAAATTTTTGGATTAAGCATTACGCCCGAACGTTTGTCGGAAATACGCAACGAAAGACGCGCCGGAAGCAAGTATGCGGCCATCGAAAATTGCCGTTACGAGGTCAACGAGGCGGAAAAAATGATGAAACGCGAAGGTATCCGCTGGCTGTCGTCGACCACCAAGTCGATCGAAGAGATCTCCACCACGATCCTGCAGGAAATCAAGCCGAACCGCCGCGAGTATTGACACAGGAAGGTCCGCCGCGTAGCGCAGGCATCATGTCGAAAACAAGGTGTCTGCAATAAAACGTAAGGTGGCACAAGCTATCGCCTGTTGAAGTGGCACTGCCGCTGGCCGAGGTCTTGCCAGTGGCCTGCTCTTAAAATATCTTTCGCACTTTCCACGACCCTACTCTCTGCTGCAGTCATCCCCGACTGGCCAGCGATCAAAAACCCCCTGCGATGTCCCTGACCAAACTGCGGTGATCCGGCGTGACCGGTCGCAGGCCAGGTCGCAGCGGACTGAAAACTCCATCTTTACACTTTCTTATTTATCAAAAATGCATTATTATTTTATTTCTTAAAAGCAAATACGAGTTCTCGACCGCGCGGACTTATTTTTGCTCGATCGCGTTACCACCTAGGCCATCATAGTATGTTTACACGTAATGCCCTTTCCGTTTTTGCTTCAAGCTGCACTATGCTGGCGGCCCTGTCACTGACCGGCTGCGCTGTCAATAAAGCCACCAGCTCGCTCAGTCCGGGAACCGATCTGAACAGCATCAAAAGCGTCTACGTGGTGAAGTTGCCGCAAGACGGGCGCCATATCGACAAGATCATCAAGGCTAATCTGGAAAAGCGCGGCTATGTCGTGACCAACGGTCCTGTATTGGCGGGACCGTACAACGCCGATGTCGCCGTCACGTACGCCGACAAGTGGGTGTGGGATATCACCATGTACATGGTGGAACTGAGCGTCAACTTGCGCGACCCGAAAAGCGGCTTCCCGCTTGCCACTGGCAATTCCTTCCATACCTCGATGTCGCGCAAGTCGCCCGACGAAATGGTCGATGAAGTGCTGAACAATATTTTTTCCGCCACGCCGCAGTAAATCCTGCGGTTTGCTGCCTGTGGCAAACCGCGCCGTGTTCACTCATCCACGACCCATATCATGAAAAAAAATCTGCCATTCCCTGCAGCGCGCCTGCTCGCCATCCCTGTCGTTGCCACTCTGCTGGCCCTAGGCGGTTGCGCATCACCCGTCACCTATCAGGCAATGGTGCCGGTGACGCTGAAAGTAAGCCAGCAACACCCACAATCGGTGTCAGTGGCGGCGCTCGGCGGCAGCGGCACCGACAGCATGGGTAAATCGCAGATCGACAACGCGGAACTGGCGAAAGCGGTCACCGAAGCGATCAACCAGACCAAGACCTTTTCGCGCGTGGTGCCCGGCAAGGGCGGCGACTACCTGCTGACCGTCAACATCGTCAACGTCGTCCAGCCCAATTTCGGCTTTTCCTTTACTGTGGGCCTGGAAATGGGCTGGACACTGATACGCGCCAGCGACAGCAGCAAGGTATGGCAGGAAGCCATCAAGTCGGAACACACGGCCGGCGCCACCGACGCCTTCGCAGGAACCACACGCCTGCGCCTGGCGACGGAAGGTGCGGCACGTAACAATGTCGAACAGGGCCTGCGCAAAATTGCTGAGCTGAAACTGTAAGTCACCGCGCAGCCGGCTTTCCTGGCGGACCTGCCACTATACCTCGCTGCCCAGCACCTCCAGCGCCGCCACCAGCCGGTCCAGTTCACCGGTGGTGGTGGTGACGGCCACCGTGGCGCGCACGACGTCGGTATCGCCGATATTGCGCTCCACCGTGAAGACGCCAAAGCGCTGCAGCAAGGCTTGCTGCAGCGCGCGCGCGTCCATGCCGTCGATGGCAAAGGCCACCAGCGCCGTGCCGCGCCTGGCATCGAGCGGGGACAACATGCGCACGCCGGGCAGGTGCGCAGCGCGGCTGACCCAGTAATCGCGCAGCCAGGCCAGGCGCTCCCTCTTGGCTGGCGTGCCGCCCAGGCGCGCATGGAAGTCCAACGCGGCAGGCGCGGCCAGGATGGCGCCGATCGGCGGCATGCCCATGTGCAGGCGGCTGCGGATATCGTCAAGCGGATAATCGTCGTCGCCAAAATGCGGCTCGATCTTGTGCAACTGCGATGCGCGGATATACACGACACCGAGTCCGGCCGGCGCGCCCAGCCATTTATGCAGATTGAAACCGGCGAAATCGACGCCCATGGCCTGCACGTCCACGTCGACCTGCCCCAGCGCATGGGCGCTGTCGAGCAGCACGTCGATGCCGTGTGCGCGCGCCAGCGCCATGATGTCCTTGACAGGCAGTTGCTGGCCGTTGGCCGGCGTCACCTGCGACAGCAGCAGCAACTTGGGCTTGACGGCCTGGCGCATGGCCTGCGCGTAACGGGCGACGATCTCGTCATCGCTGATGGGCAGGCGCAATGTGACTTGCGTGCTGGTGACGCCACGGCGCTGCGCCAGCCAGCGCATGGCCGTGCGCATGGCCGGATAGTCGAGATTACTCCACAGCACGGTATCACCGGGCGCCAGGCCGTGGTATTGCGCGATCAGCAGCTGCATGGACTCGGTGCCGCTGCGGGTCAGCAGGATCTCGTGCGGCTGCGCGTGAATCAGGGCGGCGACGCGCTGGCGCAGGATGTCCACATGCGTGCGCGTGAATTCGCCGCGCACGAAAGGACTCAGCTGTTCATTCGTGTAGCGCACGGCCTGCTCGAAGGCGGCTTGCACGGGCGCGGCCATGGCGCCGAAATAGCCATGTTCCAGATTGACGATGGCATCCGGCGGCGCGGGATACAAGGCGGCCACCTGGCACCACCAGGCCTCGTCACGCGTGGCGCCGCCGGCGAGCGGAGGGAAAGACATGGCTAGCCTGTTCAGGACTGCCCCTGGCGCAGCTGCTCGAAGAAGCAGACGGCGGCGCAGGCGGCCACGTTCAGCGATTCGATCTGGCCCAGGTGGGGAATGACCACCTGGTGCGTGGCCATCGACAGCAGATCGTCGGCCACGCCCTGCCCTTCATGGCCGAACAGCCAGGCGACGGGCTGGCGCAGGTCGACGTCGTACAGCTGCTGCGTGGCGTAGCCGCTGGTGGCCAGGGTCGCCACCCTGGCGCCGGCAACCAGCGCGGCCAGGTCGACGTTCTCAAAGATGTCGAGCACGAAATGCGCGCCCATGGCCGCGCGCAGCACTTTCGGCGACCAGCAGAAGGCCGTGCCGGCGCTGCAGTACACCTGCGTGATGCCGGCGGCGGCGGCGCTGCGCAGGATGGAGCCCACGTTGCCCGGGTCTTGCAGGTTATCCAGCAGCACGGCCGATACCGTCAGCGGCGCGGTGACGGCCCGTTCCGGCGTCTCGATGAGGAACATCACGCCCACGCCGTGTTCGACCTGGCTCACTGCCTTATACAGCGCATCGGGCAAGCCCAGTACGTGCGCGCGCTGGCTTTCCAGCTGGCCGACGATGTCCGCCACTTCCGGGTTCTGCAAGGCGCTTTCGCTGACGATGCACTGCTCCGGCATGCCGCGCAGCTGCAGGTAGGACTGGCACAGGTGCACGCCGTCGAGCAAGGTGCGGCCCGACTTGCGGCGCGCCTGCGAACTGCCCGCCAGCTTCAGCAGCTCCTTGTATTGCGCATTGTCGCGCGAGGTAATCGTCTTCATGCCACCACCTCTTGTCCGCCAAACAGGGCGATCACGTTGCGCACGGGCGCGAACGAGCGGCGGTGCACGGGCGAGGCGCCGTGCAGGTGCAGTCGTTCCAGGTGCAGCTTGGTGCCATAGCCCTTGTGCTGGTCGAAACAGTACTCGGGATAGGCCGCATGCAGGTGCACCAGGGCCGCGTCGCGCGCCGTCTTGGCCAGGATCGAGGCGGCGGAAATCGAATCGACCTTGTCGTCGCCGCCGACGATGGCCATGCCGCGTATCGGCATCACGGGACAGCGGTTGCCGTCGATCAGGGCCAGGGTCGGCACGGTACTCAACGCCTCGACGGCGCGGCGCATGGCCAGCATCGACGCCTGCAAAATGTTCAGACGGTCGATCTCCTCTTCCGACGCTTCGGCGATGGCCCAGGCCAGGGCCTTGGCCTTGATCTGCGGCGCCAGCAGGTCGCGTTTCGCTTCAGTGAGTTTTTTCGAGTCGCGCAAACCGTCGATAGGCTGCTGCGGGTCGAGGATCACGGCGGCGGCGAACACGGGGCCGGCCAGCGGGCCGCGCCCTGCCTCGTCGACGCCGCAGATGATTTCATCGAGCGAGAATGGCAAGTCGTCAAACAGGCCGGGATAGATATTTTTCACGTTGAATCTTTGGTTGGTACTGCGGTTGAAGCGGTGATCGGGGCTTACTTGCGGTTCGCGGCGATGACTTGCATGACGGCGTTGGCGCTCTCGCGCGCGCTGTCGCGCAGCAGGCTGTGGTGCATGTCCGTGAAGCGCTGCACCAGGCGCAGGCGGCCCGGCACGTCGCTCAGCTGCTGCCACATGGCCTCGGCCAGCGCCTCGGGGCTGGCCGCATTTTGCAGCAGTTCGGGCACCAGGTAGTCGCGCGCCAGGATGTTCGGCAGGCCGATCCACGGCTGGTAGCCCATGTGGCGCATGATTTCCCACGAAGCGCGCATCATCTTGTAGGCGATGACCATGGGTTTCTTGTACAGCGCCACTTCCAGCGACGCCGTGCCGGACGCCACCAGCACCGCATCGGCGGCGCAGATGGCCGTGTGCGAGCCGCCATCGGTGAGCATGATCTCGACGTCCTGCAAGCCCGCTTCGCGGATCAGCTGCAGGAAGTACTGGCGCTGCTTTTCGCCGGCCATCGGCGCGACGAAACGCAAGGATCGGTCGCGCGCCAGCAGCAGCTTGCAGGCACTGACAAAGGCCACCGTATTGTATTTGAGTTCGCCCATGCGGCTGCCCGGCATCAAGGTCACGACATTCGCGTCCTGCGGCAAGCCCAGGGTGCGGCGCGCGGCCGCTTCGTCGGGCTGCAGGGGGATCATTTCGGCCAGCGGATGACCGACATAGGTGACGGGCACGCCCGCCTTGCGGTAGATCTCTTCCTCGAACGGGAAGATCACCAGCATGTGCGAGACGGCCTTGATGATTTTCTTGATGCGGCCACCGCGCCAGGCCCAGATCTGCGGCCCGATGTAGTGCACGGTGGGGATGCCGCCTTCCTTGAGCTGCTGTTCCAGTCCCAGGTTGAAGCCCGGATAGTCGGCACCGATGAAGACGGCGGGCCGCTCCGCCAGCAGCTGGTCGCGCAGCGCGTTCTGGATGCCCTTGATTTCGCGGTAGCGGGGAATGATCTCGAACAAGCCGCGCACGGTCAGCTTGTCGAGCGGCCAGTCGGAAACGAAACCCTGCCTGGCCATGTGCTCGCCACCGATACCGTGGAAGCGGGTGCCGGGCAGCTGCGGCACCAGGCCGGACAGCAAGCGGCTGGCCAGCAGATCACCCGACACTTCGCCGGCGACGATGGCGACATTGGCGACCTGCAGGCCGCTGGACTGGTCAGCGGACGATGCCACGCGACGCCACGCCAAGGAATTCGCGCATGGCGCGAATGTGTTGCGCCACCTCGGGCGACGCCGCCGCTTCTTCTTCGAACAGGGCGGCCTTGGATTCTTCCAGGGTCAGCCCCGAGCGGTAGATGAGTTTATACGCGGTGCGGATGCCGTTGATCTGCTCGCGCGTAAAGCCGCGGCGTTTCAAGCCCTCGATATTGACGCCATGCGCCTGCGCCGGATTGCCGTTCAACAGGACGAAAGGCGGCACGTCCTGCGTCAGGCTGGTGCTCATGCCGACAAAGGCATGCGCGCCGATCTTGCAGAACTGGTGCACGTTGGCGAAACCGCTCATGATGACCCAGTCGCCGATCTCCACGTGGCCCGCCAGCTGGGCGTTGTTCGAAAAAATCGTGTTGTTGCCCACCAGGCAATCGTGCGCCAGGTGCACATACGCCGAAATCCAGTTGTCATTGCCCAGGCGCGTCACGCCGCCCCCCTGCACGGTGCCCGTGTTGAAGGTGCAAAATTCGCGGATGGTGTTGCGGTCGCCGATTTCCAGGCGCGTCGCCTCGCCCGCCCATTTTTTATCCTGCGGCTGCGCGCCGATGGAAGAAAACTGGAACAGGTGATTGTCGCTGCCGATCGTCGTGTGGCCGTCGATGACCACGTGCGGGCCGACCCTGGTGCCAGCACCGATGCGCACGTGCGGACCGATGATGGTGTACGGACCCACCTCGACCGAACTGTCGAGCTCAGCCTTCGGATCGATGACTGCCGTAGAGTGGATGGCCGCCATCACTGCCCCGCTGGCTGGCTCGCAGACTGGCTCGCATCCTGCGCGCTGCGGATGGTGCACATCAGTTCCGCTTCCAGCGCCACTTTGCCGTCGACCGAGCCGACTGCCTTGTATTTCCAGATGCCGCGCGAGACGCGCAGGATTTCGACATCCATCTTCAGCTGGTCGCCCGGTTCGACAGGACGCTTGAAGCGCGCATTGTCGATGCCGACGAAGTACACCACCGAATTTTCGTCCGGTTTCACGCCCATCGACAGGAACGACAGCAAGGCTGCCGTTTGCGCCAGCGCTTCAATCATCAGCACGCCGGGCATGACCGGCTTGTGCGGGAAATGCCCCTGGAAGAACTCTTCGTTGACCGTCACGTTCTTGATGGCGGTGATGGTCTTGT
>NZ_JCAQAV010000053.1:0-30350 GCF_059617925.1 Janthinobacterium sp. JF4 | reverse complement strand
AAACGTTATTGAAAGCAACGCTGGGAGCATTCCCACATCTGACGGTGACATAGCCTTTTTATGCGCCGGTCTTGCCGCGCAAGGCGTCCAGGCTGTAGGCGCCGGCGCCCGCTGCCGCGAAGTACAGGAAGGTGAAGCAGTACATCACGGCCATTTCGCCGCCGTTCAGGATCGGCAGGAAACCGGCTGGCGCATGCGCCATGAAGTAGGCGGCCGCCATCTGGCCCGACAGGATGAAGGCGACGGGGCGGGTGAACAGGCCCACCAGCAACAGGCTGCCGCCCACCAGCTCGATGACGCCGGCCGCGCCCATCACGGAAAACAGTTGCAGGCCGTCGAACATGGCCACGTGCGGCGCGCCGAACAGCTTGGCCGTGCCGTGTTGCAGGAAGAGGAAGCCGAGGATGATGCGCAGCACGCCCAGCAGACGTGGGTTCCAGGTGGCGTAGAAGGCGGGCGAGAGGGACATGACGTACTCCATTCAAAAGTGAGGATGGTTTGGTGTCAGGCTTGCATTAACGCAATGTCATTATGCGGGAGCTTGCCGGCGAACAGTGTTGTAACTGTAATCATTTTTCATCCATTGATCATCTAGTGGGATATTGATGCATGATTTACTGTGCGTTGATGATGCGATAAAACCTGCGTGCAATGAAAAAAGCCCCGCAGTGATCTGCGGGGCTTTTCAGGAGGGTGTCTCGCTTACTTGACGATATTCACGGCCGGGGCAATATACGCGTCGTCGGTCGGGTGGGTGGGATTGGCCAGCTCGCTATGCAGCTTGTCCATGTCCAGTTCTTTTTCCCATTTCGACACGACGATGGTGGCCACGCCATTGCCCACAAAATTGGTCAGCGCGCGGCATTCGCTCATGAAGCGGTCGATGCCCAGGATCAGCGCCATGCCGGCCACGGGGATCGTCGGCACCACGGCCAGGGTGGCGGCCAGGGTGATGAAGCCGGCACCCGTGATGCCGGAGGCGCCTTTCGAGGTCAGCATCGCCACGCCCAGGATGGTCAGTTCCTGCCAGATGGTCAGTTCCGTGTTGGTCGCTTGCGCCACGAACAGGGCCGCCATGGTCATGTAGATGTTGGTGCCGTCCAGGTTGAACGAGTAGCCGGTAGGCACGACCAGGCCGACGACTGGCTTGGAGCAGCCCAGGCGCTCGAGTTTCTTCATCAGGGCCGGCAGGGCCGATTCCGACGAGCTGGTACCGAGCACGATCAGCAGTTCTTCCTTGATGTACAGCAGGAAGCGGCCGATGGAGAAGCCCGTGTACTTGGCGATCAGGCCCAGCACGACGAAGACGAACAGGAAGCAGGTCAGGTAGAACGAGCCCATCAGTTTAGCCAGCGGAATCAGCGAAGCCAGGCCGTATTTGCCGATGGTGAAGGCCATCGCGCCGAATGCGCCGATCGGGGCGACTTTCATGATGATGTTGACCATGCCGAAGATGGCATGCGACAGCTCGTCGATCAGCTTGGTGACGGGACGGCCGCGCTCGCCCAGCAGGGACAGCGAAAAGCCGAACAGGATGGCGATCAGCAGCACTTGCAGGATGTCGCCCTTGGCGAAGGCATCGACGAAGGTCTTCGGGATGATGTTCATCAGGAAGTCGGTGGTCGTCATGCCCTGGGCATGCGTGTATTGCTCGATCGACTTGGCGTCCAGGTGAGCCGGGTCGGCGTTGAAGCCGGCGCCCGGTTTGAGCAGGTTGGCAACGACCAGGCCGATGGCCAGCGCGAAGGTGGAGACCACTTCGAAGTACAGCAGCGCCTTGCCGCCTACGCGGCCGATCTTCTTGACGTCCTGCATGCCGGCGATGCCGGAAACCACGGTACAGAAGATCACCGGGGCGATGATCATCTTGATCAGTTTGATAAAGCCGTCGCCCAGCGGTTTCATGTCGACGGCGTTCGAGGGGTAGAACACCCCCAGCAGCACGCCTGCCACGATGGCGAACAGCACCTGCACGTACAGGATTTTATAGAATGGTTTTTTCACGAGTGGTCTCCTCTTGCGGGTTGATGCTGCGATCATCCGCCCATTGCCAGGCCCGCTCAATTGTGGATAACCGCAGATATGCACTTTCGCTATATCGGGTATTGCGCCATGGCGGGCGTGCCAGTACCGTGCTGCGGCGCAGCATTTCAGGCGTGCGCTTGGAGCATTGCCCGCGCTGCGCTACACTGCCGTAGCGTCGCGCGCGAGGCAACCGGCAAATCGCCGGTTTCTTTATTTTTTACTACCAAATAACGACGCCGGACAAAACCGTAGCGAGCGGAAGGGAGTTGTGGTCAGCAACCGCAGCCGTACTGAAGTACGGGGGCGCCGAGCCGGTGAGCATCGCAGGCCGCAACCACCGACGCGCAGTAGGTTTTCTCCGGTGTTATAAGGAATGGCATGATTGAAGCGAGCATCAAATCCGTCCAGTGCATTTCCCCCGCAGGCTTGCATACCATGTCGTACAAGGAGTGGGGCGCGGCCGACAATCCGAACGTGCTCGTCTGCGTCCACGGCGTGACGCGCGTGGCCGACGACTTCGACAACCTGGCGCGCGCCATGGCCAGCGACTACCGCGTGATCTGCCCCGACGTGGTGGGGCGCGGGCGCTCGGGCTGGCTGGCCAATCCGCAGTTTTACCGCGTGCCGCAATATGTGAGCGACATGGTGACCCTGCTGGCGCGCGTGCTGGCCAATGGCGAACGCCAGACGGTGGACTGGTTCGGCACCTCGATGGGCGGCTTGATCGGCCTGGGACTGGCATCGTTGCCGAACAGCCCGATCAGCAAGCTGGTGCTGAACGATATCGGCCCGACCCTGGCGCCGGAAGCCTTGCAGCGCATCGGCGACTACATCGGCCAGGACTTGCGTTTCGAGACGTTTGAACAAGGCGCCAAATTTGT
This sequence comes from Janthinobacterium sp. JF4, assembly GCF_059617925.1. Taxonomy (NCBI): domain Bacteria; kingdom Pseudomonadati; phylum Pseudomonadota; class Betaproteobacteria; order Burkholderiales; family Oxalobacteraceae; genus Janthinobacterium; species Janthinobacterium sp. JF4. The sequence goes on along the minus strand of NZ_JCAQAV010000053.1, from coordinate 27,444 downwards.
GCGCGACGTCTCCGCCAGCTTCGGCCCGCATACGGACGCGGAATGGCATAAACTGGCGGTGGATGTGTTGCGCCAGGATAAGGATGGCCATTGGCGCCGCCACTATGATATGGGACTGGCCATGCCGTTCCGCTCGGCCACGCCGGAATCGGCGGCCAGCGACGAAGCCATGCTGTGGGCCGCGTATGATGCCGTGCGCTGCCCCACCTTGCTGGTGCGCGGGTCGGAATCCGATTTGCTGTCGCATGAAACGGCCACGCGCATGCTGGGCCGTGGCCCGAAAGCGGCGCTGGTGGAAATCGCCGGCGTGGGCCATGCGCCCACATTTGTCCACGACGACCAGATCGCCATCGCACGCAAGTTTTTGCTGGGCAAGTAATGGTGGGCGAGGAATACAAGCAATAACGCTGTACAGATTTTGAAACAACCGAAAGTAAAAGCATGGAAATTACACGACTGCACGTAGGCAAACGCCTCTCCGAAGTAGCCATTCACAACAACACCATCTACCTGGCTGGCCAGATCGCGGAAGACACCACGCAGGGCATCGTCGGCCAGACGCGCGAAGTGCTCGGTCACATCGACCGTTTGCTGATGGAAGCGGGCAGCGACAAGACTTGCATCCTGTCATGCCAGATCTACATCGCCGACATGAAGGATTTCCCCGGCATGAATGAGGTGTGGGACGACTGGGTCGCGTCAAGCCACACGCCGCCGCGTGCCACGGTGGAAGCGAAGCTGGCCAATCCGGCATGCCTGGTAGAAATCGTCATCATCGCTGCAGAGCGCTAAGTTATCAAGTTGTTGGGTTATTAAGTTTAAAGGTATCACATGGTTTCCATCTCGGCCCCGAATAGCGCCACATCGGAACAACTGGTAGAGGGCTTGAGCGCGCCGGACAGCGCGCGCGTGCTGGACGCGCTCGCGTATGCCACCGAAGCGTACGGCGACAAGCAGACCTTTGCCGGCCGCTCCGCGCTGGAGTTCGCCCTCGGCGTGGCCACCACCCTGGCTTTCCTGCGCAGCGATGCGGAAACGCGCATCGCCGGCCTGATGTTCGAGCTGACCTTGCTGGACCCGGACACGGCGGCCGATATCGAGCCGCGCTTCGGCAAGCAGGTGTGCGACCTGGCGACCGGCGTGCGCCAGCTGATCCGCTTGCGCGCGCTGACCCAGGCGCAGCACGGCAGCGCTGGCGGGCGCGGCAAGAATGCGGCGCAGCAAGCCGTGGCCCAGGTGGAAACCTTGCGCAAGATGTTGCTGGCGATGGCATCCGACATGCGTGTCGTGCTGGTGCGCCTGGCCGCCTGCGTGACGACCTTGCGTTACTTTGCCGAACTAAAACTGTTCAATGAAATGACGCGTGAATACGGCAAGGAAACGCTGGATTTGTACGCGCCGCTGGCCAACCGCCTCGGTATCTGGCAGCTGAAGTGGGAACTGGAAGATTTGTCGTTCCGCTTCATCGAGCCGGAAGCGTATAAACGCATCGCCAAGATGCTGGAAGAAAAGCGCATGATGCGCGAGGGCTTTGTTTCCTCGGCGATTTTGCGCCTGCAGACGGAACTGGCTGCGGCCGGTATCCAGGCGGAAGTATTTGGCCGCCCGAAACACATTTACAGCATCTGGAACAAGATGCGCGGCAAGGAGCTGGACTTTACGGCCCTGTACGACGTGCGCGCCTTCCGCGTCATCGTTGCCGACGTGAAAACCTGCTACACGGTGCTGGGCGTGGTTCACAATATCTGGACCCCCATCCCGAAAGAATTCGACGATTACATTTCGCGGCCGAAACCCAATGGCTATCAGTCGCTGCACACGGTGGTAACGGCCGAGGATGGCCGCCCGCTGGAAGTGCAAATCCGCACGAATGAAATGCACAGCTTTGCCGAGTACGGCGTGGCCGCGCACTGGCGCTACAAGGAAGAGGGCGGCTCGAACTTTGCTGGCCAGAAATACGACGAAAAGATCGCCTGGCTGCGCCAGCTGCTGGCCTGGAAAACCGAGGTGGCCGACGCCGTCGTGGGCCAGGAAGAAATTCAGCGCGAATGGGTGGAAAAGCTCAAATCGGCCACCCTGGACGACCGCATCTTCGTCATGACGCCGCAGGCGCGGGTGCTGGAACTGCCTGTGGGCGCCACGCCCGTCGATTTTGCGTATCACCTGCACACGGACGTGGGCCACCGCTGCCGCGGCGCCAAGGTCGACGGCATCATGGTGCCCCTGAATACCCAGCTGAAAAATGGCCAGACCTGCGAAATCATCACGGCCAAGGGCGCGCCGGGTACGGCTGGGCCATCGCGCGACTGGCTCAGCGCCGGCTACGCCGTCAGCACGCGCACGCGCTCGAAGATCCGCGCCTGGTTCCACGCCATCGACATGCAGGAAACCCTGGCCCACGGCCGCGCGCTGGTGGAGAAATCCCTGCAGCGCGAAGGCAAGACGGCCGTCAATCTGGAAGCGCTGGCGCAAAAGCTGGGCTTTGCGAAAGTCGACGAGCTGTTCCTGTCGGTGGGCAAGGATGAATTCAGCCTGCGCCACGTGGAGCAGGCGTTGCACGACAATGGCGAAGTGGTGGTGCCGGAAGACGCCGTGCTGGTCGGCAAAAGCCGCGCCTCCAGCGTGGAGCAGGGCGCCAAGTCCGGCGTGCTGGTGGTGGGCACCGAGGGCTTGATGACGGTGCTGGCCAAGTGCTGCAAGCCGGCGCCGCCGGACAGCATCGTCGGCTTTGTCACGCGCGGCAAGGGCGTCTCGATCCACCGCGCCACATGTAAAAACTTCGAGGAAATGCGCGCCAAGTCGCCCGAGCGGGTGATCTTCACGGAATGGGGCAGCACGGGCGTGCACGACACCGTGTACCCGGTCGACATCTTCATTCTGGCCGGCGACCGCCAGGGCTTGCTGCGCGACATCTCCGAGATCTTCTCGCGCGAAAAGATCAACGTCATCGGCGTCAACACCCAAAGCGCCAAGGGCCAGGCCCGCATGACCTTTACGGCCGAGATCAGCTCGACGGCGCAGCTGTTGAAGGCGCTGAATGTGATCAAGGACGTCAGTGGCGTGCTGGAGGCGCGGCGTAGCTAGTCTTTGCACCCCAGTATTTGCTGTTGGGTTCAATCAATGCGTCTTGTCACCCTGATGCAAGCCTGCCATCGCCGCCGTCTCCGGCTGCAAAGTAATATGGTCGATGCCATGCTTGGCTAACAGCATCTTCTTGATCGCCCGCAAGACCTTGGGCCAATGGTCGAGGTGTTCGATTTCCACGTGGCCGATCAGGGCCGGCTGGCCCGGCGACATGTCCCACACATGCAGATCGTGCACGGCGATCACGCCGTCCACTTGCTCCACGTCCGTGCCCACGGCGATGTAGTCGATGTGCATGGGCACGCCTTCCATCAGGAAATGGTAGGACTCTTTCAATACCCCGAACGTGGATTTCAGGATCAGCAGGGATACCAGCACGGACAGCAGCGGGTCGATCTGCATCCAGCCCGTGAAGTAAATCACGGCGCCGGCGATGATGGCGGCGACCGACCCGAGCAGATCGCCCATCACGTGCACGAGGGCGGCGCGCGTGTTGACGCTTTGCTTGTCTTTCGACAAGACCCACGCCACGACGATATTGATCGCCAGTCCGATGAAGGCGACGATGAAGACCATGCCGCCCTTCACGGGTTGCGGGGCGGAAAAGCGCTGCGCGGCTTCATAGCAGATCCAGCCCACCACGCACAGCATGGCCAGGCCGTTGACGAAGGCGGCCAGCGCTTCGGCGCGGCCAAAGCCGAACGAGTGGCGCGGCGAAGGAGGACGGCGCGCAATGATCTGCGCCAGCAGGGCCAGGCCCAGCGCGGCCGCGTCCGTGACCATGTGGCCCGCGTCGGAAATCAGGGCCAGCGAATTGGACAGGAAGCCGGCCGCCACCTCGATGCCGGCAAACGACAGGGTCAGCCCCAGCGCCCACGCGAGGATGCTCTGGCTGCGGCCCTCGAACGAGTGGGTGTGCTCGGCATCGCCTTTCCTGTGGGCGTGCAAATGGGTGGCGTCGTGTTCGGTGGAGTCGTGCATCTGGGACATGGAGTGCTTTGTGGAATGAGGTTGCCGTCAGTGTAATTGAAAAGCAACAAAATAGTCGGCGCGCAAAAAAACCTGCATGCCGGGCGGCGATGCAGGTTTTTTAGCAAGGCAAACAATTTTACTGCGCGGCCGTCTCGCCAAACTTGCCTTCGCGGAAATCCTGTACGGCCTGGAACACTTCCGCCTGGGTATTCATGACAAACGGGCCATATTGCGCGATCGGCTCGTTCAAGGGCTGGCCGGCGACGAGGATCACGCGGCCGCCTTGCGGCGCCTCGATGCGCACGCCGTCGCTGCCCGGCGTGTTGGCGAAGATCGCCATGCGCAGGGCGGGCACGGCCTTGCCGTCCACCTGCACTTCGCCACGGAAGGTGTAGATGAAAGCGTTATGGCCTGGCGGCAAGGGCTGCTCGAAGCTGCTGCCTGCCGGCAAGTCGATGTCCAGGTATAGCGGTTGCGTCAGCTCGCGCTGCACGGCGCCCGCCACGCCATGGCTTTCACCGGCGATCACTTGCACGGCCGCGCCTGTATCCGTCGTGTAGCGGGGGATTTCATCGCTCGTAAAGTCGCGGTACCACGGCGTGCGCATCTTGTCGCGCGCGGGCAGGTTCAGCCAAAGCTGAAAACCTTCCATCACGCCTTCTTCCTGCTCCGGCATTTCCGAGTGGATCACGCCGCTGCCGGCCGTCATCCATTGCACGCCGCCCGACGTCAGCAAGCCTTCGTTGCCCGCGCTGTCCTTGTGGCGCATGCGCCCCGTGATCATGTACGACACCGTTTCGAAACCGCGGTGCGGATGCTCGGGGAAGCCGGCGATATAGTCGTTCGGCTTGTCGCTGGCAAAGTTGTCGAGCATCAAGAATGGGTCGAGACGGCGCTGCAACTGCTGCGTCAGGACGCGGTTGATCTTCACGCCGGCGCCATCCATGACGGCCTGGCCGGCGATCACGCGCTCGACGGCGCGTGGCTTGTTGACGGTGGTGGTATCGCTCATTGTTTTCTCCTGTTTGGGGTCAGACCCGGCGGAACTCGGCGTCTCCGTCCGACCCCAGCTTGGTACGTGCATTACACCAGGATCGCGTTGATCTCGGCGTCCGCCTGGGCTTGCGCCTTGGCCACGGCTTCCGGGCCCATGCCCATGCCTTCCGAATACACGTATTGCACGTCGGTCAGTCCCAGGAAGCCGAACATGGTGTTCAGGTAAGGCACCTGGCTATCGTTGGCGCTGTCGCGGTGCAAGCCGCCGCGGGACAGGCCCACGTAGACTTTCTTGCCGGTCAAGAGGCCCACGGGACCGTTTTCCGTGTACTTGAAGGTGACGTTGGCGCGGGCAATCGCGTCGAACCAGCTTTTCAGTTGCACGGTGATGCCGAAGTTGTACATCGGCGCGCCGATGACGATCACGTCAGCCGCTTGCACTTGCGCAATCAGCGCGTCGTCCAGGGCGATGCGGGCCGCTTGTTCCGGCGTGCGCTTGTCGGCCGGGGTGAACAGCGCTTGCAGGGTTGGCTCGTCGAGCACGGGGTGCGGTGCGGCGGCCAGGTCGCGGCGCACCAGGCTTGCTTGTGGATTGGCCGCTTGCACGCGGGCGACGATGGCGTCAGCCAGGCGGGTCGAGGCGGAACCGGTGCTGCGGGCGCTGGAATTGATTTGCAGGATGTTCATCTTGTTTTCTCCGTGGTGAGGTGTCTTGCGATGGATGAACTATAGCAATTCCAAAATTGATGCGGAAGCCGTTAAAATGGATAATATTAATCCACTGATGGAACAATAAGGACATATGGATATCGATCCCGGAGATTTGCTGCTGTTTGCCCGCGTCGTTGAATGCGGCAGTTTCTCGCGCGCCGCCGGGCGCGTGGACTTGCCCAAGTCGACCCTGTCGCGGCGCATCTCGCTGCTGGAAGCGAAATTGGGCGAACGGCTGCTGCTGCGCACCACGCGCAAGCTGGCGCTGACGGAGTTTGGCGCCAGTCTGCTCGAGCATGCGCGCAAGGTGGTGGAAGAAACGGAGGCGGCAGGCGCGCTGGCCCAGCACCGCCAGGCCGGGCCCAGCGGCTTGCTGCGCATTTCCATGCCGGCCGATTTCGGCGACGCGCTGATGCGCCAGGTGCTGGCCGAATTCGTGCGCCGCTATCCGGCCATTTCGCTGGAACTGGATTTGTCGGCGCGCCGCGTGGATTTACTGGAAGAGAACTTCGACCTGGCCATTCGCATGGGCAACCTGCCCGACGACGCCAGCCTGTCCGCTCGCCGCGTGGCCTTCAGCACCCTGGCCCTGTATGCCTCGCCGCAATACACGAGCGTGCACGGCCTGCCCGAGCATCCCGACGATCTGTACGGCCACGATTTACTGAGCTTGCCACGGGCCGTGCATGGCCTCGTGCACTGGACTTTGATCCGTGGCAAGACGACGTGGGAGCGCGATTTACCCGTGCGCCTGCTGGCGAACTCGCCGGAATTGCTGGTGCGCATGGCTTGCACGGGCGTGGGCATCGCGGCCAGCACGGACCGCTTTGCCAAGGCGTATGTGGCGACGGGGGAACTGGTACGCGTGCTGCCGGAGTGGAGTTTTCCGCTGGTCACGGGCTGGGCGGTGTTTCCCGGCCGGCGTTTGATGCCGGCCAAGACGCGCGCGTTCCTGGATTTAATGGAAGAGATGTACCGGACCGACGCGCCCGTGTAGGCGCGCGTCCAGAGGATTTACTTGGGCAGGTTGCCCATGACTTCACCCAGCTGCACGGGGCCGGCCGGTTGCCAGCTGGCATTGAACTTGACGGTGTCTTTCGGGAACAGCATGACGACGGTCGAGCCGAGCAGGAAGCGGCCCAGCTCTTCGCCCTGTTTCAGCACGACGTTGTCGTTCGCATAGCTCCAGTCGCGGATATCACCCGTGCGGGGCGGGTTGACGACGCCGTGCCAGACGGTGGCCATGCTGCCGACGATGGTGGCGCCGACCAGTGTCATGACAAAGGGGCCGTTGGCCGTGTCGAATACGCAGACGACGCGCTCGTTGCGGGCGAACAGGCCGGGAATGCCGCGCGCAGTCGTCGGGTTGACGGAAAACAATTCACCGGGCACATAAATCATGCGCGTCAAGCGGCCATCGCACGGCATGTGGATGCGGTGGTAGTCGCGCGGGCTCAGGTACAGGTTGGCGAAGCTGCCGTGTTCGAACCGGGCCGCCAGGGCCGCATCGCCGCCCACCAGCGCCGTGGTGCTGAAGTTGTGCCCCTTGGCCTGGAAGATCTGGTCCTTGTCGATGCTGCCGAACTGGCTGATGCGGCCATCGACGGGGCAGACGTAGTCGGCCTGGGCCAGCGGACGCGCATCGGGGCGCAGCGCGCGCGTGAAAAAGTCGTTGAAGCTTGTGTAGTGCGTGATGTCCGGGTCCAGCGCCTCATCCATGTTGACGTTGTAGCGACCGACGAACCAGCGGATCAAACGCGTGGTCATGGCGCCGCCTTTGGCGCCGGCGATCCGGCCGGCAAAGTTGGTCAACGCTCCTTTTGGAAGCAGATATTGAGGCAGGACGGCAAGACGGTCAGACACGATGGGAAGCCTTTGACGGGGTGATGGGAACAATGGTGAAAACGCATTATAGCGGCGATGTGGCGCGCAATGATATGCGCCGTATGCAAGAGTGCGTAGTACAGTCTGCCACCGAATTTAATTTGTTATAGGGAATATTTTCAGGAAACTGTGCCACTCCGAAAAAATTGCAGCACAATACAGCGGCCTGTTTTTTAGCTTTTAGCCATTTTTATTCAGCCAACTTTTTCCGCCAGGTCATGATGCCACGCCGTTGCCTTCGCCTTACCGTTGTTTGTTCCGCCGTTTTACTTGCCTGGAATGCCCAGGCCCAGCAATCCGAAGCAGCAGCCACCGTCGAGACCGCCGCCGCGCCGCTGAAGGCAGAAAAGCCCATGCAAATGGTCGAAGTCAAGGGCAGCGGCTATGACCCGCGCCGCGACGATACGGCCAGCAAGATGGTCGTGGGTAGCGAAGAAATCCTCAAGTATGGCGACACGAATGTCACCGACGTGCTCAAGCGCTTGCCCGGCATTACCGTGTCCGGCGCGGCCGGGCGCTCGGGCGGTGAAATCCGCATGCGCGGCCTGGGCAGCGGCTATACGCAGATCCTGCTCAACGGCGAACGGGCGCCGGCCGGCTTCTCGCTCGACACCCTGTCGCCCGACGTGATCGAACGCATCGAGATTTTGCATGCGGCCAGCGCCGAATACAGCACGCAGTCCATTGCCGGCACCATCAACGTGGTGCTGAAAAAGGCCGTGAAAACGGCGCAGCGCGAACTCAAGCTGGGCGTGCAGGGCAGCGACGTGAGCTTTTCGCCCAGCGTCAACGTGCAACTGTCCGACCGCGACGGCAATTTCTCGTATTCGCTGGCCGGCTCGCTGTTCCGCTACGACTACCATTACGACAATCCCGGGCTGGAACTGGGCTACGCGCCCGATGGCCGGCAAAACCTGCTGCGCCGCACGAACGGCACGGGCGATGGTCGGCCGGAAGGCATCAATCTGTCACCGCGCCTGAACTGGGTATTGGCCAACGGCGACAACGTGACGGCGCAGTTCTTCTTCAATGGCGGACGCTCGAATCACCGCAATGTCAGCCGCGCGGAAACAGAGCAGGGTGTGCGCCCCGACTACGACACGAATACGGGCAGCTCCAGCAACCACCATGCCTTCGGCCGCAGCGACCTGACGTGGATGCACAAGCTGGCTGGCGGCGCCAGGCTGGAACTGAAAGTTGGCGCCTCGGCCGCCCGCAATACATCAGATAGCCTGCAGCAAGGTTTTCTCGATGGCAGCGGCCTGGCGCTCGAGCGCAAGGTGGGCGTGAAGGCGACGGAAAACGGCGTCAGTTCGACCGGCAAGTATTCTACGCCCTTGCTGCCCGGCCATGCCCTGTCGATGGGCTGGGATGGCGCCTACACGGAGCGCGAGGAATCGCGCCGCCAGCGCGAAGCGGCCCTGGGCGCGTTGGGTGCACGCCCGCCCGTCAACAGCGACGAAGGTTTCGACGCCACCATCTCGCGCCTGGCCCTGTTTGTGCAGGACGACTGGGAAATCACGCCGCGCTGGTCCATGTATGCGGGCGTGCGCTGGGAAGGCATCGACACGCGCAGCGCGGGCGATACCTACGGCGAAGTGAATCAGCGCACCAGCGTGTGGAGCCCGCTGCTGCAAACCCTGTGGAAGTTGCCTGATACCAAGGGTGATCAGGTGCGTCTGGCCCTGACCCGCACCTACAAGGCGCAACCCACGTCGAGCCTGATTCCACGCCGCAATACCTCGACCAACAATAGCCAGACGGATCCCGACCGCGAAGGCAATCCGTATCTGAAACCGGAGCTGGCGCTGGGCATCGACGCCTCGTACGAGCACTACTGGGCCGAAGGCGCCTTGCTCAGCGCGCGCGCCTCGGCCCGCCGCATCGATGGCTACACGCGCCAGGGCTTGCTGTTCATCAATGACCGCTGGGTGTCCACGCCCGTCAACGATGGCCGCGCCAATACGCAGACACTGGAACTGGAAGCGAAGTTCCCGCTGCGTGCCGTGCTGGCCGCGCCCGTGCCGGCCATCGACTTGCGCGCCAGCATCAGCCGCAACTGGTCGCAGGTGGAGCAGGTGCCGGGGCCGGACAACCGGCTCGACCAGCAAACGCCCGTCAGCGGCAACTTCGGTCTCGACTACAAGACGCCCGATGGCGTGCTGACGACGGGCGGCAGCTTCAATTTCCGCAACGGCGGCCCGGTGCGCATCACGGAGCGCCAGAGCGCGTATACCTCGCCGCGGCGCGACCTCGACATCTATGCGCTGTGGAAATTTGATGCGAAGAACCAGCTGCGCCTGGCCGTGTCGAACTTGCTGGCGCAAGACTTCGAAAGCGATACCATCTATGCGGACGCCAGCGGCACGATACAGCGCAACAGCATTTCGCCGAGTTCGCCGCAGGCGCGCGCGACCCTGGAAATGAAGTTCTGATCGTGATGTTTTCGTGCTGCCCCCCCCGGCCGGCATCCCCGCTGGCCTATAATCTCGGCAATCGCGCGCGCGGCCCGTCCGTGCGCGCCGCCTTTTCATTTGCCAAGATTGCTTTTCCCATGACGTTTTCCTCCCTCGGCCTGATCGATCCCCTGGTCCGCAAACTTGACGAGCTCGGCTATGCCAAGCCCACGCCCGTGCAGGCGCAAGCGATTCCCTTTGTCCTGGCCGGGCGCGACCTGATGGCCGCCGCCCAGACGGGCACGGGCAAGACGGCGGGCTTTGCCGTGCCGCTGCTGCAGCGTCTGACTTTGGACGGCGTGGTGGCGCCCCAGTGCGTGCGCGTGCTGGTGCTCGTGCCCACGCGCGAACTGGCCGAGCAAGTCTATGCCAGCTTCCGCAGCTATGGCGGCAACTTGCCGCTGCGCAGTTTTGTCGCGTATGGCGGCGTGCCCATCGAGCCGCAGATCAGCAAACTGCGCAAGGGTCTCGACGTGCTGGTCGCCACGCCGGGCCGCCTGCTGGACTTGCAGACGCAGGGCGCCGTCAAGTTCGAGCAGGTGCAGACCCTGGTGCTGGACGAGGCGGACCGCATGCTGGACCTGGGCTTCGAGCGCGAGCTCGATATATTGCTGATGAGCATGCCCGAGCAGCGCCAGACCCTGCTATTCTCGGCCACCTTCTCGGACGCCATCCGCGCCATGGCGAAAACCATGTTGAAGGACCCCGTCTCGGTGGAGGTCAGCGCGCGCAACAGCACCGTCAAGGCCGTGAAACAGTCCGTCATCGTGTGCGACAAGAAACGCAAGCCGGAACTGTTTTTGCACCTGCTGAAGAAAAAGCGCTGGGGCCAGGTCCTGGTCTTCGTCAAGACGCGCAAGGGTGTCGAGCTGCTGGTGAATACCTTGCTGGAGCAGGGCGTGCGCGCCGATTCGATTCACGGCGACAAGACGCAGCCGAACCGCCTGCGTGCGCTGGCCCGCTTCAAGGCGGCCGAGGTGCAGGTGCTGGTGGCCACCGACGTGGCCGCCCGTGGCCTCGATATCGACCAGTTGCCCGTCGTCGTCAATTTCGACTTGCCCACCGTGGCCGAAGATTACATTCACCGCATCGGCCGCACGGGCCGCGCGGGCGCCTCGGGCGAGGCCATTTCCCTCGTCTGTGCCGACGAGGTGGAATTGCTGTCGGCCGTCGAAGCGCTGACGCGGCAAACCCTCAAACGCGGCGAAGAACCGGGCTTCGAGGCCGAGCACCGCGTGCCGGGCACGTCCGCCGGCGGCACGATCCAGAAGAAGGCCGTCAAGGTGCTGGCGCCCAAAGCAGCGGAGCGGGCCAAGAAAAGGCGCTTTTACAAATAAACACCGAACCAAACCTGCTGCGCGTCGCGCTTTGCGGTCTGCGATGCTCACCGTGCTCCAGCACGGTTGCGCTTCTTGGCCACAAATCGCTGCCGCTCGCGACGGTTTTGTTCAGTGTTTCTTGCTTGGAGAAGCGCGCAGCACGGATATGCCATTCGTGCCATCATGCGCTATGACCTCGATACCTTTGTTCCCGCTCAATACGGTGCTGTATCCCGATGGCTATCTGCCCCTGCAGATCTTCGAGGTACGCTACCTGGACATGATACGTCACTGCATCATGGGTGAGCAGCCGTTCGGCGTGGTGCAACTGCTGGACGGCGCCGAAGTGCGCAAGCCGGGCCAGCACGAAATCCTGGCGCCCGTGGGCACCTTGGCGCGCGTCATCGACTGGGCCGCGCCCCTGTCGGGCTTGCTGCAAATCAAGTGCATGGGCACGCAGCGCTTTCACATCGTTTCCAGCGAGCAGCTCAAGCATGGCTTGTGGATGGCGCAGGTTGAATCATTGCCGCCCGATAAAACCATTCCCATTCCGCAAGAGCAGCAGAACGTGGCCGATGCGCTGGGCGCCCTGATCCGCACCTTGCAGGAGCAAAGGATTCCCCCTGAACAAATGCCCCTGCAGCCGCCGTACCGGCTCGACGAGTGCGGCTGGGTGGCGAACCGCTGGTGCGAGCTGCTGTCCCTGAGCGCCATGCAAAAGCAATTGCTGCTGAGCCAGGATAATCCCGTGCTGCGACTGGAACTGGTGCAAGATATGCTCACTGACCATGGTTTACTCGAAGAGTAAATCAGCTGAAGCCGCATGTCTTCTCACGCTTGCGTTGTGCAATTGCAATTTCTATTGAGAAATACTTTACGCTTTGCCGCCGCTGGCATAAGATAATGCCCTTGGGCAAGATTGCCCTGAGCAACATTCAAGAGTACACGACAATGGCAAAAGTAAGCGCGGAACAGATCAATGCGGCAATGGAAGCGATGGCGGGCGAAGGCCAGGCCATCACGGTGCGCGCCTTGCGCGAACGGCTGGGCAACGGCGCCTGCCTGGGCACCATCAGCAAGCTCTTGCTGCGCCGCAAGGCCGGTGCGCAACGCCAGATCGCTGCCGCCGCCGAACTGTCGCCCGTGCTGCAGCAAGCCATCCTCGATTACGTAGGACAGGAATTAAGCGCCAGCCACAGCGCGCATGAAGCCGAGATGAACGACAATCAACAGGAATTGATGGACCTGGCCAGCGAAAACGAGCGCCAGCAAGAGTTGCTCGACTTGCAGGCGGGCGAGCTGGAAACCTTGCGCGAGGAGCTCGAGCGCGAACGGCAAGTGGCCAATCAGGCCCGCACGGACCTGGCCAAGGCGCAACTGCGCCTGGAAGGCTTGCCGCGCCTGGAAGAGGCGGCCGAGCAGGCCCGCATGGACCTGGCCAAGGCGCAATTCAAGCTCGAAGGCATCCCCCGTCTGGAAGAGGCCGCCGAAGCGGCGCGCGCCGAACTGATCCAGGCCCAGCTGAAGCTGGAAAGCCTGACGCGCGTGGAAACGGAACTGGCCGCCGCCCGCCTGGAACTGGAAGCGGAACGCGAAGAGCTGGGCGAAACGCGTGCCGAGCTGGACGAAGAGCGCACCCTGCGCATCAAGGCGCAGCAGTTCATCGTCGATCCCATCTTCAAGACGCCTGTCTGAGGACACCTGACCAAACCTGCTGCGCGTCGCGCTTTGCGGCCTGCGATGCTCACCGCACTTCAGTGCGGTTGCGCTTCTTAGCCACAAATCACTGCCGCTCGCGACGGTTTTGTCAGGTGTCGATGCGTCGGGGGAATAGGTCATACGGGCCTTGCTGGCTTAAAATGGCCACTGTCGCGCCATGCCGCCCTGATCGCAAAGAAGGTTTATGTTCGTAGAAAAAGAAGTGCCGCCCGAGCTTGCGGCCGTCCCCATCGCGCCGCGCGCCTTGCCGCCCCGGCCGCCGGCTGAATTCAGTTCGCCTGAAGCGGCCTTGGCGCGCAAGCTGGCGCGCGAAGACAAGGATGCGCAGGTACGCGGCGTCACCTCCATCGACGCCATGCGCGAGGCCATCAAGCAGGCGGCGCGCGACTTGCCCGCCATCACCGAAGTGCCGCGCCTGGCCATGCTGGACGCGGCCTCCTTTCGCGCGCGCGCCGCGCAGGGCCTGCCCTTCCTGATGCGCGGGCTGGTGCGGCGCTGGCCCTTGTCCCAGATGGAGCCTGAAGTCTTGCGCGAACAGTTCAGCCACGTGCCCGTGCGCGCGCGGGTGGGCGACTACATCAACACGGCATTCGCGGCCGGCCGCGCCATGCAGGACATGTCGATGGGGCAATATCTGGACCTGGTGGCAGAGGGCAAGTACGCGCTGCCACCTTACCTGGGCAACCTGGAATTGCGTGAATTGAACCGTCTGTGCCACTGGCCCACGTATTTCGACAAGATGGGTCCGCCGCGCTTCTGGGTGGGGCCGGCCGGCACGGTGACGCCACTGCATTGCGATTACGACGACAATATCTTCGCGCAAGTGTGGGGCCGCAAGCGCATCATGTTATCGCCGCCGCACCATGATGTCTTCCTGTATCCCAGCGAAGCGAATGCCATCCTGTTCGGCTCGCCTTTCGACCCGGAAGCGCCCGATTTCGAACGCTTTCCCCTGGCGCGCCAGGCGAGCGTGATCGAATGCCTCGTCGAGCCGGGCGACATGCTGTACGTGCCCGCCGGCTGGTACCACCAGGTGCGGGCGCTGACGTTTTCGCTATCCTCGAACCGCTGGGCCAGGGCCGTGCCGCTGGCCTTGCATGGCGATGCGGCGCTGCGGCGGGACGCGCCGTAATGCGTATCGCCGCAGCTGGCTGCAGGCACTGAAGAAGGCGTCGTTGTCGTAGATATCCTGTGTCAGGTGTCTGCATCCTTGCGCGCGGCGCGCTTGGCATGCCCGCTGCGTTGCGCCCGGTAAATGCCCGCGTGGCCGGAAAACAGATAGGCGACGACGCAGGCGATGGCCGCGTACACGCCGATCTCCGCGCCAAACAGTTCCATCGCCATCAGGGTCGAGGCGATTGGCGTGTTGGCCGCGCCCGCAAACACGGCGACGAAGCCGATGGCGGCCAGCAGGGTGACGGGCTGGTGCAGCAGCGGCCCCAGCGCATTGCCCAGGGTCGCGCCGATGAAGAACAGGGGCGTCACTTCACCGCCCTTGAAGCCGGTGCCGAGTGAAACAATGGTAAATGCCATCTTGCCGAGGAAATCCCAGGCGGGCAGCGGTTCCTTCAGCGCGTCGACGATGGTGGGGATGCCCAGGCCGATGTAGCGATCCGTGCCGATCAGCCACACGGCGAGCGCGATGATCACGCCGCCGGCCAGCGGGCGCAGGGGAGCATAGCCGATCCAGCGCTTCATCAGCCCGCTCAAGCCGTGCGTGGCTTGCGCAAACACTTTGCCCGTCACGCCGAACAGCACGCCCGCGATCACCATGGTGGAGAAAGTCCAGACGGAGATGGCGGGGATCAAAGGCACGGCGTAATGCGTGTGGTGGACACCCCACCACAGCCCCACTTGGTCGGCGATGACGGCAGCAGCCAGGCAGGGCAGCATGGCTTCGTAGCGCAAGCGGCCGATGGCCAGCACTTCCAGGCCGAAGATGGCGCCCGCCAGCGGCGTGCCGAAGACGGAGGCAAAGCCGGCGCTGATGCCGGCCATCAAAATGATGCGGCGGTCTTCATTATTCAGACGAAACATGCGCGTCAGCTGGTCGGCCAGCGCGCCGCCCATCTGCAAGGCCGTGCCTTCGCGCCCGACAGAGGCGCCGAACAAATGCGAGAGGACGGTGCCGCCCAGCACCAGCGGCGCCATGCGCAAGGGGATGATCTTTTTCGGGTCGTGGATTTCATCGATGAGCAGGTTCGCGCCGCCTTCGACACTGCTGCCGTAGCGCAGATACAGCCAGCCGACGGCGAAGCCCGCCACGGGCAGCAGCCAGATCAGCCAGGCGTGCGCCAGGCGCGTGCGCGTGGCCCAGTCGAGGGTGAACAGGAAGCCGGCCGAGGCCGACCCTGCCAGCGCGGCCACGATGGCCGCGAGCAGCAGCCATTTCAACAAATGCTTTAACAGATCGGCGAGGGCGCTCAGGCGTTGCATCGTGCATCCAGTCAAGGCTGATGGGTGGGTGCTTCCTTACAGGCCAAGTTCCGCCACCAGCGCCAGGCCGATGGCGCGCTGCTCGGCCAGGATGGCGCGCAGGTGGTGGGGGCGCGTCCTGACATTCGTCATGACTACGCGCAACACATTGGTCGGGCCGGGGTAGCGCGTCGATTCCAGCACCGTGCGCGAGACAAAGCTGTGGCCTTGCGCCTTTTGCCGGTTTTGCAGCTTGGCGTTGAGCGTATTGAGTTGCGTGTTCAGTGCCGTCGCCGCGTCCAGCTGCCCGCTGGCCAGCAAGCTTTCCATGCGCTGGCGCAAGTGCGCGGGCACGTAGCGGTAAGTCAGAATGAAGGTGTCCGAGCGCGTGACGAGTTCGAAATCCTGCTGGTCGGCCAGCAAGTCCTGCAACTGGCCGGACAGGGTGGCCGCCTGCTGCAGCAAGGTCGTGTAGCCGGACACGCCGAGTACCTTGAACGAGGTCCACAGTTTCAAGGCGTCGAAGCGGCGGGAACCTTCCAGCGACGTCTGGCCCAGGTCGCCCGAGTTGTCGCGCAAGATGTAGTTGGCGTTGTGTTTCAGCAAGTTCAGGCTGGCGCTATCCTTGAACAGCACCATGCTTTGCGCCATCGGCACCCACAGCAGTTTATGTCCGTCGATGACGACGGAGTCGGCCAGGGCAATGCCGTCGTACAGCGCGCGGTACTGTTCCGCGATCAAGAGGGCGCCGCCCCAGGCCGCATCGACGTGGAACCAGATCGATTCGCGCGCGGCAATGGCCGCCATGGCGGCCAGCGGATCGATGGCGCCCGTTTCCGTTGTGCCGGCGATGCCGATCATGGCGACGACCTTGATCTTGCGCGACTTCAAGTCGGCAATGGTCGCTTCCAGCGCGGCGACGTCGATGCGGTTGTCGCGGTCGACGGCCACCAGCTGCAAGGCGTTTTCGCCGAGGCCCAGGGTCGCCAGCGCCTTTTTCACGGAGTAATGGCTGCGGGCCGAGCCGATCACGGCCAGCCCCGCGTAGCCGGATTCTTGCATGGCGGCAAACAGGCCCCGCTTGCGCGTGCCGGGCAACTGCTGCTCCAGCGCCACGGCCAGCGCCGTCAGGTTGCCCATGGTGCCGCCATTGACGACATTGCCCAGTGCGCCGCTGGTGGCGGCCATCGCCTGCGTGTACACGCTATCGGCCTGCTGGTAGACCTGGCGGTGCAGCCAGCCGAGGATCTGCTTTTCGATCAGGGTCGAGACATACGCCGTCTCGATCTTGACCTGGTTCTGGTTCAGGGTGGCCGTAAACGCTTCCGCCAGCACGCTGATCCAGGGCAGGGCCTGCGTCATGTGGCCGATGTATTGCGGGTGGTTCAGCTGGGCCGTATTGGCCAGCACGGTGGCGTCGAGTTCCTGCAGGAACTCCGCCACGGGCATGCCGTGCGCGGGCAGGCAAGTGTCGGACAGTTGCGTCAGCAATTGCGCATACGGCGTGTGCGGATAGGGCGTGTCGCGTTCGGCGGCCAGCCAGCCGCCCAGCATGCGCAGCGCCTGCTGCAGGGGCGCGGGCGAGCGTTGCAGCGCATCGATGGAAAAATGCTGCAGCAGCAGTTGTTCGATAGGGGTATCGGTCATGGCGCGGTGTCTTCTCTACGGATTGCTGGTGCCACGGTGACAAACGAATTGCGCCCAGGCGAAAGCGGGATTTTACCCGACTCCGCCTGGGCGCATCAGTTTGCTATTACGATCTGCTGTCAGAAGTAATTGAGGCCCAGCGCCGACTTGACTTCATCGGTCGTGCGGGCCGCCACTTCGCGTGCGCGGAACGTGCCTTCCTTGAGCATCTGGATGACCTGCCCCTTGTCCTTGGCGAATTCTTCGCGGCGGGCGCGGATCGGCGCCAGCATTTCCTGCAAGACCAGGTCCAGGCGCTTCTTGACGATGCTGTCGCCCAGGCCGCCGCGCACGTAATGGGCTTTCATGTCGGCCAGGGCCGCTTTTTCCGGGTCAAACGCGTCGAGGTAGGTAAACGCGATGTTGCCTTCCAGGTGGCCCGGGTCTTCCACGCGCAGGTGCAGCGGGTCGGTGTAGACTTTTTTCACGGCGGCCGTGATTTCGGCAGGCGTGGCGCCCAGGTTGATGGTGTTGCCCAGCGACTTGCTCATCTTCGCCTTGCCGTCGATGCCGGGCAGGCGGCCGATGTCCGGCACCAGCGCCTTGCATTCCATCAGCACTTCGCGGTTGTACATGCGGTTGAAGCGGCGCACGATTTCATTCGTTTGCTCGATCATCGGGATCTGGTCTTCGCCCACGGGCACCACGCCCGCCTTGAAGGCCGTGATGTCGGCCGCCTGGCTGGCAGGGTAGGTCAGGAAGCCGGCCGGGATGTCGCGCTCGAAGCCGCGCAGGCGGATTTCTTCCTTGACGGTGGGGTTGCGCTCGAGGCGCGCCACGGTAACGATGTTCAGGTAGTAAAAGGTCAGCTCGGCCAGTTCCGGGATTTGCGACTGGATGAATACCGTGGTTTTCGTCGGGTCGATGCCGACGGCCAGGTAATCGAGCGCCACTTCGACGACGTTGCGGTGCACCTTGTCGATGTCGTCCATATTGTCCGTCAGCGCTTGTGCGTCGGCCAGCATGATGAATTGCTTGTAGCTGTTCTGGTAGCGGACGCGGTCGCGCAGGCTGCCCACGAAGTGGCCCAGGTGCAAGGGGCCGGTCGGGCGGTCGCCCGTCAGGATCACGGATTGCGAAGCGATGGCAGCGGCCGACAGCGGTGCTGCCGGTGCGTCATTCTGGTCTTGGGTATCTGGGGTGTTAGGCAAGCTCATCAAGTTTCCTTTTGAGCCGCCTGCATCGGGGATGATCCAGGCTGAGCCTGTTACGCCACCGATCGAGGCGGCGTGGATCAAGTTCACATCACTATGCAGTGGCCGCGCGAAAGTGAGCGGGACCACCAATTCAGGCAGGCGTGTTGTGACGGGATAAATTTCATGGCGTTATGGTTGCAGTTCGTGCGCGTTCTGTCAAGTTGCGTGCCGATATATCTGCTGCGCTGCGTCAGAGGCTGGCCTACTGCAAAACTTGCTTTCCGGGTACTATTGCTGTTCGGCCACTTTTGCGTGGCATGAATCATTGGAGAACAGTATGCGCGCGTCGTCCCCCGTCCGGCTCACCGGTCTGGCCCTTGTTATCAGTTCACTGTTTATGACACCCGCGATGGCGCAAACGCCGCCGATGACGCCCGATATCGGCGCCAGGCTGGTGATGCCTGACATGAATGACTACGTCAAGCGCGTGGTGATGATCCCCATGCGTGACGGCGTCAAGCTGTACACGGTGATCGTCGTGCCGAAAGGCGCCCAAAAAGCGCCCATCATGCTCACGCGCACGCCCTACAATGCGGCCCGCCGGGCCCAGCGCGCAGCCAGCCCCAGCATGCTGGCCACCTTGCCGCAGGGGGACGATACCCTGGTGGAAAACGGCTACATCCGCGTGTTCCAGGACGTGCGCGGCAAGCATGGTTCGGAAGGCGATTACGTGATGACGCGTCCCGTGCGCGGCCCGCTGAACCATACCAAGGTCGATAACGTCACCGATGCGTGGGACACGATCGACTGGCTGTCGAAGAATGTTCCGGAAAGCAATGGCAAGGTAGGCATGCTGGGTTCTTCCTACGAGGGACATACGGTGCTGATGGCCCTGGTCGACCCGCATCCTGCCCTGAAGGTGGCCATACCCATGAGCGCCATGGTCGACGGCTGGCGCGGCGACGACTGGTTCCATAATGGCGCCTTCCGCATGCCGAGCTTGTCTTACCTGGCGTGGCAGACAAGCGTGCGCGGCAGCGGCGACGCGCCTGTGACGGGCGTCTACGACGATTACGACGCGTATCTGCGCATCGGCTCGGCCGCCGACTACGCGAAAAAGTTCGGCATCGACAAGCTGACCTACACGAAAAAGCTGTTCGAACACCCGGCCTACGACAGTTACTGGCAGGAACAAGCGCTCGACAAGATCCTCGCCAAGCGCCAGCTGATCGTGCCCACCATGCACGTCGTGGGGCAGTGGGACCAGGAAGACATCTATGGCCCCTACGCCACCTACTGGGCAATGGAGGGGCGCGACACGCGCAACAACCTCAATTACCTGGCCATTGGCCCGTGGCGCCATAGCGGCGTCAACTACGACGGTTCCAGCCTGGGCGCCCTGAAGTTTGACGGCGACACGGCGCGCCAGTTCCGTGAAAAAGTCATGCAGCCATTCCTGAATCAATACCTGAAGGATGGCGCACCAGAGGCCAATACGCCGCCAGTGACGTCTTACCAGAGCGGCACGAACCAGTGGCAGCGCCTGCAGCAGTGGCCGCTGGCTTGCGAGACCTGCGACACCAAGCTGACGCCGATCTACCTGCAGGATGGTTACAAGCTGGGCTTTGCGCCAGCGCAAGCGGCGTCAGACTCTGCCAGCGGCGCGTTCGATGAATACGTGGCCGATCCCGCGAAACCCGTACCCTTCGTGGCGCGTCCCGTGCGCCTGAGCGATGGCGACCAATGGAAGCCATGGCTGGTCAGCGACCAGCGCGGCTATACCGACCGCACGGACGTGCTCAGCTATGTTTCCGAACCGTTGAAGACGGCCGTGCGCATCGCCGGCGCGCCGATGGTCAACCTGTTCGCCGCCACCAGCGGCACGGATGCCGACTGGGTGGTGAAACTGATCGACGTGTATCCGGACGAAGTGCCGTCGCAGCCGGCCATGGGCGGCTACCAGCTGGGCGTGGCGATGGATATTTTCCGCGGCCGTTATCGGGACAGCCTCGAACATCCGACTGCCATTCCTGCCGACAAGGTCGAGCGCTACCGTTTCGCCTTGCCGAACGCCAACCACGTCTTCCTGCCTGGCCACCGCATCGCCGTGCAAATCCAGTCGAGCTGGTTCCCCCTGTACGACCGCAACCCGCAAACCTTCGTGCCGAATATCTTCCTGGCCCAGCCAGGCGATTATAAAAAGGCCACGCAGCGCGTGTATCATGCGGCAGGGGCGGCCAGCGCGATCGAGTTGCCGATAGCGCCGCTCGACGCGCGCTAGCCGGCGCGAACAGGAGGTTCAGTGCTCATGCGTGCCGGCATTTAGCCGACCCGCATGAGCACTGCCCCCGCCGCGATCAGGCCGATGGCCAGGTAGCGGCGGGGGCTGATTTGCTCGCGCAGGAACAGGGCCGCGATGGCGATGGCGAACAAAATCGACGTTTCGCGCAGGGCCGCGATGGCGGCCACGGGCGCCTGCGTCATGGCCCACAGGGCCAGCCCGTACGAAGCGAGGGTGCCAAAACCGCCAAACGCGGCCAGATGCCATTGCGTTTGCGCATACGCCAGCAGGTCGGCGGGGCGGCGCAACGTCGTCCACAGCAGCAATCCGCTGCCGTTCAAGACAAAAATCCACATCGTGTAGGCGGCCGGCGCGCCGGACAGGCGCACGCCGATGCCGTCGATCAGGGTATAGCTGGAGATGACGCAGGCGTTGCCCAGCGCAAAGGCGGTGGCGCGTCCCGTGCTTTTCGCGGTACCGGCCATGGCGGGCCGGCGCGCGGCGAAATACAGGCCGAAGATGCCGGCGCAGATGCAGGCGACGGCACCCATCTGCATGGCAGACAGGCGTTCGCCGATCAGCGGCCAGCTGGCCAGCGCCACGAGGAGCGGCGCGCTGCCGCGCATCAGGGGGTAGGCATGGCTCATGTCGCCCGCCTTGTAGGCGGCCGCCAGCAGCGAATAATAGGCGAGCTGGGCTACGGCCGAGGCGGCCATGTAGGGCCAGCTGGCGGGGGCGGGCGCGTGAACAAAGGGCAAGACGGCCAGCGAAATCAGGGCCGCGCCGACGGACACCAGCACGGTCGTGAGAAAGGTATCCTTGCCCGACTTGACGATGGCGTTCCAGCTGGCGTGCAGCAGGGCGGCAAACAGGACGACGGCGACGACCAGACCGGACATGCGAATGCCCTTAGCGCGGACGTATGCTGAGCGACAGCAATTCCTGGCGGTGATGGCGCTGGAAACTCTCCATCAGGGAACCCGAGCGGCCCGCCTTGTCCAGCAGTTCGCGCAAGGTGGCCTGGTCTTCCGCCGTCAGCGACTTGCGCGACAGGTAGACGCCGCTCATCCCCCACGGCAATTCCGGCAGTGCTTCCAGGCGCAAGCGGTCAGCCAGGCCGTACACGCGCGCATCGTTTTGCGCCACGCCGGCCAGGATGGTGGGCGCCATGATGGTGGCATCGATGAAGCCGCTTTGCATCAGGCGCGCCACGGAGAGCGCGTCGACTTCGTAGAACAGGCGTCCCTGGCTGCTCAGCTCCTTCGCCAGCGCCTGGTACGGTGCGCCATAGTCGTAGCCGCGCACGAGCGCCACGCGCAATTCGCGCCGCTCGATCAATTCCTGCATGGTGTTGATGGGCGCGCGCGCGCCCTGTAGCGAGATCAGCAGGGGGCGGCTGCCCAGCATGGGGATGAACAGGCCATGCTGGTCGCGCCGCAAGGTGCTGCTGGCGGGGATCAGCAAGTCGGCCTTGCCGGCCTCGAACATCGCTTCCAGACGGGCGCGGGGCACGGCCGTGAAGATGAAATTGCAGCCGAGCTTGGCGCCCATGCTGCGCAGCAAGTCGGGATAGATGCCACCGATCGTGGCGCCATTCACCACCACGCTGGCGCCGATGGCCGAGATGGGCACCTGGATGTCGCGCGAGCATTGCGCGCCCGCCAGCGACGGCAACGCCAGCGCCAGCATGGCGACGCCTCGGCGCCAGGCGCTGGAATAAAAGTCAGTCATACCCATCCTTGCTTACCATCGAATCGCGGGCGTCGGCAACGTCCGCTTGATTATCCCATTCTCGCCTATTTATTTCCCAAATACAATATTATCCTGCCGACTACTTTGTGGTGGAAACCATAAGTCTTGCCTGGCGTTGCGCCTTGAAGTAGCGCCAGGCCACCAGGATGGCCAACATTTGCATGATGGCGCACAGGTAGAAAGTGCTGCCGATGCGCCAGTCCTGCGGCGGCAAGTGGCTCACTTCGCCGAGGATCATGCTGCCGAGCAAAGGCATCATGATGATGCCCAGGCTGCTGATCGATTGCAGGGAGCCCATCAGTTCTCCCTGCTCGCTGGCGTTGGATGACTTCGAGATGATGCCTTGCAGTGCCGGTCCGGCGGCGAAGGCCAGCAGGTTGCACAGGATCAGCGCATACATCATCCAGCCCTGCGTCGCCAGGCCATACAGCACATAGGTAAGGGCGCCCGAAGCCATGCCCAGCAAGGACAGACGCACTTCGCCAAACCGCTTGATGAGCATGCCCAGCAAGCCCGCCTGCACGACGGCCGCGCACAGGCCCACGCAGAACAGGGCGATGCCGTTCTGGCGCGGCGTCCAGTCGAAGCGGAAATGCGTGTACAGCACCCAGGTGGTGTTGAGCATCATTTGCGCAAACGTCATCAGGCCGAAGGCCAGCACCAGGCCGCGGATTTCCACGCGGCGCACCAGTTTCAGCAGGGCGCCAAACGGATTGATGCGCGCCAGGGTGAAGGGCGTGCGCGGACCCGGCTGCAGCGACTCGGGCACAAAGAAGTAGCCGTAGATGAAATTGGCCGCCGACAGGCCCGCCGCCACGTAAAACGGCAGGCGCAGATTGATCTCGCCCAGCAGGCCGCCCAGCATGGGGCCGCAAATGAAACCGAGGCCGAAGGCGGCGCCGATCTTGCCGAAGCTCTTGGCGCGGTTGTCCGGCGTGGACACGTCGGAGGCGTAGGCGGACGCGACGGACATGCTGGCCGACGACACACCGCCGATGACCCTGCCGATGAACAGGCAGGCCAGGTTCGGCGCCCAGCCCGTGGCGAGAAAGTTGATACCCATGCCGGCCATCGAGTACAGCAGCACGGGACGGCGTCCCACGCGGTCGCTGATGGCGCCCAGCATGGGCATGAAGATGAATTGCAGCAAGCCGAAGAGGGCCGCCATGATGCCGTACCAGAACGCCTGGGCATCCTTGCCGTCGACAAAGTTGCCGATCAGGATGGGCAGCACGGGCACCACCAGGCCGATGCCCAGCATGTCGATGAAGACGCAGACGAGGATGAAATTGAGGTTGCCGGCGCGCGCGGGCGCGGCGGGCGATGACGGGGAATGGCTGTCGTGGCTGGTTTTATCGGACATGCATGCTTTCGGCGCGCACCCCGCGCCGCCGTGCGGCCGGCGGGGTCAGTTGTTGGCGTTGCGCCGGCGCGTTGCAGGTTCCTGCTGGCGCGCGGCGCGATAGCTGAGGCTTGCATTATAGACAGCATGGGCCATGCTGGCTATCGCCACCCATGTCAGTGCGCAATTCCCCATTCGTCGGCAAAGGCGGTACGGAAATCCGTCAGCACGGCCAGCCGCTGTTCGGCCAGGGCGCGGCCGGCCGCCGTCTGCATCTTGCCGGGCAGTTTGTCGAGCTTGGTGACGATATGGTCGAGCGCGTAAGCCTTGTCGTCGAGTTCGCGATGCTGGGCCAGCGGATCGCTGCCATGCGCCAGCGCGCTCTCCATGCGCGCGGCCGTGTAAAACAGGCGTGCCAGCCCCACGGCGCCCAGCGCGTCGATGCGGTCGGCATCCTGCACGATTTGCGCTTCGATCGTGTGCGGCGGCAAGTTGGCGGAAAAACTGTGCGTCTCGATGGCGTGGGCCACGCCGGCCAGTTTTTCTGATGGGAAATCCAGTTCCGCCAACTGGCGGCACGCCAGCGCTGCCGCCTGGCGCGAGGCCAGATGGCGTTCGGGATGGTTTTTCGGCAGGTTGACCAGGTCGTGCAGATAGCAGGCGGCCATCACGGTGAGGGCATCCGCCTGCGCATGCTCTTGCAGCAGGACACTGGCATTGCGCCAGACGCGGTGCAGATGGTTGATGTCGTGGGCGCTGTCATCGCCCAGGCCGGCCGTGGCCAGCGTGAGAAGACGTGGTTGCCATTGAGAAAGCAAAGAGTGCATGGTTCAAAGTCGTAAAGAGCAGGGGCCGCCAGTGTGGCATAAAACGCGCGCGCATCCATCCATTGCTGTAATGCACTTGCTTTTTTATTTACTTCTGAGCAGAATGCGCGCCGTGGTGTTTTATTGCCTATCAGATATTTTTAAAAAATAATTATTCCACATTGCGAAGGATACTCATGCACCGCCATTGGCTGATATTCGGTTTGTTCGTTGCCTGCGGTCACGCAGCCGCCTGGGCTCAGGACACTCCTCGTTATACCTTGACAGAGGACAGGGCGCAAACAGGCACTGTCATTAAACATAAGGGCGTGAAAGCCGGTATCCCCTTGAATTACAGTTATGCGCAACTGAGCGAGGAGCAAAAGCTTGCCGTACGGGACCAGTACGAGGGCATGCCGGCCACAGACGAGCCGCCCTATCCGCTCAAGGGGCTGGCGCCGTTCTTGCGCGAGGTGTACGCGGCGCAGCGCATCTTGCAAGTGCGTGGCAAGCTCGTGTTGGCGGTGCAGGTGAATAGCCAGGGGGAAGGCAAGGAAGTGGCGATCTTCGAGTCGCCGGATGACAAGATGGCGAACTTTGCCGCCGCTGCCGCCATCAAGCAGCGCTACAAGCCGGGTTTGTGCGGTGGCGTGCCTTGCACCATGGATTTTGTGTATACCGTGACGTTCAACCTGCCGTCGACAGAGGATGGCGGGGAGAAGGCGGCACAATAGCGGCTGGCGCCAGGCGTGATACTTTTGCGACAAAGTCAGGCAATCGCGGTTCGGCAGAAAGAACGATGCTCTTTTTTAGTGCACTGAAAATTTACATGCGGTAACATTGCCGCATTGCAATTTCAGTGCATTATTTAATAAATTCCATATGGGCGTCCAAGGTCGGTGACAGGCGCGCCCTGCGACATTTCTAAAGGATCATCATGAGCACCATTTCCAGCGACACTGGCGCAACCGTTGCCAAGGCTGCCGAATACCTGGCTTTTACCCTGGGCCAGGAAGAGTATGGCATCGACATCCAGAAAGTCAGCGAAATCCGCAGCTATGAAACGCCGACCCGCATCGCCAACGCTCCCGAGTTCGTCAAGGGCGTGGTCAACCTGCGCGGCATCATCGTGCCGATCGTCGACATGCGCATCAAGTTCAACCTGGGCACGCCCAGCTATGACCAGTTTACCGTCGTCATCATCCTCAATATCGGCAACCGCGTCGTCGGCATGGTCGTCGACCGCGTCTCGGACGTCACCACCCTGATGCCCGAGCAGATCAAGCCGGCGCCGGACATGGGCCGTTCGATCAACACGGAATACGTGATCGGCCTGGGCACCATCGACGAGCGCATGCTGATTCTGGTTGATATCGACCAGCTGATGTCCAGCGCCGACATGGGACTGATCGAAAAACTGGCCGCTTAAGTTCTTTCCGCCGGTCATTTTGACTGGGTTTGTCGGAAACAATTGACCCTAAGCATTGCATGGTTTTTCTGCAAGGTACACGCTAGCGCCTTTCCTGGCGCACGGTTCAGCTGAACCGTGCGCCAGTTTCACATCAGTTTCACTTTTTACGCCCGTTTCGCCATGGCAGCCAGCCCGCAGCAGCGCGAAACTGCCAGCCATGGCATCAGGGCTCTTTAGGATAGTCACATGAATGTATTACGCAACGTCAGCATCGGTGTCCGCCTCGGACTCGGGTTTGCCGTGATTTTGCTGTTTTCCATGCTCATTACGGGCATCAGCGTCTGGCGCCTGCACGACGTGGCCAGCGCCACGCGCGTCATGATGGAGCAACCGCTGGCCAAGGAACGCTATATTTCCGACTGGTATGGCCGTATCGACAGCGCCGTGCGCCGCACCATCGCCATTGCCCGCAGCAGCGACACGTCGCTCAGTGGCTATTTCGCCGAAGAATCGAAAGTCTCTTCGTCCAGCTCGGCGGAGCTGCAAAAGAAAATCGAGGCGCTGATCGACAAACCGGCCGAAAAAGCCATGTTCGCCGGCTTGCTGGAACAGCGCAAGGTGTACATCGGCTCACGCGACCAGGTCTACAAGCTGAAGGGCGAAGCGCAGGTTGAGGCCGCCAACGAAGTGTTTGAAAAGACATTCGTGCCGGCCGCCGCGAAATACCAGAAGATGGTGCAGGACTTGCTGGAACACCAGCGCGCCACGATCGACAAGACGGCGCGCGAGATCGACGCCGTCGCCAATACCAGCCGCAACCTGATGCTGGTGCTGGCCGCGCTGGCGCTGGTTTTTGGCGTCGTCTGCGCCTGGGTCTTGACGATGGGCATCGTGCGCCCCCTGCGCACGGCCGTGGACATCGCCCGCAAGGTGGCCGATGGCGACTTGACGGCGCAGATCGACGCCAGCGCCAAGGATGAAACCGGGCAACTGCTGCTGGCCCTGAAAGACATGAACACCAGCCTGCTCAACATCGTGGGCGAAGTGCGCAGCGGTACGGACAGCATCGCCACGTCGTCGACGCAAATTGCCGCCGGCAACCAGGACCTGTCTTCCCGTACGGAAGAGCAGGCCGGTTCCCTGGAAGAGACAGCTTCGTCGATGGAAGAATTGACCAGCACCGTGAAACAGAATGCGGACAATGCGCGCCAGGCCAACCAGTTGGCGGCCTCGGCGGCGCAAGTGGCCGTCAAGGGTGGCGAAGTGGTGGCGCAAGTGGTGGGCACGATGGAATCGATCAATGCCTCGTCGAACAAGATCGTCGACATCATAAGCGTGATCGATGGCATCGCCTTCCAGACGAATATCCTGGCCTTGAACGCAGCCGTGGAAGCGGCCCGTGCCGGCGAGCAAGGCCGCGGCTTTGCCGTGGTGGCGTCCGAAGTGCGCAACCTGGCCCAGCGTTCCGCTTCGG
>NZ_JCAQAV010000052.1:0-32562 GCF_059617925.1 Janthinobacterium sp. JF4 | reverse complement strand
GATGTTGTTCGCAACACCACCAACCGCATGAGAGGAATAATACAAGGTCGGATTACGGCCCGCAGGGCCTAATCCGACCTACGATTCTATTCACTTGAGTACCAGCTTCAGCGCCGGCTTTTCGCCATAATCGTCATAACGCTCATTGATGCCGGCGATACAGAACGTGATTTCTTCCAGTAAATCAGGCACTTGCGCCTGCATTGCCGGCGCGTCCTGCACGACGATTTCCAGCACCTCGTTCGGCTTCAAACGGAACTGCGTCATGTTTTCATCGTCGCGCAGATAGCTGAGGCAATCGACCCAGGCATCCATGCTGTTGCCGTAGAACGCGGGGAAGCCGAAGGCTTGCACGCATTGCGCGTGGAAGCTCGCTGCGTCGGTGATGTCTTTTCCATTCAGGATGGCAGTGGCCATGGTCTTCCTCAGTTCTTCAGCGACAGCACATCCTGCATGTCGTACAGGCCGGTCGGCTTGTCAGCCAGGAAACGCGCGGCGCGCAGGGCGCCGTGGGCGTAGGTGACGCGGCTGCTCGACTTGTGGCTGATCTCGATGCGCTCGCCGATGCCGGCAAACAGCACCGTATGGTCGCCGACGATATCGCCGCCGCGGATGGTGGCAAAGCCGATGGTCGACGGGTCGCGTTCGCCCGTCACGCCTTCGCGGCCGTACACGGCGCATTCCTTCAAGTCGCGGCCCAGGGCGCCGGCCACCACTTCCCCCATTTGCAGGGCCGTGCCCGACGGCGCATCGACCTTGAAGCGGTGATGCGCTTCGATGATCTCGATGTCGTAGCCTTCGGACAGGCTTTTCGCGGCCAGTTCCAGCAGCTTCATGGTGACATTCACGCCCACGCTCATGTTCGGCGCGAACATGATGGCCGTCTTTTCGGCGGCGGCGGCAATGGCGGCCTTGCCCGCGTCATCGAAACCGGTGGTGCCGATGATCATCTTGATGCCATGCTCGGCGCAATACGCCAGGTGCTGCAAGGTGCCTTCTGGACGCGTGAAATCGATCAGGAAGTCGGCGTTCGCCAGGCCCTTCGCCAGGTCGGACTCCGTCAACACGCCGGCAGGCTTGCCGAGGAAAGCGGCCGCATCCTGGCCGATCGACGGCGAGCCGGCACGATCGAGCGCGCCAGCCAGCACGGCGTCCGACGCATTGCTGACCGCTTCGATCAGGATATGGCCCATGCGGCCGCTGGCGCCAGCGATGGCAATTTTCAGTTCAGTCATTTTATTCTCTTACAACAACTTATTTGGTGGGTTCGGCAGCGGGTGCAGGCTCGGCGGCAGGTGCGGGGGCAACTTCCGGCTTGCTCACAGGAATGGCTGGCGCGGCATCGGCTGGCACCGGCACGGCGCTCGGCGCCACGGGCGATGGCACGACTGCGGCAGGCGCGTCGGCCTTGGCGACCTTCGCGACCTTGGCGAACGGCGACGGACCGGCGATGCGATCGATGTATTCTTTCTCCGTCGGCAAGTTGCCGCCTTCGAAACGTTCAACCTTGCCATCCTTGCCGAAGTACACGACCACGCGGCTGCTGGTGGTTTCGCCACTGCCCCGGGCCAGGCGGAATGGATAATCCCAGCGGTCGGCATGGAAGATATCGGTCAGCAGGGAGGTGCCGAGCACGAAACGCACCTGGTCGCGCGTCATGCCCACTTTCAACTGGGCCAGCATCTCTTCGGAGACAAAGTTGCCTTGTTGAATGTCAGGACGGTATGGCGAGAAAAACCACATGAATTTTTGCAGCGGCGTGATGGTGGTCGTTTGTGCGCCCTGTTCGGGAACCAGTTCCTTGCCTTCTTTTTGAGCAGCTGCCGGCTTTTCGCCCAGGATGCCACGGCTGGCGCAGCCGGACATGGCCAGCGCGACACAGACCATGCCTGCCACGACTGGTGCTCGAAATGAAATACGGTGCCAGAGAGATGGCAATACAGCCGGTGTTACGCGCATAAATGACCTCAATTGGATGAACAAAACGCCAGGAGTGACCGGCCCGCCAAAAAAAAGCATATTTTGGCACTCCCCGACAAAACGCTATATGATAAAGCACCTGACCCACATACGAGCAACAAACATGAGTAACAATCCTAGTGATCTCAAGGCAAGCGGCCTGAAAGCCACCTTGCCACGCCTGAAGATACTCGATATCTTCCAGAGTAGCCCGGTACGCCACCTGACAGCGGAAGACGTCTACAAAATTCTGCTGGCCGACAATATGGATGTCGGTTTGGCAACTGTCTACCGTGTCCTGACGCAATTCGAACAGGCAGGCTTGCTCAACCGTAACCATTTTGAAACCGGCAAGGCGATTTTCGAGCTCAACGAAGGTTCCCACCACGATCACCTGGTGTGCCTCGACTGTGGCCGGGTCGAGGAATTCTTCGACGAAGACATCGAAGTCCGCCAGCAAAAAGTGGCCGAAGAGCGCGGCTTCAAGATCGCCGAACACGCCCTGGCCATCTACGGCAACTGCATCAAGACGGCTTGCCCGCACAAAACCGCCTGACCACAGCTGGCCGCTCCCACGGGGCGGCTGGCGCGCCAGGCATTACGATCAATTATGGCTGAGTGCGCTTGACAGCAATTTAGCCGTGATATCGACAATCGGGATGACGCGTTCGTAGGCCATGCGCGTCGGTCCGATCACTCCCAGCGTCCCCACGATCTTGCCGTTGACTTCATACGGCGCCGTCACCACGCTCATCTCATCCATCGGCACCAGGTTCGATTCGCCGCCGATGAAAATCTGCACGCCCGTCGCCTTGCTCGACACGTCGAGCAGCTGCATCAAGCCCGTCTTTTGCTCGAACATGTCGAACATCTGGCGCAGCGAATGCATGTTCGATGACAGATCGCTCACGCTGAGCAAGTTGCGCTCGCCGGAAATGACCATGTCGTCGCTATGGTCGGCCATCGCTTCGCTGCCCGCTTCCACGGCCGCCTGCATCAGGCTGCCCATATCGTCGCGCAGCTGGCGCAATTCGCCCTGCAGGCGCACGCGCACGGCGTCAAACGACAGGCCGCCATAATTCTGGTTGATGTAATTGGCCGATTGCACCAGTTGCGCCGGCGTATAGTCGGCCTCCGTCAGCAATAAACGGTTCTGCACGTCGCCGCCGGGGGCGACGATGACGAGCAGGATGCGTTTTTCGGACAGGCGCAGGAATTCGATTTGCTGGAACACGGATTCGCGGCGCGGAGTGAGCACGACGCCGGCAAACTGCGACAGCGACGACAGCATCTGCGCCGCGTTGGCGATGGTTTTTTGCGGCTGCGGCGTCTGCAGGCGCATGCGCGACTCCACCATGTGCTCGTCCAGATGCCGGACGGTCAGCAAGGTGTCGACAAAGATGCGGTAGCCGCGCGGCGTGGGGATGCGCCCGGCCGAGGTGTGCGGACTGGACACATAACCGAGCTCTTCCAGATCGGCCATGATGTTGCGGATCGTGGCCGGCGACAGGTCGAGGCCGGAAATTTTCGACAGGGCGCGCGAACCGACCGGCAGGCCGTCGGCGATATATCGCTCGACCAGGGCTTTCAGCAGTGTTTGGGCACGTGTATCGAGTTGCATGGTGTCTTATTTAAGCAAGTATTCTTTAAGCAAGCATTTTGTTAAGCAAGCGGCAACGAAAGCGGCCGAACATGCATCAACAGCGCCTATTATGCACGTTCGCCCGTCCCGCGGCGATCAATCTTGCTGCTGCAGCCATTGCAGCAACTCGTCAAAGTTGGCACAGATGGCGTCGGGCTGCACGCCGGCGGCCAGGTGCGCGTCGCTGCCCTTGCGGTTCATCCAGACGGCACGCATGCCGGCCCCCTGCGCTCCCGTCACGTCGAAATACAGGTCGTCACCGACATACACGGCTTCATGCGGCGCCACCTCCAGCGCGGCGCAAGCGGCCAGGAAGATGCTGGCGTCGGGCTTGGCCACGCCAAAGTCGCTGGCGGCGATCGATACCTTGAAATGCTGCGCCAGGCCGATAACGTCAAGGTCCGCATTGCCATTCGAGATCGAGCCGACCAGCATGCGCTGGCGCATCCAGGCCAGGCCCGGCAAGACGTCGTCATACGGCTGGACGCGATTGCGCGCGGCCAGGAAGTGCAGGATGGCCCCGTCGACCAGGGCGGGATCCTCGCCAGCAGCCTCGAAGGCGGCCAACAAGCCGGCGCGGCGCAACTCGATCAGATTGCCATGAAAATGCGGTTGTTCGTTGAGCATGGCCAGGCGATGCTGGCGCAGCACCTCGATGGAAAACTGCTGCGCCACCTTGGGCGCATGCGTGGCCAGCCAGTCGTGCAGCAGGGTTTCCGCGGCGGCAATCACGGGTGCGATCGGCCACAAGGTATCGTCGAGGTCGAACAGGATGGCCTTGGGCGGCACGGCGGGTTTTACAGGGGCAAGGGACATGGGACTCACTATGGGATGCTGCGTCACGCTGCGCAGGGTGCATCTATTGTCGCACCGATCGCCGCCGCCGGCATGGCTGCGCCCCCGTGAAATGGGGCCGGGCCAGCGCTTCCCGGCGAAAAATTGTTACAGGGTGATACAAGGCAAGGTCATCCTGCTTGCCAGATAGACTAAAATAGGCGCCATTCCAATGCGGCGCCAGCGTCCGCGTTGCGCTACCCAACCTAATTCGTTTTGGAGAATGTATGAAAAATTTGTACCTGCGCTCGATGCTGGCGGCGGCTTGCGCCGTCACACTGGCAGCCTGCGGCGGCAGCGGTGGCAACCTGTATCTGCAAGGCCAGGTTACCGGTCTGGCCAAGACTGGCCTGATTCTCCTGAATGACGGGGAACGCTTGCCGGTTTCCGCGGGCCAGTCCTCCTTTGTTTTCACCAAGCTGCTCAGTTCCGATGACCGCTACGATATCACCATCGCGGAACAGCCCAAGGGTGCCGTGTGCAAGATTGTCAATGGCACCGGCAAAGCATCGAGCTACTCCGTGACCACGGCCGTGGTGAGCTGCCAGACCAATTCCTACCCGCTGAGCGGCACGGTCACGGGCTTGACCGCTGACGGTTTGACCCTGGCGATCGGCAATACCAGCACCAGCCCGCTGACAGGCAGTACTGCCTATACGTTCCCGCATGTCGATGACGGCATCGCCTACAATATTTCCATCTCGTCGTATCCAACAGGCCAGACGTGCAAATTCGAGGCCTCTGCCAACACCAGCGCCGACGGCCGCATTGTCAACGGCACCATGGGTTCAGCCGCCACGACCAGCGCCGCACTGCACTGCACGCCGCTGTAAGCCACGCGGTTCGTCATCACTATATTGCATTGGAGAAATACATGAAGTTATCCTGCCTGCGCCCGATCGCCGCGCTGCTGCTGACCCTGGGACTGGCCGCTTGCGGTGGCAAGGCCTCGTATGATGTCAGCGGCACCATCAGCAACTTGAACACCAATGGCCTGATCCTGGCCAACGGCGGCGAAAGCCTGCCGGTTGAATCCGGCAAAACGTCGTT
This sequence comes from Janthinobacterium sp. JF4, assembly GCF_059617925.1. NCBI lineage: Bacteria > Pseudomonadati > Pseudomonadota > Betaproteobacteria > Burkholderiales > Oxalobacteraceae > Janthinobacterium > Janthinobacterium sp. JF4. The sequence goes on along the minus strand of NZ_JCAQAV010000052.1, from coordinate 27,077 downwards.
TACCTTTACCAAACGCATCGACTATGGCACCGACTACAACATCACCGTGCAGAAACAACCTGCCCACATGAATTGCGCCGTCGGTAACGGTTCCGGTTCGGCTGGTCACTATGTGAGCATTCAGGCAACAGTCACGTGTATGCAGAATTCCTACACGGTGGGCGGTACGGTGACGGGCCTGACAGCCGACGGCCTGGTCCTGATCAACGGTACGGCGCAAACCACGGTGGCCAAGGATAGCAAGACCTTCATCCTCGGGACGCGTATTGCCGATGGCGACAAGTATGGCATCAGCGTGTTTACGCAGCCGACCGGCCTGAAATGCGCTGTGGTGGAGAACACCGGCGGTATCGGCACCATGGGTGAAGCGGATGTGACGACCGTGCAGATCACCTGCAATCCGGGCTAAGGCAGTAGCGCTGGCAGCCGCAGCGCGGCTGTCAGGAAGAGATATCACGGAAATATATACTTGATATTCCAAAGATAAATTGGAGTTATATGTGGCGATGCAGCATAATGCATCTGTCTCCTCCAACTCTTCCAAGAATTGGATTTAGCCCGCTTTTACCAGCGGGCTTTTTTTTGCCCAAAATTCCTCAAACGGGTTTGTTCAACCCGGGCTGCAGCATCTGCACGATGCTGGAGAAATCCTGCTGCGCATAACCGGCTTGCGCATGCATCTGATACAACTGGCGCACCAGCCCACCCAAGGGCGTGGGCGCGTTGGCCGACAGGGCCGACTGCTGCGCCAGGCCCAGGTCTTTCAGCATCAGCGCCGTGCCGAAGCCGCCAGTGTAATTGCGCGACGCGGGCGTGCCCTCCATGACGCCCGGCCACGGGTTGTACACTTCCAGGGTCCAGTTGCGGCCAGAGCTCTTGGCCATGATGTCGGACAATACTTTTGGATCCAGGCCATGCGCCACGCCCAGGTTCAGCGCCTCGGCCGTACCGGCCATCAGAATGCCCAGGAGCATGTTGTTGCAAATCTTCGCCACCTGGCCTGCACCCGCCTCGCCCGCATGGAAGATGTTCTTGCCCATCTTTTCCAGCAAAGGCCGCGCCTGCTGCAAGGCCGCTACGCTGCCGCCGACGATGAAGGTCAGGGTGCCGGCCGCCGCGCCCGCCGTGCCGCCCGAAACGGGCGCATCGATCATCGCAAAGCCCCGTGCGCTGGCCGCCTGCGCCACCTGGCGCGCCACATCGGCAGCAATGGTGCTGCAATCGATAAACAAGGCGCCCGGCTTGGCCGAGTCCAGCACGCCACCGGCCGCCAGGTACAGTTCCTGCACGTGCTTGTTGGCTGGCAGCATGGTGATGACGGCATCAGCCGTCTGTACGGCCGCGCTGGCGGAGGCGGCCGCCGTGGCGCCCGCCTCGACGAGCGACGCCACGGCCGCTGGCACCAGGTCAAACACGGAGACGTGGAAGCCGGCGGCCACCAGGTTGCGGGCCATCGGCGCGCCCATGTTGCCCAGGCCGATAAAAGCGATATGTTGCATGTGTCTGTCTCCTGTTGTTCTTTTAATGTAAATCGGCCAATGGATGCTGCGTCCACGGCGCCGTGAAATATTCATTGAGATACGCATTGCTGACGTCGGCCAGGCTGCCCGGCTGCCACTGCGGCGCATTGTCCTTGTCGATCAGCAAGGCGCGCACGCCTTCCCGGAAATCGGCATGGGCACAGCATTGCACGGCAACGATCAGTTCTAACTGAAACACTTGCGCCAGACTCAGATGACGCGTGCGTCCGCGCATGGCCCAGACCAAAGCGGCCGAGCTGGGCGCACCCTTGTCGAGCGAGCGGGCCGCCTTCTGCAGCCAGGCCGAATCGCCGTCATACGCGGCAATGGCGGCCACCACTTCGGGCAAGGTCGGCGCTTGCGTCAAGGCGGCGATGGCGTCGAAGTTGGCGCGCACTTCGGAGACGGGCAACATGGATGCAGGGGCCGAGAAGCCGCGCAGCAAGCGGTCCAGCTGCTCGCTGTTCGCCTGCGGGCCGGCTTGCCATTGCGCCAGCGCCAGCGCGTCGAGCACCATGGCGCGCTCTTCCTGGCGCAGAAAATAGTCGCCGAGGCCCGCGAACAGTGCGTCGGCCGCGTTCATCGGCGCGCCCGTCAAGCCCAGGAACAGGCCGCTGCGCCCCGGCATGCGGCCCAGGAACCAGCTGCCGCCCACGTCGGGAAACAGGCCAATCGTGATTTCCGGCATGGCGATGCGCGTGCTTTCCGTCACCACGCGGTGGCTGGCACCGGCCATCAGGCCCAGGCCGCCCCCCATGACGATGCCGCCGCCCCACACCAGCAGCGGCTTTGCATAGGTATGGATGCGGTGGTCGAGCCGGTATTCCTCGGCAAAGAAAGCCAGCGCCTGCGGGTTCGGCACGATGCCCGGCTGCTCGACCACGGCAGTGCGCAGGCTGCGCACGTCGCCGCCCGCGCAAAAGGCCTTGTCGGTGGACGATTGCAGCACCACGCAGGCGATGGCGTCGTCACCTGCCCAGCGCACGAGGGCGCCATCGATGGCGCGTATCATGTCCAGGGTCAATGCGTGCAAGGACTTCGGTGCATCAAGGGTGATGACGCCCAACTTCATGCCGCCGGGACAGTCGCGTTCTTCCAGTTTCACTGTTTCAAGCAAGGTTTCAGCCACAGTAATTTCAGCCATTCTTCCACTCCGCCGGACGTTTTTCCAGGAACGCTTGCACGCCCTCTTTCTGGTCTTGCGTATCGAACAATCCCAGGAACAGGGTGCGTTCGTCGGGCAGGGAATCGACGAGCGGATGGCTGCGCGCGCCCTGGATCAGGGTCTTGCACGCCGTCACGCTGCTGGGACTTTGGCGCGCCACCTTGGCGGCCAGGACCAGCGCCGTGGCGGCAGCCTTGCCAGTTGGCACGACTTCCTCGACAAGGCCAATGGCCAGGGCCTTGGCCGCGTCGACGCGCTCGCCGCACAAGATCATGCGCTTGGCCCAGCCTTCGCCCACCAGCCACGGCAAGTGCTGCGTGCCGCCCGCGCACGGCAGCAAGCCGACGGACGCTTCCGGCAAGGCCATCTGCGCATGTTCCTCGGCGATGCGGATGTCGCAAGCGAGCGCGCATTCGAGCCCGCCGCCCATGGCATAGCCATTGATGGCGGCGATGCTGACGCCGCGAAACGCGGACAGCGCCTCGAACGCCTCGCCAAAGGCGGCGGCCATGGCGAATGCCGTGTCCTTGTTGCCGTCGGCAAACACTTTTAAATCCGCACCGGCCGAGAAGAACTTGGCGCCGCCGCCCGTGATCACGAGAGCGTACACATCCGGGTCGGCATTCAGGTCGGCCACCAGCTGCGTCAGCGCGTTCAGGCTGGCCAGGGTCCACGTGTGGGCGGGCGGGTTGTCGAGGGTCACCAGGGCCGTATGGCCACGGCGTTCCAGCAGCAGATTGGTATACACTTTGCTCATCGTAAGGTCTCCGTGGCGCCGTCTTTCAAAATCGCTCGCGCGACGATCAGGCGCATGATTTCATTCGTCCCTTCCAGGATCTGGTGCACCCGCGTGTCGCGCACGTGGCGCTCGAGCGGATATTCGCGGATGTAGCCGTAGCCGCCATGCAATTGCAGCGCATCGTTGGCCACATTGAAACCCACATCCGTGGCGAAACGTTTTGCCATGGCGCAATACGCCGTGGCGTCCGGGCTTTCCTGGTCCAGTTTCCAGGCCGCCAGGCGCACCATCTGGCGCGCCGCCACCAGCTCCGTCAGCATGTCGGCCAGCTTGAATTGCAAGGCCTGGAACTGCGCCAGCTCTCGGCCGAACTGCGTGCGCTCCTTCATGTACGCCTGCGCCCGTGTGAGGGCCGCTTGCGCCGTGCCCACCGAGCACACGGCAATATTGATGCGCCCGCCATCAATGCCCTTCATGGCAATCGCAAAGCCTTCGCCTTCCGCACCCAGCAAGTTACCAACAGGCACTTTCACCTGGTCAAAGCTGATGATGCGCGTGGGCTGGCTGTTCCAGCCCATCTTCTCTTCTTTCTTGCCATACACGATGCCGGGCAAATTGGCCGGCACGGCAAACGCGGAAATGCCGGCCGCGCCTTCGCCGCCGGTTCTCGCCATGACAATCAGCATGTCCGTCTGGCCCGCGCCCGAGATAAACGCTTTCGTGCCATCGAGTACATAAAAGTCGCCGTCCCTGACGGCTTTGGTGCGCAGGGACGCCGCATCCGATCCCGATTGCGGTTCCGTCAGGCAATAGCTGGCCAGCTTCTGGCCGGCGGCCAAGGCCGGTACCCATTCGTCGCACAGGGCTTCCTGGCCCCAGCGCGACAGCATCCAGGTGGCCATGTTGTGGATCGTGATGTAGGCAGTGGTCGAGGTACAACCACCGGCCAGTTCCTCAAACACGATGGCCGCATCCTGGCGCGACAGGCCCAAGCCGCCCCAGCGCTGCGGCGTGTACAGGCCGCAAAAGCCCATCTCGCCCGCCTTGGCAATGGTTTCCACGGGGAAAATCGATTCCGCATCCCAATGGGCCGCGTGCGGCGCCAGTTCGCCTTCGGCAAACGCGCGCGCCGCCTGCTGGAACTCGCGCTGCTCGTCGCTCAGTTCAAAGTCCATGGTCCAGCTCCTTACTTGAGGCTGATGGTGGTGTTGACCTTGCCCACCGAGGCCGCGTCCGTGAACCAGCGCTGGGTAATCGTTTGCGTCTGCGTGTAGAACAGCACGACTTGCTTGCCGAACGGGCCCAGGTCGCCCAGTTTCGAGCCGCGCGAACCCGTAAAGCTGAACAGCGGAACGGGCACGGGGATGGGCACGTTGATGCCGACCTGGCCCACGTCGATTTCTTCCTGGAAGTAGCGCGCGGCCGCGCCGCTTTGCGTAAACAGGGCCGTGCCGTTGCCGTTCGGATTCGCGTTCACCAGAGCAATCGCTTCATCCAGGGTATCGACTTCGACGACGATCAAGACGGGGCCAAAGATTTCCTGGTCATACACGACCATGCCAGGCTTCACGCCAGACAAGATCGTCGGTCCCACGAAGTTGCCGTTCGGATAGCCGTCGACCTTCACGTCGCGCCCGTCCAGGGTCAGCACGGCGCCCTGCTCGATGCCCTTGGCGACCAGGCTGCGCACGCGCTCTTTCGCCGCGCACGAGATGACGGGGCCCAGGTCAGGATTATCCTTGCCCGCGCCCACCGTCAGCGTTTGCGCCTTTTTAGAGAGTTCCGGCAGCCATTCGCGCGCCTCGCCCACCAGCACGGCCACAGAGGCGGCCATGCAGCGCTGGCCGGCCGCGCCGAAGCCCGCGCCCAGCAACTGGTTCAGTGTCTGTTCTTTATTAGCGTCCGGCAAGACGACGGCGTGGTTCTTGGCGCCCATCATGCATTGCGCGCGCTTGCCGTTCAGGCTGGCGCGCTGGTACACATGCGTGCCCACCTTGCTCGATCCCACGAACGAAATGGCCTTGATGTCCGGGTGGTCGCACAGGGCGTTGACCACGTCTTCGCCGCCGTGAATGACGTTCAGCACGCCGGCCGGGATACCCGCCTGCAAGGCCAGGCGCACGAGCTTTTCCGTCACGAGCGGATCTTGCTCCGATGGTTTCAGCACGAACGTATTGCCGCAGGCAATCGCCATCGGGAACATCCACAGGGGGATCATGGCGGGGAAGTTGAATGGGGTAATGCCGGCGCACACGCCCAGCGGCTGCATCACGCTGTAGGTATCGACGCCGCCGGCCACGTTTTGCGCGTATTCACCCATTTGCAGGGTGCCGATATTGGCGGCATGCTCGACCACTTCCAGGCCGCGGAAGACGTCACCTTCCGCGTCAAGCAGGGTCTTGCCCTGTTCCATCGTCAAGGTGGCGGCCAGGTCGGCCATGTTTTCGCGGATCAGCTGCTGCAGTTTCAGGAAGATGCGCGCGCGCGCGCCGATCGGCGTCTTGCGCCAGGTTTTGAAGGCGCGCTGGGCCGAGGCGATGGCGGCGTTCACTTCCTCGGGCGTGGCGAACGGTACCTTGGCCAGGACTTCCTGCGTGGCGGGGTTGACGACGTCGCGCCAGACGGTGGTTTGGGATTCCACCCACTCGCCGTTGATCAAGAGGGGGACGGTCGGAATTGCAGTTTGCGTGGTCACTCGGTGTCTCCTGGTGTGGGTATAGGTCTGTTTGCATTATTCGCACAATCGCTGCCGCAAACAAGGCGTGAAAATGCGAGATAATGCAAAGCTGAATCTGTTAATCTGCAAATGTTGTAAATTTGCAGATTCCACAAACCGGGGAAGAGGAAGCGCGATGGCAAAGGTTTTCATGGGCGTGCGCCTGCAGCGGCTGCGCGAGGAACGACGCATGACGCAGGTGGCGCTGGCCAAGTCCCTGGGCATCTCGCCCAGCTACCTGAACCAGATGGAGCGCAACCAGCGCCCCTTGACCGTGCCGATTCTGTTGCGCATCGGCACGGTACTGGGGGTCGATCCGCAAATCTTCTCCGAACACGACAGCGCCAGCCTGGTGGCCGACGTGCGCGACGTGTTCGGCGAATTGCCGGACGCGCCGCCCACCTCAATGGCGGAATTGAAAATGCTGGTGGAAAACATGCCGGAACTGGCGCGCTCGATTTTGCTCTTGCAGCGGCGCTACCGGGTGATGGCGGAACGGGCCGATACCTTGGCCGCGCGCCTCGACGACGGCAGCCGCGGCGCCAGCTCGGCGGCCCCGTCCACGGACGAGGAAGTGCGCGAATACCTGAACCGGCGGCAGAACTATATCGATGAGCTGGACCGGGCGGCGGAGCTGGTAGCGGGCGAACTTGACCCGCAGCTGCGCACGCTCGATGCGCTGCAGGGACGCCTGCTGGAACGCCACGGCATTCAGGTGCGCTTGTCCGATGGCGACGCGGGCATGGTGCGCAAGCACCGCTACGATGCCCAGCAACACATCCTGTGGCTGCCCGACACCCTGACGGGCGGCCAGCGCGCCTTCCAGATGGCGGCGCAAATCAGCCTGCTCGAGCACAGCGAGCTGATCGACGCCCTGGTGCTGGCGGCGGGATTGTCCAGCGCGGCCGCGCAAACGAGTGCGCGCCTGGCGTTTTCCAACTATTTCGCGGGCGCCCTGCTGATGCCCTACCAGCGCTTCCTGCAGGCGGCGGAAACGCGCGCCTACGATATCGAGCGCCTGGCGCACCAGTTCGGCGTGGGGTTCGAGGCCGTGTGCCACCGCCTGAGCACCATGCAGCGCCCCGACGCGGCGGGACTGCCCTTCTTCTTCGTGCGCGTCGACCGCGCGGGCAATGTCTCGAAACGCCAGTCGGCCACGGATTTTCACTTTTCCAGGGTGGGCGGCACTTGCCCGCTGTGGATCGTCTACGACGCCTTCAGCCACCCGGGGCAAGTGCTGACGCAAGTGGCCAGCATGCCCGATGGCTGCACGTATTTGTGGATCGCGCGCCAGGTCAGCACGGCATCGCCGGGATTCCGGGCGCCCGGCAAGACCTTTGCCGTGGCGCTGGGCTGCGACATCTCGCAGGCGCACCGGCTGATTTACTCGAAGGGACTCGATTTGCACGACCCGAGCAGCGCCACGCCGATCGGCACGGGCTGCAAGGTGTGCGAACGCCAAAGCTGCCCGCAGCGGGCGTTTCCCTCGCTGCTGGCACCGCCGCCAGCGTCCGCCTGAGTTACTCGACGACCCGGGCGTGCAGCGCGTCGAACTCGCGCGTAAATTGCGCGCGCCAGTCGCGCCGCGTGGATTCATCGATCCAGGCCGCATCGAGGCCATTCAGCATGAAACCGCGCATGTCATCGAGGCCGAAGCCGAATTCGCGCATCATCATCCAGGCGCCCGTCGGCGTCACGTGGTGCAGGGTCGGGTCGTCCGTATTCGGGTGCAGTTTCAAGCCCAGCCTGGCCATGGCGCGGATCGGATGATCGAGCGCCCAGCGCTCGGGCGCCAGGGTGCGCAGATAATACGAATTGGTCGGCACGACCGTAAACACCAGGCCACGCTCCACGCAGCGCCGCGCCAAGTCCGGGTTGTCGACGATCGTGTAGCCATGGTCGACCCGGTCCACCTGCAGTTGCTCGATGGCCATCTCCACGTTCATCCACGGCATGCCGAATTCACCCGCATGCGCCGTGCATCGGAAGCCGGCTTCGCGCGCGGCGCGGTAGGCTTCGATGAAGAGTTCCGGCGGACGGTCGTTTTCCCGGTAGTCGATGCCGATGCCGATCACTTCCGGCGCGCGGTGCGCCTTCATCCATTCCACCATCTGCACGGCTTCCGCAGGACTGGCCTCACGGTCGATGCTGGGGATCAGCCGGCCGATCACGCCGAAGTCGCGCTGCGCGTCGCGGATGGCGGCCACGATGGCGTCCTGCGCCGACTCGTAGCGGATGCCCGACACGCGCACGGTGCCGGTGGGATTCCAGAAGAACTCCGCATAGCGCACGCCATGGCCGTGCACGTCTTCCAGATATTCGTAGGCGAGGCAATACAGGTCCGTGGGCGAGACGATCAGGTGCGCGTCGAGCGCGCGCAGCACGCGCAGCACGCCCACCGGTTTGTCGCCGCGCGTATAGAACGCGTCGATTTCCTCGGGGCTGACGACATTGCCCGTCTTGGCGGCCAGCGCGCGGAAAGTCGATTGGCGCACCGTGCCGAACAGGTGGCAATGCAGCTCCACTTTCGGCATGGCGCGTAAAAACTGTTCGATGCTCAGGGGGGAATTAGACATGAAGCTCGTTTCGTAGTGAAGTGGGTCAGACGAGAATGGCGGCCAGGCGGCGCATCAGCCGTTCGATGGCGGCCGGGCCATCGGCCAGCATCGCCACTTGCGTGTTGATGGCGGCGCGGCGCGGCACGCGAAATTCGCACACCGTCATGCCGCGCGTCAGTTCGCCCGTCAATTCGATGGCCACGTGGGCGCTCTGGAACTGGAACAGCTGCGGCGCTTCCAGGTACAGGGCCACCACCGGGTCGTACATCGGCATGGGCACCGAGCCGTCGGCGCTGCGGATGCGCACATACGCTTCCAGGTAGCCGGCCAGACGCTGCGCGCGCGGCGTGCCGATGGCGCGCAGGCGCGCCACTTCCGCATTCGTCACCAGCAACTGGCGGCACAGGTTCAAGCCGAACATGCGCAGCGGGATGCCAGCCTGGAAGACCTGGGCGGCCGCTTCCGGATCCGCATAGATATTGAATTCGGCCGCCGCCGTGTGGTTGCCCTGGTCGGTCGAGCCGCCCATCAAAATGATTTCAACGATTTTCTCGGCGATGTCGGGCGCGCGGGCCAGCGCGGTTGCGATATTGGTCATCGGCGCAATCGCCATGATGGTGATCTGGCCGGGATACTTGCGCACGGCGGCGATCAGCGCGTCGACGGCGTGGCCGGCTGCGTCGCTGGCCGCGCCAGGCGGCAGGATTTCACCCGTCGTCGGCATGCCGCTGTCGCCGAGGATGCGCTGCGCCGTTTCGATGACGCCGGCCAGCGGCTGCTCGCAGCCGCGATAAATCGGTACCGTCAAGCCGTCATGCGCCTTGATGCGCAAGGCATTGTCGTAGGTGATGGCGACGGGCGCATTGCCCGCCACCACGCTCACGCCCAGCCACGCGATGTCGGGATTGCTGCCAAGCAGCAACATCGTCAGCCAGTCGTCGAAACCGGGATCGGTGTCGAGCCAGATCTTTTTCAAGGCTTGGGTCATGCTGCGTTCCATTCAGAAATCACGCACCCAGCCACAGGGCGCTGTCGGACGGCAGCACGAAGGACACGGCCGTGCCTTCGCGCCAGGCGGCGCCACCGGCCGCGCAGATACCCTTGACCTGGCCCAGCGGCGTTTGCAGCAGGTATTCGACAGTGTCGCCCAGGAAGCCCCGCGCCAGCACGGTGCCCGGATACTGGCCCGCCGCGTCGTCGGCCGCGCAGACGCGCACCTTGTCCGGACGCCAGCCCAGCACCGTGGTGCCGGCAGCGACGGGAGACGCGTACGGCAGGCTGGCGCCCGCGTGGTGCAGCGCGCCGTCGCGGTAATCGAACAGGTTTTCAAAGCCCATGAAGTTGGCGACGAAGCGCGTCGACGGCGTATTGAAGACGGCTTCCGGCGTGGCCAGCTGCTCGATGCGCCCGCCGTTCATGACGACGATGCGGTCGGACAGGGCCAGCGCTTCTTCCTGATCGTGCGTCACGTACAGCATGGTGATGCCCAGCTCGCGCTGGATGCGGCGCAGCTCGGCGCGCATCTGCACGCGCAGCTTGGCGTCCAGGTTCGACAGCGGCTCGTCCAGCAGCAGCAGGGCCGGTTCGACGACGATGGCGCGCGCCAGCGCCACGCGCTGCTGCTGGCCACCGGACATCTGTGCCGGCAAGCGGGTTTCGAAACCGGTCAGTCCCACGGCGGCGATCACGGCTTCCACTTTCGTTTTCAGCAAAGCTGGCGCGACCTTGCGCAGGCGCAAACCGAAGGCGATGTTGTCGTATACATTCAAGTGCGGGAACAGCGCGTACGACTGGAACACCATGCCGATATTGCGCTTGTTCGGCGCCAGCTTGCCGATCTCGCGGCCGTCGAGCACGATGCGGCCCGACTGCAGCGGCATCAGGCCGGCGATGGCGCGCATGGTGGTGGTCTTGCCGCAGCCGCTGGGGCCCAGCAGGGAAATCAGTTCGCCCTGCTCGACGTGCAGGTCCAGGTCTTTCACGGATGTCGTGTTCTTGGCGTAGCCGAGGTTCAGTTTGTGCAGTTCCAGATAACTCATGGTGTGTTGCCTCTTACATGTATTTAGAAATGCCCAGCACCTTCTCGGTCACCATCACGAAGGCCATGGTGAACAAGACCAGCAAGGTCGACAGGGCAGCGATCGACGGATCGAAGCTGTTTTCCATATGCCCCAGCATCTCGATGGGCAAGGTGCTGATGCCGGGACCCGTCAGGAACAGCGAGACGGGCACCTGGTTGAACGAGGTGACGAAGGCGAGGAAGAAGGCGGCGATCACGGCGTTGCGGATGTTCGGCAGCACGATCATGAAGAACGCACGCAGGCGCGACGCGCCCAGGGTGATGGCGGCATCCTCGATATCCACGCGCAAATTCACCAGGCTGGCGTACACCACGCGCACCGAGTACGGGATCAAGAGCGCGATATGGCCAATCAACAGACCCACGTAGACGGGCGCATTGATCGTCAGCACCAGGTGGTGCAGCAAGCCCAGGCCGACCAGGATGGCGGGAATGATCAGCGGCGACGTCAGGATCTGGCGGATGGCGCCGATGCCCGGTGGCGGCATGCGCGAAAACGCATACGCGACGGGTATGCCCAGCAACAGCGCGATGACGGTGGCGATCAGGCCGATCTCCAGGCTGGTCTGGAAGGCGCGGCGGAATTCGGGCGCCGACCACACTTCGATAATCCAGCGCAGCGAATACGACTCGGGCGGGAAGGCCAGCGTTTCGCCGCCGCTAAAACCGGCCAGCACGACGATGGCGAATGGCCCCAGCAGGAACAAAAACACCAGCCACAGGACGGCGCGCGAGAACAAGCTTTCTTTCATACGGAACTCCGGCTCGAGGAAATACGTTTAAGGCCGGCGTTGACCAGCAGGGTCATGCAGACGAGGATGACGGCGATGACGTTCGCGGCACCGAAGTCGCTCTCCACGCTGACCTTCTGGTACAGCAGGGTTTCGAGCATCAGCACCTTGGTGCCGCCCAGCAAGGCTGGCGTCACGTAGGCCGTCACGCAGCCCGTAAACACGAGCGTGCCGCCGACGACCAGGCCTTCCTGCGTCAGCGGCAGGGTGACTTTGCAAAACACTTGCCAGGGATTGGCGCCCAAGGTGGCCGCAGCCGGCTCCACGTCGCGCGGCAGGTTTTCCAGCGCGCCCGCCAGCGACATCAGCATCAAGGGCAGCAGCAGTTGCAGCAGGCCGACAAACACGGCAAATTCGCTGAACAGCAAACGCAGGGGCTCGTCCGTGAAACCCATGTTGACGAGCGCCGCGTTGACGGCGCCATTGCGCCCCAGCAACACGATCCAGGCGTAGGTGCGCGCAATCGGCGAGACCATCAGCGGCAAGATCATCATGCCGACCACCAGCCCGCGCCACTTCGGCGACACGCGCGCCACGGCTTGCGCGGCCGGGTAGCCGAGGATGATGGCCGCCAGCGTCACCAGCGCGGCGATGCGCAGCGTGCGCCAGAAGATGGTGCGGTTGAATTCCTGCGAGAAGAATTCGATGAAGCGCTCAAAACCCCACTGCATGCCGTCGCCGACGCGGAAGGCGTCGACCAGCAAGGCCAGCACGGGCAGCAGGAAGCAGACGACGATGAAGATCAGCGCCGGCAGGACCAGCAGCAGTCCCAGACGCTTTTTTGGATCAGCAAACATGGTGTTTTCTCCTCGTCACCACTATTTGCTCATGGCCTTGTTCCACTGCGTCATCCAGTTCGTGCGCTGCTTGATGATGGTTTCCGGCTTGACGAATTTCAGCGAATTGATCTGGTCGGCGCCATAGGTATTGAATTGCGCGGCGGCGACCGACAGGCGCACGTCCTTGTTGACGGGCGAGTCGACCAGGTTGGTCGCCAGCTGCGTCTGCACTTCCTTGGACAGCCAGAAATCCATCAGCTGGTAGGCCAGGTCCGCATTCTTCGAGCCGGCGACGATGCCCATCACGTTCATGCCGGCCGCCTGGCCTTCGGCCGGGATGCTCCACTTCAGGGGCAGGCCCGTCTTGAGCATTTGCGACCACGTAAAACGCGCCACGGGCGCGGCCCAGATTTCATCCTGGGCGAACAGGGCGGCCAGCTGCGCGCTGTTTTTCGAGAACGTGACGACGTTGCCCTTCATGCCGACGATCTTGGCAAAGCCGGTGGCGTAGTCATCCGTCTTGCCGCCCCAGGCCGCATCGGCCATGCGCAGCATCAGCGGGCCCTGCGTGGTGCTCACGTCGGGAAAGGCCACGCGGCCTTTCAGCTCGGGGCGCCACAGGTCCTTCCAGGACGTCAGCGGGGCGATCTTGTCGCTGCGGTACACCAGGCCGACCGAGTACAAGGTGTAGCCGACGGCGTAGTTGCCGCCGATGGGGTTTTTCGCCACGTCGTACAGGGCCTTGTAATTGCTCAGCTTGGAGTAATCCATGGGCTGGATGACACCCTTTTGCGCCGCTTCCAGCATGCCGGAATCGGACAGCAGCACCAGGTCGATCACCGGGTTCTTGGCGTGCACCACCAGCTTGGCGATGCGGTCCGCATTATTCCCCGTTTCCACCTTGATATCGCAAGCGCATTTGGCCTTGAACGGCTCGTACACATACTTCATGAACAAGGGCTGGGCAATCGGATAGGCCGAAATGACCAGCTCGCGTTTTTCCGCGTGGGCGGCGTTGGCCAGCAAGCCTAGGCTCAACGCCAACATGAGGTGCTTTTTCAAGATGCTTCCTTTCAGGGAACGGCGCTGGGCGACAGCGCCTGTAAAGATAAATCAGTGTCAGAAATAATGTCGCATGCCGACGATCAGGACGCTTTGCGTCTTGCCGCCCGAGGCGCCGAAGCCGAACACGCGGGCGAACGTCGCATCGCCTGCCGCTTTCTGGTAGCTCCAGGTGATGGCGACGTCGGTGCGCTTGGACAGGAAGTAATCAGCCTGGAAGTTGACCTGATGCCATTTCGGCGTCTTGTTGATCACGTCATATTTACCGGTAGTAAAGAAATACGACGCGCCCAGGTTCAACGCTTGCGTCAGCTTGTGGTTCATGTTCAGATCCACGTTTTGCAGGGTCAGATTGCTTTGATCCAGGTAGTGGTAGCGCACGTTGGTGTACAAGGCGCCAAACTTGGTCTTGCCCACATTATAAAAGCCTCCCGTGCCGGCAATGGCCTGGCTGTTCACGCCGGCGCCGCTGACGGCGCTCTTGTTGAAGAGCAACAGGGAACTGCCGTAGTCATTGCCGATGGCGCCATTCGGCGCATCGGGGCTGTTCGGGCGGTCCATCCTGGTGTAGGCGACGGCCCAGCTGAAGGCATCGACCTTGTAGCCGGCGCCCATGCTGTAGACGCGGTTGCGGTTGGAGTCTTCCGGGTTTTCGCCAAAGCCGTACAAGCCCGTGAACGACAAGTTGCTGATGTTCGGGCTGACGTACTTGACGGCATTTTGCACGCGCAGGTTGTTGTAGCCATTGTCGTTGTCGCCGATATGCACGCCGTTACTGGCGATGACCACCGGGCCCAGCAGATCCTTGACGGCTTCGTACTGGCGCCCCAGGGTGAGCGTACCCTTGTCGTTGCTGGACAAACCCACATACGACTGGCGGCCGAACAAGCGGCCACTTTGCGAGGCCGTGCCGGTCATCACGTTAAAACCGTTTTCCAGCACGAAGATGGCCTTGGTGCCGTTGCCCAGGTCTTCCTGGCCGCGGAAACCGATGCGGGGATTCTGATTCGTGCCGCTCAGCGCATGCGTGCGGCTGCCCTTGCCTTCATCCGACACATAGCCGATACCGGCCGACAGCAAGCCATACACTTGCACGCTGCTTTGCGCCTGCGCCTGCGCCTGCGCCGCGCCCTGCGCCGCCAGCAAGCCACCCACTACCATCGTTCCCGTCATCCATTTGTTCATCGCCGCCACCCTAAAAAGAATAAACCCTGAGTTTTTTTGGAATTATTGTATTGATGCGTCCCCTGCATAGCGGCGCCGCCTGGCAAGCGCTTCTCCGAAGATTGTTGCCTTCGAGGCAAGTAAAGACCAGTCCAGAATATGGTAAATTGCGGGATAAGAAAATTTGTTTATTTTTATAAATCCATTACTTTTTCTGATAAGCAACGCCCATGCATGAACTGAGCAAGAAGATTTCCTTACGACATTTGCAAGCGTTTGCCACCCTAGCCCGGGTAAACAGCTTCAGCAAGGCTGCACAGGAATTGTGCGTGACGCAGCCGGCCCTCAGCGCCTCGATCAAGCTGCTGGAAAATCAATTGGGAAAAAAGTTGTTTAACCGCACAACCCACCAGCTGGAACTGACGCGCGAAGGCAAGCTGGCGCTCGATTACGCCACGCATTTATTGAATACGGCGAGCAACACGTTTGCCGATATCCAGCGCGCCATCGGCAGCGGCCGCCACCGCATCCGCATCGGCGCGATCCCCTCGGCCATGGCGATGACGGCCGTGGTGGTGGCGCGCTACTGCGAGCAGCATGGCGATGAAGTGGAAATCGTCCTGTCTGACATGCCCAACGATGGCTTGCTGCACGCCCTGCATTCGGGCCAGCTGGACTTTTGCGTGGGCATCGAGGTGCCCGGTTCCGTGTCGCTGGAAAGCGTGGGCCTGTTCGAAGACGAGCTGGTGCTGGTGACGGCGGGACGCCATGCGCTGGCGCCGCTCAAGGAAGTGCGCTGGGAGCAGCTGGCGGGGCAGGAAATCGTCGTGTTTACCAAGGGCAGCATCTGGGAGTTCGCCTCGAGCGCGCTGCGCCAGCATGGCTTGAGCCCGTCAAGCCTGTACCAGATGATCCACAGCGAGTCGCTGTATGGCGTGGTGCGCGCCGGCATCGCCGTGGGCATCATGCCCAGCCTGTACACGACCTTCCTCAACGACGAGGATCTGCACGTGGCACCGCTGCGCCAACCTACGTGCAAGCGCAAGATCGCCCTGATGCGGCGCAATGAAATCAGCCGCAACCACCATGTGGACGACTGTTTTTCAGCGCTGAGAAAGGATTTGCAGCAGGTCGACCAGTGGTTTTAAGTTAAACCAGGGGCTTAGGCGGGCGCCTTCAGCAGATTCGCCAGGGCTACATACTGCTCCAGCCCCACGGTTTCCGGACGCTTGGTCGGATCGATGCCGGCCGCCTTGATCTGCTCTTCCGTAAACATCCCGGCCAGGCAGTTGCGGATCACTTTGCGGCGCTGCGAGAAGGCCTTCATGACCACCGCTTCCAGCGTGGCCTGGTCGCACGCCAGGCGCTCGGCCACGGGGATCATGCGCACGATGGCCGACTCCACCTTCGGCGGCGGATCGAAGGCCGTCGGCGGCACGATGAACATCAAGGTCATGTCATAGCGCCATTGCAGCATCACGGACAAACGGCCATACGCCTTGCTGCCTGGCTCGGCCACCATGCGTTCGACGACTTCCTTTTGCAGCATGAAATGCTGGTCTTTCACCAGCGGCGCGAAGTCCGCCAGGTGGAACAGCAGCGGGCTGGAAATGTTGTACGGCAAGTTGCCCACGATGCGCAGCTTCTGGCCGGCCGGCACGGGGATTTGCGCAAAATCAAATTTCAGCGCATCGCCCGAATGGATCGTCAGCTTGGCCGGATTGAAGGTCTTTTCCAGACGCACGATCAGGTCGCGGTCCAGCTCGACCACATGCATCTGCTTCAAATGGCGCAGCAACTGCTCCGTCATGGCGCCCAGGCCGGGGCCGATTTCGACCATGGCATCGTCCGGCTGCGGCGCGATGGCAGCCGTGATGTCATCGAGGACGAAGCGGTCATGCAGGAAGTTCTGGCCAAAGCGTTTGCGGGCAACGTGTTTCATAATGTGTTTTCTATCAATGCGGTAAAGCCGGCACAGGCCGGCGGGATCGGTTGAGCAAGCAGCGTCGGGTTACGCCGTGCCGGCTAACCCGACCTACGCTCTATGCTCTGGTCGGGGTACTCGCGCGCAGCATGTCGAGCGCCGTTTGCAGCGCTTGCTCCATGCTGTGGCAATCGGCCAGCCCCAGCCCTTGCGCGGCCAGGTCCAGCGCCGTGCCGTGGTCGACCGAGGTGCGGATCAGCGGCAAGCCCAGGGTGATATTGATGCCGCGCCCGAAGGTCGCGTATTTCAGCACGGGCAAGCCCTGGTCGTGGTACATGGCCAGCACGCAGTCGGCGTCCGCCAGATATTTGTGCTGGAACAAGGTGTCGGCCGGGTACGGCCCGCGCGCATCGATGCCGCGCGCTTGTGCCGCAGCAATCGCCGGGGCGATGACATCGATTTCCTCGCGTCCCAGATACCCGCCCTCGCCCGCGTGCGGGTTCAGGCCGGTGACCACGATGCGCGGCGCGGCGATGCCGAATTTCCGTTGCAGATCAAGCTGAATGATATCCAGGGTGACGGCCAGGCTATCCATGGTGATGGCGGCGGACACGTCCTTCAATGGCAGATGCGTGGTGGCCAGCGCCACGCGCAGGGTCGGTTCGCCATGGCCGGGTTCGCCGGCCAGCATCATCACCACTTGCGGCGTGCCGGTTTTTTCTGCCAGGTATTCCGTATGGCCGGAAAAGGCCACGCCGGCGTCGTTGATCGTGCTCTTTTGCAAGGGCGCCGTGACCATGGCGCCAAACCAGCCGGCCTGGACGCCTTCCACGGCCGCGTCCAGGGTCGCGAGCACGGAGCGCCCGTTTTCCTTGTCGAGCACGCCAGGGATGACGTTGTTAACAGTGGGAATATCGATCACGGCAAGGCGGCCCGGTCCGAACTGGGGCAGGCCGCTGTTGCGCACGGCTTGCAGCGACAGCGCCGCCAGGCGGATCTCCGGATCGATCAGGCTGGCCGTCAGCGCCAGGAAGGCGGCGTCGCCCAGCAGGATGCAGTTGACTTCATTGCGCATGGCCCAGGCCGCGCGTATGGAGATTTCCGGGCCGACACCGGCCGGTTCGCCACAGGTAATGGCGATGGCCGGACGACGTGCAAGGGGCAAGTTACTCATGCGCAATGAATCTGCAGCATTACTGGTCGTCCGCGCGGAATTCGACGTAGGCACGGTCGCGCACTTCGCGCGCCCAGTTTTCCGTCGCTTCTTCCAGCTTGCGTTCGCGTAAGGCATTGCGCGCAGCGGCGCGCTGTTTCTCTTTCGAGACGTCATCGCTCTTGCGTTCCAGCACTTCGATCAGGTGGAAGCCAAAGCTCGATTCGATCGGCTCGCTCACTTCGCCCGGTTTCAGCGCATTCATCGCCGTTTCGAATTCCGGCACGGTGTCGCCTGGATACAACCAGCCCAGGTCGCCACCCTTGGCCGCCGAACCATCGTTCGAGAACAAGCGGGCCAGGTCTTCGAACTTGGCGGCCTTGTTATCGAGACGCTCTTTCAATTCCAGCAATTTGCGCTTGGCTTCGGCCGCCGGCAAGGTCGGCGTTATCTTCAGCAAGATATGGCGGGCATGCGTCTGCTGCACGGCGGCGACGGCTTGCGCTTCGGCCGCGCTGCGGCGATCCACCAGTTTGAGGATATGGAAACCGGTGTTGCTCTTGATGATGGGCGTGATCTGGCCCGGTTTCAGTTTCAGCAACTGTTCCGTGAACAGGGGCGGCACGCGGTCGCTATGGCGCCAGCCGATATCGCCGCCGCTCAGCGCATCGCTGGCGTCGGAATAGGTAGCGGCCATCTTGGCGAAATCGGCGCCCGTGCGCAGCTGGCGGCTGACTTCTTCGGCGCGCGCGCGGCGCGCGGCGATCTGTTCTGGGCTGGAGTTTTCCGGAATGCGCACGAGAATCTGCGCCAGGTTCAGTTCCACCTGTTCGCTGGCAGCCGCTTTTTCCGCTTCCAGGAAGTTGTCCACTTCGGAATCGGAAATCTGGATCTTGGCGTCGACTTCATGCTCGCGCAGACGCTGCATGATGATTTCATCACGGATTTCTTCGCGGAAGGTCGCAAACGGCGTACCTTCTTTTTCCATCTGGTTGCGCAACTCTTGCACCGTCATTTTTTGCTGTTCAGCAATGCGGCCAATCGCGCGGTCCAGGGTCAGGTCATCCACGCGCACGCCCATTTCCTTGGCCAGCTGCATTTGTGCACGTTCAACAATCATGCGTTCGAGCAATTGACGACGCAGGTCGGCAGGATCGGGCAAGGGCACGTTCTGCGCCTTCATGCGCTGCTCCACGCTCTTGATGCGGGCCGCCACTTCATTGCGCGTGATCACCTCGTCATTGACGACGACGGCGATGGAATCGATGGTCTGGCCACTGCTCGAGGCCGGTGGAGTGAATCCCTTGGCCGGTGCCGCGGCAGCGGGCTTGGCGACAGGCGCTGGCGCAGCCTGTTGCGCCCAGACACTACTGGTCGTGGCGCCGGAAATGGCGCACAACAAAACCGTTGCAATTTTGAGTTGGTGCATACTGGCATTACGCATAATGTGTAGAGCGCTCATGAGTTCAGGTGAATAAAAAAACCGGTTTGTGCCAGCGCCGGGAACACCGGCGGCGGCAACGGTGCCTATCTTAACGGAGTGGCTGGCTCAGTGTCTGGTAACCGGGGATGGTTTTTGTAAAAGTTTCCAGGCCATTCGCGCCCAGCCCCAGACCATTCGACAAGCCCGTCAATTCCAGCTGGAAGAAGATCGGCGTCGAGACAGTCTTGTTCGTCGTCACGAAACGTTGCGCGCCCATGCGGAACACCCAGCAGTCACCCTTGTATTCCAGGCCGACCAAGCTTTCCAGCATGCTGCGATCCTTCACCGAGTAACTGATGCGGCCCACGCCATACAGGCGCTCCGTCAGCGGCCATTGGGTCGACACTTCCACATTGCGCCAACCATTAGCTCCACGCTGAAAACGATTGCCAAAATTCAATACTTTCTTGGCACCGGGCTGATATTGCAAGGTGTAGTTGTAGTTCATCAACTGGCGATCGCTGGGATTGTACTGCACCAGGCTGTCGGCGGTCCAAGTCTCGGACACGCGGCCCGTTGCCGCCAGCAGGATATCCGAACGCGACTGGTTGACGGGCGTGCTCGAATCGAGTTGCACGCGCTGGTCGGCAAAGTAGAAACGCTGGCCGAAGGTCAGGCGCATGCGCTCGGTGCCGTCGGCCTGCAGGAAACGCGATACCAGGGCTGCCGTGACCTGGTTGGCATCGCCGATGCGGTCGCTGCCGACAAAACGGTTTTCCGTGAAGATCTGCGTCAGGTTGAACGTGCCAGCGGCCGTATCGAATTTCGGAAATTGCGACTGGTCGCGGTACGGCGTGTAGACGTAGTACAGGCGCGGCTCCAGGGTTTGCGTGCCGCCCTTGGCGCCAAACAGATTCGTGTCGCGTTCAAACACCAGGCCGCTGTCGACCGAGAAAGTCGGCACGGCGCGCGTAAACGACGTATCCGCAAACTTCGCCTTGGTCCTGGCGTCGTTATCGAGCTGATACGCACTGGCATTGAGCATCAGCTTGGGCGTGATGAAGTAGCCAGGACGCACGATGGGGAAACTCACCTGCGGCACGGCCACGAGGCGCGACCCTTGCACCTCGGTCGGGTGGGCGAAACGCGTCGCCTCCGCGTCGAAGGTCCAGTCGAAGCCGCCCCAGACGTCGTATTTGCCAGCATGGAAGTTCACCGCCGGCAAGCGGTCATACGGCCGCGGCACGGTCACCGCGGGATCGGGATCCTGCAGCACCTGGTAATTCTGCACGCGCGCCGTCAGGCTCCAGTCCTCGGTGCGGTAATCGGTGCGCAATTCGCGCAGCAACTGGCGCTCGGTGGCGGTGGCGACGGTTTTCGAAAAGTCGTTCGGGTAATTATTGTCGGACGCCTCGCGCAGATCCCAGCTGTAGCTCCAGCCCTTGGCCAGCGCCTGCTCATGCTTGGACTTGATCATGTAGCGGTTGGTCTTGGTCTGCTTGTCGTTAGGCAAGAACTCAAACGACGTTTCGCCCTGGTACAGGCCCGCATCCGTCTCGCCCATGTAGCGGCCCGTCGCACCAAGCTGGATGCCGCGCCGCTGTATATAGCGCGGGAACAGGGTCAGGTCGCGGTTCGGCGCGATGTTCACGTAATACGGCATCAGCAGCTCGAAACCGTTCTTCGAAGCAAAGCCCGGCGTGGGCGCCAGCCAGCCCGAGCGGCGCGCGCCCGACAGCGAAAACGAGATGCCCGGCGTGCCCAGGATCGGCACGTCCTTGAAATAGATGATGGTCTTGCTGCCGGTGCCCACGTCGCGGCCCGTATCGAGGTTCAAGGTGCTCGATTTCAGGTACCAGTCCGGATTCGGCCCTTCGCAGGTACTGTACGTGCCGTCAATGACAGTGGCTTCGTCGGGGTTGATGAAGTCGACCCGCTCGGCCTTGCCCTGGCCGCCGCCCACTTCGAAGCGGTACGTCGGATTGAGCAGAAAACCCTTGCCGGTCTCCATGTTCAGCTTCAAGACATCGCCCGTGTAGTAATCACCGAAACGCCACATCTTGATATGGCCCTCGGCGTCGAACTGATCTTCAACTTGTTTGTAACAAGCTGTATCTGCCGTCATTTTTGTGGTTTTTCCGCGCTCAATCACGACATTTTTATCGAGATTGATCTCCCTTTCGGGTCGTCCGTTCATGCTGTTCGCCGTCATGACGGTGGGCGCGTCGGGATCTTCCACATGAACCGGACGCGGTGCTTTCTGGGCGTGAACAGGCACCGTCGTAGCGGCGACGAGCGCGCTGATGGCGAAAGCCCAGCGCTGCGAAGGGGGGGAGGCCGAAAACCAGCTCATGAATTGGAAGGGGCAAGCACCATGACAGGCGATTTTTTGATTTGAATCCCTTATTATATGGGAATCTGCACCATCAACCCGATTCCACAGGCCGCTTAATGTCATTCTCCCCCAATTCCTCCACCGCGCCGGCCTCCGCCGACGCTCGCCTGACCCTGTTGAAAGCCTGGTTGACCTCGCTTAACCTCGTCGCGCCCGAATCCGCCCGCCCCGCTTCCAGCGATGCGAGCTTCCGCCGCTACTACCGTCTCGATGTGCTGCCAGGCAATACAATATTGCCAGGAAGTACACTGATTGCCATGGATGCGCCGCCCGAGCGCGAAAATGTGCCCGCCTTTATCAAGGTGGCCGGCTTGCTGAAAGGCGCTGGCGTGTCCGTGCCCGAGATCATCGCGCAAGACCTGGACCATGGCTTCCTGCTGCTCTCCGACCTGGGCACGACCACCTATCTCGACGCCCTGAACCACGACAACGCCAGCGTGCTGTACGCCGAAGCGCTCGAGTCGCTGATGAAAATCCAGCTGGCCAGCCAGCCCGACGTCTTGCCCGAATTCGACCGCGCCTTCATCCTGCGCGAAATGCATCTGTTCCCGGAATGGTTTATCGGCAAGCACCTGGGCGCCACCTTGACGGATGTGCAACAAACCCAGCTGGACAAGGTCTTCGAAGCCATCACGGCGAATATCTTGTCGCAGCAGCAAGTGTTCATGCACCGCGACTACCACTCGCGCAATTTGATGCACATCAACGATGGTTCCATCTCCAATCCCGGCATCCTCGACTTCCAGGACGCCGTCTTCGGTCCCGTCACCTACGACATCGCCTCGCTGCTGCGCGACGCGTATATCCAGTGGGATGAAGAACTGGTGCTCGACTGGGTGATCCGCTACTGGCAGCGCGCCAAGCAGCTGGGCTTGCCCGTGAATCCCGACATCGACGCCTTCTACCGCGATTTCGAGTTCACGGCCCTGCAGCGCCACCTGAAAATTCTCGGCCTGTTCGCGCGCCTGAATTACCGCGACGGCAAGGATCTGTACATGGGCGACCTGCCAACCGTGCTCGACTACGTGCGCAAGACGGCCAACCGCTATACGGAACTCAAGCCGCTGGTGCGTCTGCTCGATGCGCTGGAAAACAAGACGCCGCAAGTCGGCTACACTTTTTAATCGGCGCACCTGACCCGTCCGCTGCGGGGCCACGGCCCCGCCTTTCACTTATTGCACAGAAAACGAGTTCCACCATGAAAGCCATGATCTTTGCCGCAGGCCGCGGTGAACGGATGCGTCCGCTTACCGATACCTGTCCCAAACCGCTGCTGAAAGTGCGCGGCCGTCCGCTGATCGTCTGGCATGTGCTGAACCTGGTGCGCGCCGGCATCACGGACATCGTCATCAACCATTCGCACCTGGGCTACCAGATCGAGGAAACCCTGGGCGACGGCAGGGCATATGGCGCGCGCATCGCGTATTCGCCCGAGACCACGCCGCTGGAAACGGCGGGCGGCATCGCCCAGGCGCGCCACCTGCTGGGCGAGGAACCATTTCTCGCCATTTCCGGCGACATCTATTGCCCGTATTTCGACTTCAAGCAGGTCCTCGACGTGCTGGCCGACAAGGATGTGCTGGGCACGCCGTATCCGGCCGACCAGCGCGACATCGCCTGGACCTATCTGGTGCCCAATCCCGACTTCCATCCCAAAGGCGACTTCGGCCTGACCTTGTTCGCGATCAACAATACGGACGACATCAAGTGGACCTTCGCCAATATCGGCGTGTACCGTCCCGAGATGTTCGATGGCATCACGCCCGGCAGCCACGCCAAACTGGGCGATTTGCTGCGCCGGTACGCGGACCAGGGCCGCGTGGGCGGCGAAGTCTATCCGGGCGAGTGGACGAATGTGGGCACGCCGCAGCAACTCGACGCGCTCAATGGCGTCACGGCCAAGGCCAGCGCAACATGATGGCCAACTACGCGGCCCGGCGCGCGGCGCTGCTGGCGCAGATGCTGCCGGGCAGCGTGGCCATCCTCGCCACGGCGCCCGAAGTGCCGCGCAACAGCGATTGCGATTATCCGTATCGCCACGACAGCTATTTCTATTACCTGAGCGGCTTTACGGAACCCGACAGCGCCGTGGCCCTGGTGGCCGCCAGCGCCACGGCACCGGCGCGCGCCATCCTGTTTTGCCGCGCCAAGAACACGGAGCGCGAAATCTGGGACGGTTTCCGCCACGGCCCCGAGGCGGCGCGCGCCAGCTTCGGCTTTGACAGCGCCTTCCCCATCGAGGAACTCGACGTGGAAATGACGCGCCTGCTGGCCGACGCCCCCGCCATTTACTACGCGCTGGACGCCAGCCTCGATGCGCAAGTCAAGGTCTGGCGGCACAACGTGCGGCAAAAGGCCCGCAGCGGCGTCACGGCGCCCGCCATCGCGCATGACATCCATGGCATGCTCGACGCCATGCGCCTGCTGAAAGACACCGAGGAACAGCAGCTGATGCGCCGCGCGGCCGCCATTTCCAGCGCGGCCCACGTACGCGCCATGCACGCCACGCGGCCCGGCATGCACGAATACGCGCTCGAAGCGGAGCTGCTGTACGAATTTCGCCGCAGCGGCGCGCAGTTCCCCGCGTATTCCTCCATCGTGGCCGGCGGCGGCAACGCCTGCATCCTGCATTACAGCGCCAACAACGCGGCATTAAACGACGGCGAGCTGGTGCTGATCGACGCCGGCTGCGAACTCGATGGCTATGCCTCCGACATCACGCGCACCTGGCCCGTCAACGGTCGTTTCAGCGGCCCGCAGAGGGCGCTGTATGAACTGGTGCTGGCCGCGCAACAGGCGGCGCTGGACATGGTGCGCCCCGGCTTGCCACACAGCGCCATCCACGAAGCGGCCGTGCAGGTGCTGGCTCAGGGCATGCTGGATTTGCAATTGCTGGACCGGCAAAAAAGCGGCAGCGTTCAGGATGTCATCGCCGACAAGGCCTATATGCCCTTCTACATGCACGGCACCAGCCACTGGCTGGGCATGGACGTGCACGACGTGGGTGCCTACCGCGACACGGGTGCCCCCGGCAAGCCGTGGCGCGCTTTGGCACCGGGCATGGTGCTGACGGTGGAACCGGGCATCTATGTGCGCCCCGGCGCGGGCGTGCCGGAGCAGTTCTGGCATACGGGCATCCGCATCGAAGACGATGTGCTGGTCACGCCGCAAGGCCATGAGGTCTTCAGCACGGCGCCCAAGAGCGTCGCTGAAATCGAACAACTGATGTCACAGGATTAACGCCGCCGCATGCATACACCGTCCACTTTCGATCTCGCCATCTGCGGCGCCGGCCCCGTCGGCATGGCGCTGGCCGCCCTGCAGGTGCAGCGCGGCAGCCGCGCCGCCGGCATCGCCCTGCTCGACGCCAAATCCATCGAGCAAGCCAGGCGCGACCCGCGCACCATCGCCCTGTCGCACGGCAGCCGCCAGATTCTCGAGGAAGCGGGCGCCTGGCCCGTGGAGGCGACACAGATCCACCAGATTCACGTCTCGCGCCGCGGCCAGTTCGGGCGCAGCCTGATGGACCGCGACGAGCATGGCGTCGAGGCGCTCGGCTATGTGGCCCGCTACGGCGCCGTCGTCAGCGCGCTGGCCGACGTGTGCGAGCGCCTGGGCGTGGCCAGCCTGCGCCCGGCCCTGGTCACGGGCAGCGTGGAAGACGCCGATGGCGTCAGCGTGCAGATCGAGCAGGCTGGTGCCGTGTCGGGCTTGCGCGCCAGCCTGCTGGTGCAAGCCGAGGGCGGCCTGTTCGGCCAGCAGCAGGAACGCGCCGTCAGCCGCGATTATGGCCAAAGCGCCATCATCGCCCATGTGCGCACCAGCGATCCCATCGCCCACCGCGCGTATGAGCGCTTCACCGACGAAGGCCCGCTGGCCCTGCTGCCGCAGGACGACGGCTACGCGCTGGTGTGGTGCGTGCCGCCCACGCGCGCCGAACAATTGCTGGCCCTGGACGATGCGGCCTTCCTGGCGCGCCTGGGCGCCGCCTTCGGCAGCCGCCTGGGACGCTTTAGCCACGCGACGGCGCGCCTGGCCTATCCGCTGGGCCTGAACGCCCAGGCGCGCGGCACGCCGCGCACGGTCGCCATCGGCAATGCGGCGCAAACCCTGCATCCGGTGGCGGGACAAGGCTTGAACCTGGGCTTGCGCGACGCCGCCGTGCTGGCCCGCGTGCTGGCGCAGGACAGCAGCCCGGCCGGGCTGGAACGCTACGCCAGCCTGCGCCAGGGCGACCGGGGGCTGACCGTGCGCGTCACCGACACCATGGCGCGCATCTTCACCGGCAGCGCAGCCACGCAAGGCTTGCTGGGCCTGTCGCTGGGCTTGCTGGATGCCTTCCCGCCCGCGCGCAAGGAGCTGGCGGAACTGATGATGTACGGCCGCCGCTGAGGGCGCACAGGGGGCCATGGCGTTGTTGCCATGCCTTGTCGTACTGTGATCGTACTGCCTTCGGCAAGGCGCCTAGCCCTGGCTCCCTGTGCAACCCCCAGCAGTAACGAGCAGGCACGGGCGAAAAAGAAACAGGCGGGCGATCCGGCATGGAGTAAACAGCCTGCGGATGCGACAATGTCTGTCACCTGGCTTTCGGCGACCGTTCCATGACAGATGCTTTGCCCGCAGCACCGCCTGCCGCTCTTCCCGAAGTACTCTTTTCCCGCCTCCTGGAAGACGCCCTCGACGCCGTCATCATCATCGATGAACATTGCCGCATCCGCTATATCAATGGCGCCATGCAGGCACTATCGGGCTATGCCAGCGGGGAATTGCTGGGCCAGACCCTGAACGGCCTGCTGCCCGACGCCGTCGGCGCGCAGCACGACAACCACGTGATCAACTACATCCGCAGCTCGCGCAGTTCCAGCGTGCTGGGGAAGATCCGCGAATTCGCCATCCGCCACCGCGACACGCAAATGATCCCCATCGAAATGAAGGCGCTGGACCTGGGCGTGGTCGACGGCATGCGCTATTTCGGCGCCTTCTTGCTCGACGTGCGCGAACGGCGCGAACTGGCGGCAAAGAACGCCAGCCTGCTGGCGCAGCTGGAACAGCAGGCGTTGCACGATGCGCTGACGTCGCTGCCCAACCGGCGCGCCTATGAAGCGCATGCCGAGCAGGCGATGGCGCGCGCGGCGCGCAGCGGCGCCGCCCTGAGCGTGGGCGTGGCCGACCTCGACCACTTCAAGAAGATCAACGACCGCTATGGCCATGCCGTGGGCGACGCCGTGCTGCGCACGGTGGCGCAGGCGCTGCGCGACACGGGACGCATCACCGACGTGGCGGCGCGCCTCGGTGGCGAGGAGTTTGGCCTGCTCTTCCCCGACGCCAGCGTGCAGCAGGCATACCAGGTGGCCGAACGCATCCGCGCAGCCGTGGCAGCGGCGGTCACCGTGCTGCCCGACGGCGGCCCGTTGCACGTGACCATCAGCATCGGCGTGGCGCCGCTGGTGCAAGGCGCCAGCCTGGACGCGGCCATATCGGATGCCGACAAGGCCCTGTATGTCGCCAAGCGCCAGGGACGCAACCAGGTCGTCGCGGCAGCGGCAGTCCAATAAAAAAGGCTATGTCACCGTCAGATGTGGGAACGCTCCCAGCGTTGCTTTCAATA
>NZ_JCAQAV010000051.1:0-35003 GCF_059617925.1 Janthinobacterium sp. JF4 | reverse complement strand
CAGCTTACGGCGGGACTTTCACCCACAGGAGTGCGCCCATGCTGGGCGCACCCATGCAAAAAGGCAGTCACCTCGCGGTGACTGCCTTTTTTTTCAGCACATTTCCAAGCGATTAGAAATTGTAGCGTGCGCCCAAAGCCAGGCCCGTGGCCTTGCGGCCCTGGTCGGCGCTCTTGCCGAAGTGTTCCACTTCCGCCGTCAGCGAAACTTTCTCGTTGATCGCGTACTGGGCACCGACGGAAGCGTACACGCCCGTCTTGTCGTTGCCGCTGATGCCGGTCGACAGGCCGGTGCCGCTCAAGCTGTTCTTGACCTTGGCCACACCGAGCTTGCCGAACACGCCGACCTTGTCGCTCACCGGCATGGTCGCCTTGCCGGCCAGGTAGTAGCCGTGCGAATCGCTTTTCACGGCCCCGTTGCCGGCGCCGGTGACATAGCTGTAATCCTTGCTGCCGAAATCGGCATAGCCGCCCTCGATTGCCCAGGTTTTATCGAAATCGTAACCGGCGAAGATCTTGGCGCCTGCCTTGTAACCGCTGTGATTATCGGCGCTGGTGGCGCCAGGAATATCGAAGTTATAACGGTTGCCCGTGATGCCGGCACCCACATAGGCGCCTTCGGCGTGCGCCGCGCTCATGCCGGTGAATGCGGTAGCGGATGCGATCATTGCAAACAGGATTTTCTTCTTCATCATGTTCTCTCTCTCAATTAGTGAATGTTCCTGGATTCGCAGTTCAGCGAAGTGCGATGAGGACACAATAACAGCCGAAAAAAGCTACGTCTTTCTCCATTCCGTAAGAACTGTGACAAGATGTAAGCCAACATTGCAAACTGACAATAACCGCAAAATGCGCACCGTTGAGCGAACTTAAGATAGACTTAAGAACATTAGCGATTTTCAGTCCAGAGGAGAAGTGCATGCACAAACGCCAGTTTCTCGCCGCCGGCATGGCCGCCGCGGCCCTGCCCGCCATCGCCCGGGCGGCGCCCGCCGGCCCGCGCGGTCCGGCCCTGCTGACCATCACGGGCAGCATAGCCAAGCCGAACCGGGGGCCGTTCGACGCCATGCGCGACCAGATGATGCACAAGCAAAAGATCAGTTTTGAGCGGGCGCGGGCGTTCGACTTCGCGGCGCTGGCGAACTTGCCGGCACGCACCATCCACCCCACCCTCGAATACGATGGCAAGGCGCATGCCCTGCGCGGGCCGTTGCTGGTCGACGTATTGAAGGCGGCGGGCGCGCCAGAGGAAGATGCGGTGCGGCTGCTGCTGCGGGCCGTGGATGGCTATGCGGCGGCGCTGACCATGGCGCAGGCGCGCGCACAGCGTTTTATTGTCGCCACCCACCTGGACGGGCAGGCGATGGCGCTCGGCGGCCTGGGGCCGCTATGGGCTATCCACGATGCGGACCGCATCGCGGCCGTGGCGGCCCTGCCACTGGCCGAACGGTTCGCCAGCTGCCCGTGGGCGCTGTATCACATTGGCGTGGAGGCGGGTTGAAACAAATTATGCGTAGGCTTCCGCCATCGACATGACGCGCGGGGCGATGGCAATACCATGCTCCTCGAACAGGGCCGTGATGGCCGCTAGGTTGTGCGTGCACTCCTCGGTTTTCCAGCCCTTGAAGATATCCGTGCCATCCTTCTGGAAATGCAGATCCAGCACTTTGCCCGCATCCTTGTGCAGGTAGGGCGAACTATAGGTGTTCTCGAAGCCGAGTGCCTTCAATTGCCCCAGCAAGGCCAGTGGTGGATGATCGGGATCGGTGGCGAGGAAAACGCCGAAGGTCTTGCCCGGCGGTTTGGCGGCGATGTCGACCTCGTAGATGCCGGGGGCCTTGCTGACAGACGTACTCTTTAAAAATAACATACAACACTCCCTGCGCGTAATGTCCCGCGCCTGAAACGGGCGGCAGGACAGGGGCGATGCGCAATGATTCCCCTCATCAAATCTTATTGCTAATTTGCATCTTTGTCGACAAATCGGCACTTTTATTTGGTAAGTCGTGGTTATCTTGCCGCGTGCGCCAGCGTATATTGTCAATAGGGCCAGTTATCATTGCGCCAATACCCGCCCTGCTGCATACTTTTGGCTTGCGTCACGATTGTCTTCCCGCCGGCCACTCCTCGTTCCCATGCGTCTTCTGTCGATCAAGTACCGCCTGCTCATCCTCCTGACCCTGATCCTGGGGGCGGGCTTCATGGCCACCAGCCTGGCCAGCTACCTGGCTTCGCGCCAGGCCATCGAACACGGCATCGCCGACCAGACCTTGCCGCTGACGGGCGACAACATTTACTCGGAAATCCAGAAGGACATGCTGCGCCCCGTCTTCATCTCGTCGCTGATGGCGCACGACACCTTCGTGCGCGACTGGATACTCGCCGGCGAAAACAAGCCGGAACAGATCGTGCGCTACCTGGCCGAGGTCAAGAAAAAATACGGCGCCATCACCAGCTTTCTCGTCTCGGACAAGAGCCGCAAATATTATTACGCGGAAGGCACTCTGAAATCCGTCAGCCCGGAGGAAAAGCGCGACATCTGGTACTACCGCGTGCGCGCCATGGACAGCACCGATTATGAAACGAATGTCGACGTGGACATGGCCAACCGCGACAGCATGACCATCTTCATCAACCACCGCGTTTATGATTACGATGGCCAGTTCATCGGCGCCACCGGCATCGGCCTGACCCTGGCCACCATGAGCCACATCATCGACCGCTACCAGGCGCGCTTCCACCGCAACATCTATTTTGTCGACGCCGCCGGCACCCTGGTGCTGGCGGGCAAGACCATGCGCAACGGACACGGCAACATCCGCAGCCTGCCCGGCGTGAGCGCCATTGCCGGGCAGATCCTCAACCAGCAGAGCGAACCGACGCACCTGTCGTACCAGCTGGGCAGCGCGCAAATCCTCGTCAACTCGCGTTTCATCCCCGAACTGGGCTGGTACCTGGTGGTCGAGCAGAACGTCAGCGACGAAGTCCGGTCGCTGCAGCGCGTCTTCATCTTCAACCTGGCCATCAGCTTCGGCGTCACCCTGCTGGTACTGGTCTTGACCCTGCTGACGGTGAACCGCTACCAGCGCCGCATCGAGCGCATCGCTTCGACGGATGCGCTGACCGGGCTATTGAACCGCCAATCGCTGGAATTGCTGTTCCAGCGCGCCATGCTCCTGTCCAGACGCAACGAACAGCCGATGTCGGCCATCCTGTTCGACATCGATTTCTTCAAGCGCGTCAACGATACGCATGGCCACCTGTGGGGCGATAAAGTCATCCGTGGCGTGGCCGACGTGGCGCGCGCCACCGTGCGCGAAAGCGACGTCATCACGCGCTGGGGCGGCGAGGAATACCTGGTGCTGCTGAATAACTGCAGCCTGGCGCAAGCGGCGGAAGTGGCGGAAAACCTGCGCGCCGCCGTCGAGCAACATGATTTCGGCCTGCCCGCGCCGCAAGTCCCTGTGACGATCAGCCTGGGCGTGGCCGAGTACCGGCCAGACGAAAGCGAATCGGCCTTCTTTTCGCGCGCCGACAGCGCGCTGTATCAGGCCAAGCAGCGCGGACGCAACCGCGTGCACGCCGCCGACTGATTTATTGCCCGCGCTTGCGCCTGGCCAGATCCTGCGTGGGCGCCACCAGCGCCCGGTACAACTCGCCCGTGGCGGCATCCCAGGCATGCACGGCCTGCTGCTGGCGTTGCACGGTGGCCGAATCGCCCCGTGCGATGGGGCCGGACAGCGCGGGCGCGGCCCCCAGGCGGAACACGTTCGCCACCGCTTCCGTCACCAGCGGCTGCGCCAGTTCGCGCGCCACCGGCTCGGGAATGCCGGCCGCCTGATAGGCGCGCAAGGCGGCATCGAGCACCGTCACCAGGTAGTTGCTGGCGAAGACGGCAGCCGCGTGATACAGAGTTTTCGCGGCCGGATCGATGGGCACGGGGCGCGCGCCGATGGCGTTCAAGGCCGGCGTGAGGAAAGCCAGCGCCAGCGGATCGCCTTCGACGCCGCAAAACGTGCCGTCAAAAGTGGCGGCCACCTGCCGCGGGTCGGCAAAGCTGCGGATCGGGTGTGCGCTGGCGACAAAGGCGCCGGCCTGCGTGGCCGCCAGCAGCACGTTCGACGCCAGCGCGCCGCTGCAGTGAAACACGACGGCGCCCGCCTGGCGTCCTTCGGCCACCAGCGCCGCGCAGGCCGGGCCGATCTGGTCGTCGGAAACGGCCAGCATCGTCACGTCGGCGCGCCGCAAGGCCGCATAGCTGGCGACGGGGGTGCCCGCGCCGATGAAATCGACGGCCGACTGCGCCGACGCCATCGAGCGCGTCAGCACATCCTGCACCACGATCCCGTCCACGCCGGCGAACAGACGGCCCAGCACGCTGCCCACATGGCCGGCGCCGATGATATTCAGGGTGACGTTCATGCTGATAGGCTAGAAACTCGATCCCGGCTGGCGCAGGAATTCCAGCTCTTGCGGCGTGGAAGCGCGGCCCAGGATGGCGTTGCGGTGCGGGAAGCGGCCAAAGCGGGCGATCACTTCCTGGTGCCGCTCGGCATAATCGAGCATGCCGTCAAAACCGGGCTGCGCCTGCGACAGCAGCTGGAACAGCTCGACGGCGCGCGCCTGCATGGCCAGGTCTTCCGCGTGTTCGAACGGCAGGTAGGCGAAGGCGCGCAGCATCGGCGGCAGCTGCCTATCCTGCCCCGCTTGCGTCAAGGCGACGGCCAGCGCCAGCGCCCGGGCATCGCCGGCAAACGCGCGCGGCGTGCCGCGATACACATTGCGCGTGAATTGATCGAGCACGATGAGGCGCGCCAGCGCGCCGTGCGGCGTGGCGTCCCACTCGCGCAAGCCGCCCTCGATGGCGGCATCGATCAGCGCGCCGAAACGCGCGCGTATCTGCGCGTCGAAACCATCATCCTTGCGGAACCATTCCATGCGCGACTGGCCATAGTCAGGGTTATCCGGCGGCAGAAACCAGAAATCGAGTACCTCTTGGGCCTGTGCATCCATATCCATCCTCTCAGCATCCGTATCAATTACGCGCATGCGACAGCTGGAAGCCGGCGATGCCTTCGAAAGCGGCCAGTTCGGCCGACATGGCCGACAGGCTGGCGCCCGTGTTCTTGCCATGCGCGATGGCGACAAAACGCCATTCCTGCATGCCGTCGCTGCTGCCGATGGTCAGCGAGCCGCCGGCGATGTCGTAGCCGCGCGTGGCAGCCATGCGCCGCAGCGCATCTTCGCGGGGAATAAACCCTTGCCTGAAGCGCATGGTGATGGCCACCGCGTGGCGCGACGGCAGCCAGTTCTCCAATTTTGACAGAAAAATCATCGCCATCGCGCACAGGAAGGCCAGGCCCATGGCTGACAGGTAAAAGCCGATGCCGACCATGATGCCGATCACGGACGAGGCCCAGATCGAGGCGGCCGTCGTCAGGCCGCTGATATTGAAACCCTCGCGCATGATCACGCCGGCGCCCAGGAAACCGACGCCCGTGACGATGCCCTGGATGATGCGCGTGGGGTCGCTGCCGACGATGGCGCCATGGCCGCCATACCAGAACTCGGGATAGCCGCCCAGCACCGTCAGCGCGGCCGAGGCCATGCAGACAAGGCTGTAGGTACGCATGCCCGCCGCGCGCCCGTGGTACGAGCGTTCATAGCCAACCAGCAAGCCCAGCAGCAGCGCGCCGAGCAGGTTCAGCAAGATCACGCCATTCGTCGCCAGTTCGGCCGGCGACCAGTAGGCGCGCAGGAAGTCGATGGTCGGCATTTAGTCCTGGGGCTTTTTGGTCAGCTGCTTTTCAAACGCCACATCGAACTTGCTGACGCGGCGCGCCTTTTGCGGTCCCAGACCATTGACGAAGGCGACAAAGGCGTCCAGTTCCAGCGGCGGGCACAAAGGCGGCAAGCCCGGGCCTTCGGTGAGGAAGAACAGTTCATCGCCCGTGCGCGCCATCGTGTAGAGGCGGTGGCCGGTGCGTTCCTTGAGCCGCTCGATGGCGGACGTGGCGCGGGTCGAGCGCATCAGATGGCTCCCGTGCGCTGTTCCAGCCACGCCAGCGCAGGCGCATCGGCCAGCGCGGCCAGATGCGGCGCCAGGCGCGCGCGCACGGTGGCGTGATAGTCGTTCAGCCAGGCCGCCTCGTCGTCGCGCAACAGCGAGCGTTCCACGCAGCGCGTGTCGATCGGGCACAGGGTCAGGGTTTCAAAGCGCAAGAAGTCGCCGAACTGCGAGGACGCGGCCGGGACGTTGAGCACCAGATTCTCGATGCGGATGCCCCACTGGCCGGGGCGGTAGATGCCCGGCTCGATGGAGGTGATCATGCCGATCTCCATGGCCGTCTGCGGCTCCGGCATGGCGGACTGGGAAATCGATTGCGGCCCTTCGTGGACGTTGAGGAAAAAGCCCACGCCGTGGCCCGTGCCGTGGCCGAAGTCGATGCCTTCGGCCCACAGCGGCGCGCGGGCTATCGCGTCGAGCATGGGCGACTTCACGCCGCGCGGGAACTGCGCGCGCGCCAGGGCGATCATGCTGCGCAAGACCAGCGTGAAATCGCGCTTGTGCTCGGCCGTGATCGTGCCGACGGGGACCACGCGCGTGATGTCCGTGGTGCCGCCCCAGTACTGGCCGCCCGAGTCGATCAGCAGCAAGCCGTCGCCTTCGATGGTCGCTTCCGTGCCCGCATGGGCGTGGTAATGCATGATGGCGCCATGCGCATTGAAGCCGGCGATGGTGCCGAAACTGGGGCTGACAAAACCGGCGCGGCGGGCGCGGGCGGCCGTCAGGTGCTCGTCGACGCCGATCTCCGTCAACGGCGCGCGCTGCGGGTCGGCCAGGGTGCTATCCAGCCAGCTGAAAAACTCGCACAGGGCGGCGCCATCCTGTTCCATGGCCGCGCGCACGTGCGCCGCTTCGGCATCCGTCTTGCGCGACTTGGCCAGGGTGGTCGGGTTGATGGCTTCCACCACCCGCACGCCCTCGGCCACGGCCTGGCGCGTGCCGAAGGTGATGCGGCGCGGGTCCAGCAGCAGGGTGGCGCCGGCCGGCAGGGCCGCCAGCGCTGCCGCCGTGCGGTCGTACGCGGCCACGTCCACGCCCTGTTCTTCCAGGGTGGCGCGCAGGGCGGCGGGCACCTTGCCGTCGGCGACGAACAGGGTGGTGCGCTCGGGGCCCACCAGCGCATGCGCGAGGAAGACGGGGTTGTAGTTGACGTCGGCGCCGCGCAGGTTGAACAGATACGCGATGTCGTCGAGGGTGGAAATCACATGGTGGCTGGCGCCGTGCGCCGCCATGCTGGCGCGCACGGCCGCCAGTTTTTCCATGCGCGACAGCGATGGATACGCGGCCGCATGTTCAAACACTGGCGCGGCGGGCATGGCCGGGCGATCCGGCCAGACGGTTTGCAGCACATCGGTGTCCGTGCGCAGGGTCACTTGCGCGCCCAGCGCCTGCTGCAACAGGCGCGCATTGGCCAGGCCCAGCACGGCGCCATCGACGGCCACCGTCTGCCCCGGCCGCATGGTCTCGCCCAGCCAGTCGATATACAGCACGCTGGCGCCGGACGGGATTTTCTTCAGGACGATGCCGCTGCCGGCCAGTTCGTCTTCGGCCTGTTCCCAGTAGCGGCTATCGGTCCACACGCCGGCGAAATCCTGCGTCACGACCAGCGTGCCGACGGACCCCGTAAAGCCCGACAGCCACTCGCGGCCCTGCCAGCGGGCCGGCAGGTACTCGGACAAATGCGGGTCGGCCGAGGGCACGATGCAGGCGTCGATGTGCTGCGCGTGCATGGCGCGGCGCAGCTGCGACAAACGGGAGGCGGGAGTGGCTTGGTCAGGTGTCTGCATGGAAGCGAAAATGGCGCGGTGCTGGGAAGTGCCTATGATACCGCGATTAGCAGCCGGGCTGCACTCAGTCCAACGCCAGCAGCACCCCGGCGGTAGCGGCGATTTTTTCCAGCAGCGCCTCATCGTGCGGCAGCCAGGGCACGGCGCCCAGCTTGTTCCCCTTCACGACCACCTCGGTCGCCACTTCGGCGCCGTCCAGCGTGACCCTGCCGGTAGTCAGGTGGATCGCGTGCCTGCCGACCATCAGGTGGCGCGCTTCGAGCGCCATGCGGCCGTCCTCGATCTGCTCCGCGAAGACCTGTTCCAGCACGGTGCGCCGCATGCCCGCCATCGGCCCCGGCGCCAAATTGGCCAGAGAAGACAAGCGCTCTTCGCGCTGCACGCTTTGCTCTTCTTCCACCAGCGCCAACGCGCTGGCGCTGACCAGCAGATCGACCGCGCGGCACGCTTCCGAATACGCCACCGGCGCCATCGGCATCATCTGCGCTGGCGCCAGCCCGTTGGACGTACAGGCACCGCCCGCGCCTGGATACACGCGTCCCTCGATGCGCAGCAATACGCGCCAGGCGCCGAACTGGCGCGACAAGCCTGCATCATCGTCCAGCCGCCAGCCTTCGCGGCGGGCCAGTCCCAGCAAGGCAGGCAGCGACAACTGGTAGCCGGCAAATGGGGCACTGCCGTCGCCGGGCGGTGCATATATTTCACGATACACCTGGCGCAGCGGCTGGCGCACGCGCCGCTGCGTGACCAGGGCCTGCCAGGCGGCGCGCTGCTCAACGCTGCCGTGCAAGGGGTGCCACAGGCCGATTTCGCCTTGCTCGGGCAATTCCATTGGCTGCCCCTGCGCATCGATGGCGCCCTTCCCGTCGAGCATAAAGGCCAGCCCATCGCCCGTGCGCCACACCAGCGCGCGCGCCACCACGTCAACATCGGCATCGTCGCGCAGGGCGCGCCATTGGCCCTGGCCAAACCACACATTGCTGGCATAGCCCGCCTCCAGGCGGCGCGCCAGCATGGCCTGACGCCGCTTGCCCATGGGGCCGGGCATGCCGATCCTCCAGGCGATATCAGGCCGTTCGGCCAGCGCCCGTTCGGCCGGCTTCAGATTGCGTTCCAGCTTCTTGCGGATGCCCGCATGCCGCACCTGCGCCAGCGCCGTGCGCAGGGCCCGCAAGCTTTCCGGCGTGGGGATGGTTTCCACCGCATGGCCCAGCGCCATCGCCAGCGACTGCGACGGCGCGCTCCTGGCCGCACCGGGCGCCACGCATGCCAAAGGCAGCAAGACGGTGATCACGGACGCAAACCAGTCTTCATCGCGATAGCCGGCGACCCGCGCGGCGCGCGCCAGCACCGGAGAGTCTGCCGTGGCAAAGGCGGCATCGGCCGCATACGGCACGCCGCCGTCATGGATGGCGGCGAGATGGCGCGCCGCCTGTTCCAGTATCGTGCGCGCAAATTCGACATACGCCGCATCGTCGGCCAGCACGTCGGCGGGATCGGCCTCGCCGATACTGTCGCGGTTCCAGTGGCCGCTGTAGCGCGAGCCGGCCAGCGCCAGCCGGGACGCTTGTGCCAGCTGCGGCAGCACGGCCAGTTCCTGCAAGGTCAAGGGCATCGGGTAGCGCGCATGGCGCTCGTCCATCATCTGCCCGAATTGGGCCGGGGCGTCGCCGCCGGCCAGCTGCGCCAACAGCCAGGCGGCAAAATGCTGCTCACCCCAGCGCGCAGGGTCGTCGAGGATGCGCAATGCCAGTTGCGCACTGCCTTCCGGTGGCGCGCCATGCAGGCAAGCCAGGCAGCCAATCGCGTAGTCCCAGTCATGCACGCGGGACGCGTCCAGCGCGTCAAGGAACACCTCACCCGCCAGCAGGGGCGCCAGGTTCATGCTGGTCGCTTGTGCCAATAGTCCCAGCGCCAGGTCACGGCATGCAGGATCATCATGGCCGAAACCGGAGGCGCGGTGCAGCGCGCCCCAGACAAGGCCCAGCTCCTGCGGCGTCCAGTCACGCAAGTCCACGGGCGGTCCCGTGAAGCGCGCATGCTCGACTACGGCGCCCTCGAGGCGTGCGCGCAGCGCTGCGGCGCGGGCGGACTCAGATGGCATCATCGGCCTCGTAGCGGCGCAAGCCTTCCAGGTCCAGCACGCGGATGCCGCCGTAATCGAGGCGCAGCAAGCCTTTCTTTTCCAGCACCTGCAAGGCCTGGTTGGCGCGCTGGCGCGATGAGCCGGACAGCAGGCCGATTTCTTCCTGCGACAGCTGCACCAGCGTTTCCACGCCTGGGTACAGGTGCGAATTGAACATCGAGGCCAGGCAGCGCGCCACGCGCGTGTTCAGATCCAGCAAGCGCTCGTTTTCCACCATGCCGATGAACTGGCCCAGGCGCTCATTGAGCTGCATCAGCAAGAAGCGCGTGAATGGCAAGCTCGTTTCCAGCAGCCAGTGGAAGGTGGCGCCGGGAAGGCGCGCCACGCGCGTGTCGCGCAGGGCCATGGTGTCGTATTTGCGGATCTCGTTCTTCAGCAATGAACCTTCGCCGAACCAGCTGCCGGGCGGCACGCCGATAAAGGTCATGGCCTTGCCGGAGGCGGAAAAATTATTCATCTTGACCATGCCGCTGATGACCCCGATCCAGTTGTCCACCGGCTCGCCCTTGCGGCAGACAAAGCCGCCTTTCGGCACGAAAGTCTCGAACACATCCGTTTCGACCCGGGCCAGTTGAGCGGGATCGAGCAGCTGTGCCCAGTGGGCCGCGCGCACGGCATCCTTGAGGCTGATATCAGGGTAGGTCATTGTGCGATGCACCATCGAAAAGTGGGTAAATGTCCCCGAAAAGACAACTTGGCAAACCAACGCAAGCTACTATCATTGCACAAACGCCTGACACATAAAAAACACAGAGCGCCATCCGACGAGGTGGGGCCTGAGACAAGCAACAGGGAGACACTGGTGCAAACGAATACCACCGCAGCAATGCCGACTTTTCCGCGGCGCTTATTGCAACACGGAACAGTACGATCCGACAAGCCCGCCTTTCGCGAAAAACACCTGGGCATCTGGCAAACCTGGACCTGGGCCGACGTCAACGAAGAAGTGCGCGCGCTGGCCTGCGGCCTGGCCGCCATCGGCTTCCGGCGCGGCATGAACCTGGCCATCATCGGCGATAATCGTCCGCGCCTGTACTGGGCCATGCTGGCGGCGCAAAGCCTGGGCGGCGTGCCCGTGCCACTGTACCAGGACGCGCCGGCCGCCGACATGGCCTATGTGCTGCAGGATGCGGAAATCCGCTACGCCATCGTCGAAGACCAGGAGCAGGTCGACAAGCTGCTCGAACTCAAGGCCCTGTATCCGCACATCGCCCACATCGCCTATGACGATGAGCGGGGCATGCGCCATTACCGCCAGCCAGAGCTGACATCCTTTGCCGCCCTGCAGGTGCTGGGCCGGGCCTACGACCGCGAGCACCCGGGCTTCTTCGACGCCACCGTGGCAGCGGGCCAAGGGAGCGATTCGGCCGTCATCCTGTACACCTCGGGCACCACGGGCAAACCGAAGGGCGTGTGCCAGAGCCACACGGCGCTCCTGGCCGCAGGCGAAGGCGGCGTGGCCTTCGACAAGCTCACCGACGAGGAAGACATCCTGTCCTACCTGCCCATGGCGTGGGTGGGCGACTGCCTGTTTTCGCTGGCGCAGGCCATGGTGGCCGGCTTCACCGTCAATTGCCCCGAATCGGGCGACACGGTGATGATCGACATGCGCGAAATCGGCCCCACCTGCTACTTTGCGCCGCCGCGCGTGTTCGAGAACATGCTCACCAGCGTGATGATACGCATGGAGGATGCGAGCAGCATCAAGCGCCACATGTTCAGCCATTTCATGGACGTGGCCAAGCGCTGCGGCGCACAGATTTTGGATGGCAAGCCGGTGCCGCTGGCGGACCGCCTCAGCTACAAGCTGGGCGAGCTGCTCGTCTACGGCCCCCTGAAAAACGTGCTGGGACTGTCGCGCGTGCGCGTCGCCTACACGGCCGGCGCCGCCATCGGCCCCGACCTGTTCCGCTTCTACCGCTCCATCGGCGTCAATCTCAAGCAGTTGTACGGCTCGACCGAAACCTGCGCCTATGTGTGTCTGCAACCGGACGGCAATATCAAGTTCGACAGCGTCGGCTTGCCGGCGCCGGGCGTGGAAGTCAAGCTGGCGGCCAATGGCGAAGTGCTGGTCAAGTCGCCCGCCACCATGAGCGGCTACTTCAAGCGCCCCGATGCGACCGCCGAAGTGATCGACGCCGACGGTTACTTTCATACGGGCGACGCGGGCGTGTTCGATGGCGAAGGCCATCTGAAAATCATCGACCGCGCAGCCGACGTCGGCAAGCTGACGTGCGGCGCCATCTTCGCGCCCAACTACATCGAAAACAAGCTCAAGTTCTTCCCCTTCATCAAGGAAGTGGTGGCCTTCGGTCATGCGCGCGACCAGGTCTGCGCCTTCATCAACATCGACATCGAAGCGGTGGGCAACTGGTCCGAGCGGCGCGGCATCGCGTATGCCGGCTACACCGACCTGGCGGCGCGCGCCGAAACCTACGGCTTGATCCGCGACTGCATCGAGCAAGTCAACGCGGAACTGGCGGCCGACCCCTTGATGGACCGTACCCAGGTGCACCGCTTCCTGGTGCTGCACAAGGAACTCGACCCGGACGACGACGAGCTGACGCGCACGCGCAAGGTACGCCGCAAATTCATCGCCGAAAAGTACGCGGTGCTCATTTCCGCCCTGTATGAAGGCAAGGCAACGCAGTACATCGAGACCCAGGTGAAATTCGAGGATGGCCGCCTTGGCTCGACCAGCGCCAACCTGCAGATCTGGGACAGCAAAACGTACCGGCCCCAGGGCCTGGCCGCATGATGGAGCACAGCACGATGCAAATGAACGAACCCGACGCCCATTTCGGCACGGCCCGCAAGACGGGCCCCGTGATCCTCGACCTGAAAAACATCTCGCTGTCGTTCGGCGGCGTGAAGGCGCTGACCGACATCTCGTTCGACGTCAAACAGCATGAAATCCGCGCCATCATCGGCCCGAACGGCGCGGGCAAAAGCTCGATGCTCAACGTGATCAATGGCGTGTACCGCCCGCAGCAGGGCGAAATCATCTACCGGGGCGAGCACCGGCGCGGCATGGATTGCTATGCGGCCGCCAAGTCCGGCATCGCGCGCACCTTCCAGAACATCGCCCTGTTCAAGGGCATGACGGTGCTCGACAACATCATGACGGGGCGTAACCTGAAGATGAAGTCGAATTTCCTCTTGCAAGCCCTGTACTGGGGCCCGGCGCGGCGCGAGGAAATCGAGCACCGCAAGAAGGCCGAGGAAATCATCGACTTCCTGGAAATCCAGGCCATCCGCAAGACCCCCGTGGGACGCCTGCCCTACGGCCTGCAAAAGCGGGTGGAGCTGGGCCGCGCGCTGGTGGCCGAACCGGAAATCCTGCTGCTGGACGAACCGATGGCCGGCATGAACGTGGAAGAAAAGCAGGACATGTGCCGCTTCATCCTCGACGTCAACGACCAGCTGGGCACGACCATCGTGCTGATCGAGCATGACATGGGTGTGGTGATGGATATCTCCGACCGCGTGGTGGTACTCGACTACGGCAAGAAGATCGGCGACGGCACGCCCGACGAGGTGCGCAGCAACCAGGATGTCATCAACGCGTATTTGGGTGTCGCGCACTAGCACCAGACAAGGGATAGCAATGAATATCAATTTTTTCTTTGAAGTGCTGATCGGCGGCCTGCTGTCGGGCGTCATGTACGCGCTGGTGGCGATCGGTTTTGTCCTGATCTACAAAGCCTCGGGCGTGTTCAATTTTGCGCAGGGAGCGATGGTGTTTTTCGCCGCCCTCACCTGCGTCGGCATCATGGACAAGTTCGGCCTGTCGCTATGGCTGGCCATCCCGCTGACGATGCTCACCATGATCGTGCTGGGCATGGCGATCGAACGGGTGGTCTTGCGGCCCCTCGTCAACCAGCCGGAAATCACGCTGTTCATGGCCACCATCGGCCTGACCTTTTTCATCGAAGGCCTGGCGCAGCTGATGTGGGGCTCGCAAGTGCACAAGCTGGACCTGCCCATCGAAGACGTGCCGATGCCCTTCCTGATGGAGCATTTCAATATCATCATCTCGCAGTTCGACGTGGTGGCGGCCGGCATCTGCGCGTTGCTGGTGATCTGCCTGGCCCTGCTGTTCTCGAAAACCAAGGTGGGCCGCGCCCTGCGCGCCGTCGCCGACGATCACCAGGCGGCGCTGGCGGTCGGCATTCCGCTGCAGCGCATCTGGGCCGTGGTGTGGGGCGTTGCGGGCCTGGTGGCCATGGTGGCAGGCTTGCTGTGGGGCGCGCGCAACGGCGTGCAGTTCGCCCTCACCTTCATCGCCTTGAAAGCGCTGCCGGTGCTGATCCTCGGCGGCTTTACATCGGTGCCGGGCGCCATCGTCGGCGGCCTGATCATCGGCGCCTCGGAAAAGCTGGCAGAAGTCTACCTCGGTCCCATGGTGGGCGGCGGCATCGAAGGCTGGTTCCCGTATGTGCTGGCCCTGCTGTTCCTGCTGGTGCGTCCGGAAGGCCTGTTCGGCGAGAAGATCATCCGGCGAATATAAGGCCCCAAGAGCATCGTAGGTCGGATTAGCCGAAGGCGTAATCCGACAAACACCCCAACAGCCAGTAAAGGACACGCCATGATTTACCGTGAAGCAGGACAATTCAAGACCAGCTACCAGGCTGACAACCAGATTTTCCCGATCCGGCAAGACCGCCTGGCGCTGACGGCCACGCTGCTCGTCGCCGTCTTCCTCCTGCCGTATTTCGCCTCGCCCTACATGCTGTCGGCGATCCTGATTCCCTTCCTGATCTTCGCCCTGGCGGCGCTGGGCCTGAACATCCTGACCGGCTACGCGGGCCAGCTGTCGCTGGGCACGGCCGCCTTCATGGCCGTGGGCGCGTTCGCCTCGTATAACTTCATGGCGCGCCTGCCCGGCTTGCCGCTGCTGGTGTCGTTCATCCTGGGCGGCCTGTGCGCGGCCATGGTGGGCATCGCCTTCGGCCTGCCCTCCCTGCGCATCCGCGGCTTTTACCTGGCCGCCTCCACGCTGGCGACGCAATTCTTCGTCGTCTGGTGCCTGACCAAGATTCCGTATCTGACCAACTACAGCTCCTCGGGCGTCATCACGGTGCAGAAAATGACCATCCTCGGCTACCAGTTCGATACGCCGCAAAGCAAATACCTGCTGGTGCTTGCCATCGTCGCCGGCATGGCCCTGCTGGCCAAGAACATGATCCGCTCCAACGTGGGCCGCTCGTGGATGGCCGTGCGCGACATGGACATGGCGGCCGAAGTGATCGGTTTCAGACTGATGCGCACCAAGCTGCTGGCCTTCGCCGTCAGCTCGTTCTACTGCGGCGTGGCCGGCGCGCTGTATGCGTATGCCTACCTGGGCACGGTGGAACCGGAAGCGTACAACCTGGACCTGTCCTTCCGCATCCTCTTCATGATCATCATCGGCGGCGTCGGTTCCATCCTCGGCTCCTTCCTCGGCGCGGCCTTCATCGTGCTGCTGCCCGTCTTCCTGAACACCATCGCGCATGGCCTGGCGTTGCCGACCAGCGTGGCCTCGAACCTGGAACTGATGGTGTTCGGCGCGCTGATCATCTTCTTCCTGATCGTCGAGCCGCACGGCCTGGCCAGGCTGTGGCAGATCG
Source organism: Janthinobacterium sp. JF4 (assembly GCF_059617925.1). Lineage (NCBI taxonomy): Bacteria > Pseudomonadati > Pseudomonadota > Betaproteobacteria > Burkholderiales > Oxalobacteraceae > Janthinobacterium > Janthinobacterium sp. JF4. The sequence goes on along the minus strand of NZ_JCAQAV010000051.1, from coordinate 19,395 downwards.
CGAAGGAAAAGTTGAGACTCTGGCCCTTCCCCCATTAAGTTTTTGCAGTCCGATGTCGGTTCACTTGAATACCAAATAAAACAAGAGGAGACACAATGAAACACATCAAATCGCTCATGCTGGCCGCCGCCATCGCCAGTGCCGCACTCACCATGGCCGGCAGCGCCCAGGCCCAGGACAAGGAACAGTACATCGCCCTGCCGTCCTACCGCGTAGGCCCTTACGCGGCCGGCGGCTCCGGTTTCTACGGCGGCATCATCGACTACTTCAACCTGGTCAACCAGGCCGGCGGCGTCAATGGCGTCAAGATCAGCTGGGAAGAATGCGAAACCGAATACAACCCGTCGCGCGGCGTCGAATGCTATGAACGCCTGAAAACCAAGCAGGGTGGCGCCACCCTGGTCGAAACCCTGTCCACCGGCGTCGCCTACGGCATCCTCGACCGCGTGGCGCAGGACAAGATCCCCATGACGATGATCGGCTACGGCCGCTCGGACGCCGCCAACGGCAAGGTCTTCCCGTATGTGTATCCGCTCATCTCCAGCTACTGGAGCCAGGCCGCCGGCATGATCAAATACCTGGGCGACAAGAATGGCGGCATGGACAAGCTGAAAGGGAAAAAAATCGTCCATCTGTACCACGATTCGGCCTTCGGCAAGGAGCCGATGCCGGTGCTCGAAGCGCTGTCGAAGCAGTACGGCTTTGAGCTGGTGAAAATTCCCGTCGCGCCGCCAGGCAGCGAACAGCAATCGCAATGGCTGCAGATCCGCCAGGCCAAGCCGGACCACGTGATCCTGTGGGGCTGGGGCGTGATGAACTCGGTCGCCATCAAGACGGCGCAACGCAATGGCTTCCCGCGCGAAAAAATGCTGGGCGTGTGGTGGGCCGGTTCCGAGGAAGACACGATTCCATCGGGCGATGCGGCCAAGGGCTATACCGCCATGAGCTTCAATACGCCGGGCAACTACCCAGTGCTCGACGACATCCGCAAAAAACTCTACGCGTCCGGCAAGGGCAACCTGTCCGACCAGTCGCGCATCGGCTCCGTCTACCACATGCGCGGCGTGACGGCCGGCATCCTGTGGGTGGAAGCGATCCGCGTGGCGCAGGAAAAATTCGGCAAGGGCAAGCCCGTCACGGGAGAGCAGATGCGCTGGGGCCTGGAAAATCTGAACGTCGACGATGCGCGCCAGAAGGCCGTGGGTGCGCTGGGCATGTTCCCCACCGTGAAGACCAGCTGCGACGACCATGAAGGCTCGGGCGCCGTGAAGGTACAGCAGTGGGATGGCAAGAAGTGGACCGCCATCACGCCGAAATGGATCGTCGGCGACAAGGCCCTGGTGCGTAAACTCGTCGAGGAATCGTCCGGCAAGTACGCCGACGAGAAGAAGATCACGCCGGCGTGCATGAAGTAAGCGGCTCTCGGGGTGGTGTCGGATTACGGCCTGCGGCCTAATCCGACCTACGCCGCATCCACGTAGGTCGGATTAGCGCAGCGTAATCCGACAAGCACCAACATCACATGAAAACGAAGCAGCCATGACACCCACTGCCACGCAAACACCAGACACCCCACCGCCCTACCTGTCGGTGAACAATATCGAAGTCATCTACGACCATGTGATCCTGGTCCTGAAGGGCGTGTCGCTGCAAGTGCCGCAGGGCAAGATCGTGGCACTCCTGGGCGCCAACGGCGCCGGCAAGTCGACCACCCTGAAAACCATCTCGACCCTGCTGCGCGGCGAGCGCGGCGACGTCACCAAGGGCGAAGTCCAGTTCAAGGGCGAACGCGTGGATCAATTGACGCCGAATGAACTGGTCAAGCGGGGCCTGTCGCAAGTGATGGAAGGGCGCCACTGTTTCGGCCACCTCACCATCGAGGAAAATCTCCTGACGGGCGCCTACACGCGCAGCCTGTCGCGCGGCGAGCTGAAAGACGCGCTGGAGAAGGTGTATCACTATTTCCCGCGGCTGAAAACGCGGCGCAGCAGCCAGGCCGGCTATACCTCGGGCGGCGAACAGCAGATGTGCGCCATCGGCCGCGCGCTGATGGCCAAGCCGTCGATGATTCTGCTGGACGAGCCGTCGATGGGCATCGCGCCGCAGATCGTCGAAGAGATCTTCGGCATCGTCAAGGATTTGAATCACAAGGAGAACGTGTCTTTTCTGCTGGCCGAACAGAACACCAACGTGGCGCTGCGCTACGCCGACTTCGGCTACATCCTGGAAAACGGCCGCGTCGTGATGGAAGGGCAAGCCCAGGATCTGGCCAGCAACGAAGACGTCAAGGAGTTTTATCTGGGCGTCTCCAGCGCCGGGCGCAAGAGCTTCCGCGACATGAAGTTCTACCGCCGCCGCAAGCGCTGGCTGGCCTGACGCAGGAGGCAAGTCATGGACCTGGAACGGGCCAAGCAAGTCTGCCGCGGCCTTCCCGGCGCGACCGAAGACATCAAGTGGACGAACGTGCTGGCGTTTTGCGTCGGCGGCAAGATGTTCGCCCTGTGCGGCGCGGAAGCACACAGCACGCGCGGCATGAGCTTCAAGGTCGATGCGGAACGCTTCCTGGAATTGACGGACCGCCCCGGCTTTCGCCCGGCGCCCTACCTGGCGCGGGCCAGGTGGGTGCTGGTCGCCAGCCCCGACGCGCTGGACGACGACGAAATGGCCGCCCTGCTGCAGCGCTCATACAGCCTGATTGTTGCGGGGCTGACGAAAAAAATGCAACGTGACATTGGAGAATCAGCAACATGACCGATACGCTCGACAGTCTGGAAGCACGCGCCCCCGAAGCGCGCGAACGCGAATTGATGGCCGGCCTGCCGCAGCTGATCGCGCGCGCGCAACAGGCGCCGGGCTGGGCCCGCATCCTCGATGGCGTCAACGCAGCCGACATCACCAGCCGCACCGCGCTGGCGCAGCTGCCCGTGACGCGCAAGTCCGACCTCAAGCAATTGCAGCACGGCGCGCTGCCGTTCGGCGGCTTGAACACGACGCCGAAAAACGCCCTGTCGCGCGTCTTCGTCTCGCCCGGTCCCATCTTCGATCCCGAAGGCCGCGGCCCCGACTGGTGGCGCTTCGCGCGCCCGATGTATGCGGCCGGCGTGCGCGCCGGCGGCTTGCTGCAGAACTGCTTTTCATATCACTTCACGCCAGCCGCCTTCATGGTCGAAGGCGGCGCCGCGCGCATCGGCTGCACCGTCATCCCGGCCGGCATCGGCCAGACGGAAATGCAGGTGCAGGCGATGGCCGACCTGAAGCCGGACACGTATATCGGCACGCCGTCATTTTTAAAACTGATCATCGAAAAGGCGCGCGAAATGGGCGCCGACATCAGCAGCGTCACCAAGGCAGTGATGGGCGCCGAAGCCTTGCCCGAATCCCTGCGCAGCTGGTTTGCCGAGAACGGCGTGCCGCACGTGTTCCAGACCTATGCCTCGGCCGATATCGGCAGCATCGCCTATGAAACGGCCAGCGATGGCAAGCTCAATCCGGGCATGGTCGTCGACGAAAACGTGCTGCTCGAAATCGTCCATCCGGGCAGCGGCATTCCCGTCGCGCCGGGCGAAGTGGGCGAAGTCGTCGTCACCGTCTTCAATGCCGACTATCCGCTGATCCGCTTTGCCACGGGCGACCTGTCGGCCGTGCTGATGGACGCGCCGGAGTCGCCGTGCGGGCGCACGAATACGCGCATCAAAGGCTGGATGGGGCGCGCCGATCAGACCACCAAGGTGCGCGCCATGTTCGTGCATCCGTCGCAGGTGCACGACATCGCGCGCCGCCATCCGCACATCAGGAAGGCGCGGCTGGTGGTGTCCGGGCGCATGGCCAACGACGAGATGACTTTGCATTGCGAAGTCGACGATCCGACGGACGCCAGCGGCGTGGAAGCCATCATCGGCTCGATCCGCGAACTGACCAAGCTGCGGGGAGAAGTGGTGCTGGTGGCCGTGGGCAGCCTCGCGCAGGACGGCAAGGTCATCGATGATATGCGCGATTACAAATAAGGCCGATTTGCGGGATAATACCGGCATTGACCATCAGCCCTACTCATCGCCATGCAAGAGTCCATGCAAGAATTTCATCACAACCGTGCCCGTGACCTGATCAAGAACGCGGAACTGCTGTTCGACCAAGACGCCGTGCAGGCGTCGATCACGCGCATGGCCGAGGTGCTCAACACGCGCTTCAATGCCGAAGACTCGAAAGAGTTCCCGCTGGTGCTGGGCGTGATGGGCGGCGCCGTCGTGTTTACGGGCAGCCTGCTGCCGCAATTGAGTTTTCCGCTCGAATTCGACTACATCCATGTGAGCCGCTACGGCGACGACGACAAGGGTGGCGAAGTGGTGTGGAAAGTCATTCCCCGCTCGAATGTAGCGGGCCGCACCGTCATCGTGCTCGACGATATTCTCGACGAAGGCGAAACCCTGGCGCACGTCAAGCAGCGCTTGCTGGACATGGGCGCCTCGGAAGTGATCCTGGCCGTGTTTGCCGACAAGGCCATCGGCAAGAAGAAACCTGTACAAGCCGACATCGTCGGCCTGGTGATCCCGAACCGCTTCGTCGTCGGCTTCGGCATGGATGCGTATGGCTACTGGCGCAACCTGCCAGGCCTGTGGGCCATCAAGCCCGAGGATTTGAAGCAGGAGTGATTGTGGTGTTGTCGGATTACGCGCTGCGCGCTAATCCGACCTACCAGTGCCCGGTGGCGTAGATCGGATTAGGCCAAAGGCCGTAATCCGACAACGACCACCAGCGTTACAGCTTCAACCGCGCGCGCGCCGCATCATATTCGGCCTTCAGGCGCGCCACCATCTCTTCCACGCTCGGCACGTCATCCATCAAGCCCACGCCCTGGCCCGCGCCCCAGATGTCGCGCCAGGCCTTGGCGCTGCCGGAACCGAAATTCATCGCGCTCTTGTCCGCTTCAGGCAAGGCTTCCGGATCGAGTCCGGCTGCGACGATCGATTTTTTCAGGTAATTGCCGTGCACGCCCGTAAACAGATTCGTGTAGACGATGTCCGATGCCGCGGATTCGACGATGGCGTCGCGGTAGCCATCGCTGACGTTCGATTCCTTGGTCGCCAGCCAGCGCGAGCCGATGTAGGCGAAGTCCGCGCCCATCGCTTGCGCGGCCAGCACGGCATCGCCCGTGGCGATGGAGCCCGACAGCGCCAGCGGACCGTCGAAGAATTTGCGCACTTCGCCCACCAGCGCGAACGGCGACAGGGTGCCCGCGTGGCCGCCGGCGCCGCTGGCCACCAGGATCAAGCCATCGACACCCGCCTCCAGCGCCTTTTTCGCGTGACGGATCGAAATCACGTCATGCAGCACGATGCCGCCGTAGCTGTGGATGGCGTCGAGCATTTCCTTGGGCGGCGCGCGCAGCGAGGAAATGATGATGGGGATCTGGTGTTTCACGCACACTGCCACGTCATGTGCCAGGCGGTCGTTCGACTGGTGCACGATCTGGTTGACGGCGATCGGCCCCACTTTTTTATCGGGATTGGCGGCCTGGAAAGCGGCCAGCTCGGCCTGCAAATCCGTCAGCCAGGTATCGAGCAATTCGGCGGGACGCGCGTTCAGGGCCGGGAAGGAACCGACGATGCCGGCCTTGCACTGCGCCGCGACGAGGGCCGGGCCGCTGGCGATGAACATCGGCGAAGCGATAACGGGTAAGGAGAGGTTTTGCAACGCAACAGGCAATGCCATGGCGGACTCGCTGGAAAGTTGATCGGGATGAGAAACACACTGAACGTTGATTATAGTGCAGAAAAAGTACGGTCGTGCTGAATTTATCGCCTGGCCGTTTCAGCCTTCGTTGAGCAAGTACTCACCCTCGACCTTTGCCGCTGTGGCCCGCACCAGCTGCGACACGGCCCACTCGGCCAGCGCGGCCGCCTCCTGGCGCAGGAAGCGCCGGTTGGCCTCTTCGAAGACGGGCATGCCGCGCAGCAGGCCTGGTACCTCGGCGAGGGCGATGCGCTGGCGTTCCAGCAACAAGAATTTCAGCAGCACTTTCACCGCGTTCTGCGCATTGCGCACGGGATCGGACGACAGGTAATCGAGACGAGACCAGGCGCGCTGCAGGGCGCCGGCGGCATCCTGGAACGGCCGCCCGTGGCCGGGAATCACCACGCGCACGTCCAGGCTGGCGATCAGGTCCAGCGTGGCGCGCGCCTCAAGAAAACCGGAGCCGCCATCGAGTTCCGGGAAGATCACGCCAAAGCCGTTTTCCCACAGGGCGTCGGCGGAGATCAGGATGCCCTCGTCGGCGCAGTAAAAAATCAGCGAGTGCGGGTCGTGGCCCGGCGCGCCCAGCGCCTGCCACGCCATGTCGGCCAACGTCAACGTGTCGCCGGGCGAGACGGTGGCGTCAAAGCCGAAGCGCGGGCATTGCTGGCCCGTGGCCTGGAAACTCAGGGCGTCCACGTCCCACGTCCGCACCTTGTCCGCCTCCGACACGGGAATGGCCGTGTGGCAGCCGTATTCGGCTTGCAGCAGCGCGTTGCCGCCGCAATGGTCGGAGTGCAGATGGGTGTTGAACAGGCGGTCCAGCGGCCGGCCCGCCAGGCTGTGGCGCAGCAGGGCCAGGGTTTGCGGCGCATGCGTGACATAGCCGCTGTCGATCAGGGCCGTGTCGTCCCTGCCCTGGAACAGGATGTTATTCGACGACAGCCAGCCGCGTTCGAACACCTGCATGGCATCGGGGAACAGCGCTGGCGATCGCGGCATGGGCTTCCTCAGTAATCGGGCTCGAAATCGAGCAGCGATTCGCGGCCCGGCAATGCGGCCCACACGGCGCGCTTGAAGTCGTCGTCGGCCTTGCTCCAGGCAATGATCTCGTCGAGCGTGCGCAGGCAGCCTTCGCACAAGCCGCTGTTGCGGTTCATCTTGCACAGGCTGACACAGGGCGATGGCACCGGTGACGGCAAGGGGAGCGGAACGGCTGGCGGAGGTGGGGTAGCGACCATCATGGAGCGGCATCGGTGACTGTACAGGCTTGCATTATGCCGCGAAACCGCGCCAACTAGGCGATGGCGTCGGCATGCAATGTTTCTATGAATACATTTTCAAGCGAAAGCAGGATCAAAAACGCATCTTCCGGAAATTTATTTTGCCGCCATTTTCACTCTGCGGGTGCCCGTCCTACAACACGATCAGGCCAGATCCTGCTTGACTTGAGATATTTCACAACTATACTACCATCCATACAGATGGCAATTGGATGCCACGTGGAGTCTTTGGAGAGATATGGCCAAGCAAGACAGCAAGCCCAAAATTGGGGAATCCGAGAAAATCACGATCAACCTCGGCTTGATCGACCTGGGGCAGATCGATCTGCTGGTCCAGGAGGGGTTTTATTCCAACCGCACGGATCTGATCCGTACGGCCATACGCAACCAGCTGGGCATCCACGCCGACGTGGTGAAACAAACCGTCGCCCGCAAAAGCCTGGTATTGGGCATGCAGCATTATTCACGCGCCGACCTGGAAGCGATCCAGGCAGCCGGCCAGCGCCTGCAGATACAGGTGCTGGGGCTGGCCAGCATCGCCAGCGACGTCTCCGTGGAACTGGCACTGGCCACCATCGAGTCGATTTTCGTATTAGGTGCCCTGCACGCCAGCACCGTCGTCAAGACGGCGCTCGCAGGGCGAATTCACTAGCGTATCGGTTCGCGGCGATGACCCGGCCGATGCGCGGCACCATTAAGGATGGTCATGAAACTACCACTCAACATGCTGGCGCAGATGCGCGCAGCGACCCGCAATCTGATGGGCAAGGGCCCCGCCGCCGCCACCGAAGCGATCCAGCAGGCGCTGTCCGCCGCCGGCCTGGCGCCGCAGGCGGCGGCCACGCAAGCGCCGCCTGCGCAGACCATGCGCGATATTAATCCACCACCTGCGCCACCACCGGCACCAGCGCAGGCCCGCGCCGCGCAGGCGCAAGCTGCCGCCGCGCCAGAAACGCCTGCCGCGCCGCCCACGCCCGCGCAGGCGGCGCAGGTCTTCGCGCAGGATTTCATGGCGCGCCTGGGCGTGCCCGCCGGCCTGGGTCAGCACAGCTTCGACATGCCCAGCTTCGAGCTGCCGCATTTCCACCCGCCCGGCTTCAACGCGCCGGCCGCCACGCCGGCGGAACTACCCGCTGGTGCGCAGTTCATCGACGGCGTGTACCGCAACCATGCGGGCACGCGCTCCTATAAACTGTACATCCCCAGCAGCTATCACGGCCAGGCCATGCCGCTGATCGTGATGCTGCACGGCTGCACGCAAAATCCCGACGATTTCGCCGCCGGCACGCAAATGAATGCACTGGCCGAAGAAAAGGAGTGTTTTGTCGTCTACCCGGCGCAGACGCAGGGCGCCAACAGTTCGCGCTGCTGGAACTGGTTCAATGCCATCGACCAGCAACGCGACCAGGGCGAACCGTCGCTGATCGCCGGCATCGCCCGGCAAGTCATCGACGACTACCCGGTGAACGAGCGCGAAGTATTCGTCGCCGGCCTGTCGGCGGGCGGCGCCATGGCCGTCATCGTCGGCACCCTGTACCCTGACCTGTTTGCCGCCGTCGGCGTGCATTCGGGCCTGCCGTTCGCCTCGGCGCAGGACTTGCCGTCGGCGCTGGCCGCCATGAAGGGCGGCGCCATGCCCAATGCCCAGCGCAAGGCGCCGGCGGGCGGCGTGCCCATCATCGTTTTCCACGGCGACCGCGACACCACCGTCAACCCGCGCAATGGCGATGCACTGATCGCCCAGGGCGTGCGCAGCCAGGCGGGCGGCACGGCGGCCAGGGCCGCTTCCACCGACGGCAGCGTGCCGAATGGCCACCGCTACACGCGCACCACGCACAGCCAGGCGGACGGCTCGCCGCTGGGCGAACACTGGGTCATCCACGGCGCCGGCCATGCCTGGTCCGGCGGCAGCAATAACGGCAGCTACACGGACGGCAAGGGGCCGGACGCGAGCCGGGAGATGCTGCGCTTCTTCAAGACGGTCAGCTAATCCGTCAGCTGATGTTCCCGGCGAAGGGCGCGATCTGCCGCTGCTTGTCGGCGATCTCGCACACGCCGTCGGCATAGCGGTTGGAGATGGCGATGAACTGATCCTGGATCTGCAGGAAGGCGTCGACGATCTCGGCGTCGAAGTGCGAACCACGCCCCTCGACGATGATCTGCACGGCCTGCGCATGGCCCATGCCCTGCTTGTAGATGCGCCGGCTGATCAGGGCGTCGTACACGTCGGCCAGCGCCATCAGGCGCGCCGAAATCGGGATGTCCTCGCCAGCCAGGCCTTGCGGGTAGCCGCTGCCATCCCATTTCTCGTGGTGGCTGTAGGCGATCTCCTTGGCATACTTGAGGAAATCGACTTCGATGCCCAGCTCGTGCTCGGCCGCCAGAATGGCGTCGCGTCCCAGGGTGGTGTGCGTCTTCATGATGGCCATTTCGTGCGGCTCGAAACGCCCGGGCTTGAGCAGGATATGGTCGGGGATGCCCACCTTGCCGATATCGTGCAGCGGCGCCGTCTTGAACAGCAGTTCGATGTTCTTGTCCGTCAAAAAATCGCGGAAACGCGGCAAGCCGCGCACCTTCTCCGCCAGCGCTTTCAGGTAGTGCGAGGTGCGGCGGATATGGTTGCCCGTCTCGCTGTCGCGCGTCTCGGCCAGCGAGGCCATGGCGTGAATCGTGACGTCCTGCAGCGCCGCCACTTCCTGCACGCGGCGCTCCACTTCCGTTTCCAGGTACTGGTTCTGGTCGCGCAAGAAATCCTGCATCTGCTTCATCGCCAGCTGCGTCTTGATGCGCGCCAGCACGATGGGCGCCGAAATCGGCTTGGTGATGTAGTCGACGGCGCCCAGGGCCAGGCCCAGCTGCTCGTCGGCCACTTCGCTCATGGCCGTGACAAAAATCACGGGAATGCCGGCCGTGGCGGGATCGGCCTTCAGCGCACGGCACACATCGTAGCCGCTCATGCCCGGCATCATGATGTCGAGCAGGATCAGGTCCGGCTGGTCGCTGCCGGCGGCGATCTTCAGGGCACGCTCGCCATTGACGGCGATCTTGGTGCGGTAATCGTCTTCCAGCACCGCGCGCAGCAGGTCGATATTGTCTGGCGTGTCATCGACCACCAGGATGGTTGGCTTGCTTGCCGGCGCTCTCATGCCCGTCCTTCGCTCTGCATAGTTATCCTTGTCACAGTGTCAGCTCCAGCGCATCGGCCACCTCGCCCAGCTGCGCCAGCGCACCTTCGAAATCGTATTGTCCCAGCATGCGCTTCAACTGGCGCGCATGTTCCGCCTGCCCGGCCGCGACCAGCACGGGGCCGATGCCCTCCAGATGCTTGACGGCCTGCGCATCGTCCTGCTGCAGCAACTGCGACAATTCGCGCAAGCCCGCTTCCAGGTGCGCCCGGTCCACCGGCGCCACGTGCGCCACCACCGCGCCGCCCGCCTCGGCCACATGGCCGCGCGACTGCATGGCCAGCACGATCTTCGGCACCAGCTCGTCGAGCGCCAGGGTGCAGGCGGCCAGCGCCTGCGGCAGTCCGTCGTGCGAACCCAGGCTGAGCAAGTGCTCGACCCGCGCGGCGCTGTCGGCCAGGCCGCCGGCGCCGATATTGCCGGCCAGGCCCTTCAGGGTGTGCGCTTCGCGGATCGCCGTCTCGAGCTGGTTGTTCTCGATGGCGGCAACGATGCGCTGCATGGCGTCGAACTGGGTTTCCACGAAGCGGTCCAGCAATTTTCGCATCAAAGCGGCATTGCCGCCCACGCGGCGCATGGCTTCCGCCATTTTCAGGCCGGCGATCATGGGCAGTTCCGCTTCCGGCTGCGCCACCACCGCCGTCATTTCCTGCGGCATGGCCGGCGCGATCCAGCGCGCCAGGGTGCCGAACAGCTGTGCCACGTCGATCGGCTTGGCGATGAAATCATTCATGCCGGCGTCCAGGCATTTTTCCTTGTCGCCCACCATGGCATTGGCCGTCATGGCGATCACGGGCAAATTCGAATAACGGGGATCCTGGCGCAGTTTTCGCGTCGCCTGATAACCATCCATCACCGGCATCTGGCAATCCATCAGCACGCCGTCATAGGCGTTTTCCTCGATCTTCGCCAGTGCGATGGCGCCATTGCCCGCGATGTCGACACGGATGCCGGCGTCGTTGAGAATATGCTGCGCCACTTCCTGGTTGACCTCATTGTCTTCCACCAGCAGCAGCCAGGCGCCGCGCAGGGCGCGTTCGTCGTCGCGGTAGCTGCTCTGGCGCTGCGTCTTGCGGCTCTGCCCCGTCACGCCGCCAAACACGAACGATATCTGGTCGAGCAGGGTCGAGGCGCTGACCGGCTTGTTCAGTACGCCGTCGAGCGGCAAGTCCCGCTGGCGCGCCGCTTCCAGCAGCGCTTCGCGATGGAAGGCCGTGACCATGATGCAGGCCGGCGTCGCATCGATGCCGGCGGCGTCGGCGCGAATGCCGGCCAGGGTATCGAGACCGTTCATGCCCGGCATTTTCCAGTCCATCAGCACCAGCCCGTACGGGCGCCCCTCGGCACGCGCCTGCGCCACGGCGCCGATGGCCAGCACGCCGCCAAACACGGCACGCGCCTCGAAGCCGAGCGCCGTCAGCATGCTGACGAAGATTTCACGCGCGCTGGGGTTGTCGTCGACCACCAGCACGCGCAGGCCCTGGAACTGCTGTGGTACTGGCAAGCTGTCGCGCGGCACGGCGGCCAGGCCGAAGCGGGCCGTGAAGAAAAAGGTGCTGCCCACGCCCGCTTCGCTTACCAGGTCGATCTCGCCTTCCATCATTTCCACCAGGCGCTTGCTGATGGTCAGTCCCAGGCCCGTGCCGCCATGGTGGCGCGTGGTGGAAGTGTCGGCCTGGGTGAATGCCTGGAACAATTTGCTGCGCTGGGGCGGCGTCAGGCCGATGCCCGTATCGCGCACATCCACGCGCAGCACCGCCGCATGTTCTTCCAGCTGCTGCAGGCGGATGGTGACGACGATCTCGCCCTTGTCCGTAAACTTGATGGCGTTGTTGGTCAGGTTGATCAGCACCTGGCCCAGACGCAGCGGATCGCCCTGCAATGCGTTCGGCACGTCGGGCGCGATGTCGAACAGCAGTTCGAGCCCCTTGTCCTGCGCCCGCATCACGGACAGGTCGGCGATCTGCGCCAGCACGTCTTCGAGGAAGAAATCGACTTTTTCAAAGGCCATCTTGCCCGCCTCGATCTTCGAGAAATCGAGGATGTCGTCGATGATGGCCAGCAGGTTCTTCGAGGCCGATTCCACCTTCTCCAGGTAGTTGCGCTGGGTTGACGTGAGCTCCGTCTGCAGCGCCAGGTGGGTCATGCCGATGATGCCGTTCATCGGCGTGCGAATTTCATGGGACATGTTCGCCAGGAAGTCCGACTTCATCTTCGTCGCATCCTCGGCCACTTCGACGGCATGGCGCAGATCCTGCTCGACGGCCAGGCTGGTGCTCATGTCCTTGAGCGCCTGCAGCAATTCGCCCGTCTCGTCGCGCGACGTCACTTCGATGACGGAACTGAGATCGCCATTGGCCACGCGCGTGGCGATCGCCACCGCCTCGCCCAGCGGACGCGTGATCGAGCGCGCCGACCAGGCAAAGGCAAGGCCGATCAGCAGGGCCGCCAGGCCGATGCCGCCCATCAGCAGCAGCGAGGTATCGATGTCGTTGCGTATCCTGGCCGCGCTGTCGCGGATCAGCTGCTGCTGCAGGTCGTCGAGCTGGCCCACGTACAGCAGCACTTTTTCCAGCACCGGCAAGGTCTGCGTCTGCATGGCCTGCTCGGCGCGGGCATCCTCGCCGCGCTCGACCAGCTCGAACATCGCCTTGAGCGACACGTAGTAATCGGCGCGGGCCAGGTGCATCTGCTCCAGCAGGCGCCGTTCCTCCGGCCGCGCATCGAGACCGTCGAGGATGCGCACCTGCTCGTCGATGCCTTGCTTGATCGCTTCCAGGCGCGCCTGATTCGCCTGGCGCAGCGCCAGATCGTGCTGGTTCGGCAGACTGCCGATGCGCGTGGCCGCCTCGCGCGCCAGCCCGTGGATCTTGCTGGTGGCCTTGGCGGCGACCCAGTCGCGCTGCAGGATGTCGTCGGTCTCGGCGCGGATGGCATAGATGCGGCTACCCGCCAGGACGATGACGACCAGCATCAACCCGATCAGAATGGCATAACCGGCATTGATGCGCACGCCGATGCGGATATCCCTGAAGCGCATGTCTTTCCTATCAGAAATTCTTGAAAATCGAAGTCTGAACGTATTCCCCTACGGAATGCAAGGTTTATTGCAAAGCAATTTATACCGAAGCGCTCAATTGGCCGGCGTGATGGCTTTTACAGGGGGTGTCAGGGTCGCGATATGCGCTTGCAGGCAGGCCGGGCACCAGCAGCCGATGGCGCGCCCGCCGGGCACGGGCATGGCGGGCGGCAGGGCCGTGCACCAGCATGGTCCGCTGGCGTGCGGGTCAGTCTGGCCACACTGGAAGGTGGCGCCGCAGAGAGTGCACTGGCTCATGGCGATGGGTGAATTGGCAAGTGTGTGTCATGCTGCGCCGGGATGCGACGCAGATGTAACTGGCAGTAAAAGGGCTGGCTGGGAGACATATCGGCCCAGACTATAGGATCATCAGGGAAAATACAACAAGATCGCCCTATAATGCCTCCAAGATTTTCTTCTTCCCTGTAAAATCTCACCAATCTATTTTCCGGACTCGCCATGAATCAACTAGCTAACTTGAACCTGGACATGAATGACGACTTGACGGCGGTGTCGCCGCAAATCAAGGCGCAGATTCTGGCCGAGGCCCTGCCCTACATCCGCAATTTCCATGGCAAGACCATCGTCATCAAGTACGGTGGCAATGCCATGACGGACGAACGCCTGAAGCACGGCTTCGCGCGCGACGTCATCCTGCTCAAGCTGGTCGGCATGAACCCGGTCGTGGTGCACGGCGGCGGACCGCAGATCGACAACGCGCTGAAAAAAATCGGCAAGCAAGGCACCTTCGTGCAAGGCATGCGCATTACCGATGAAGAAACCATGGAAGTGGTGGAGTGGGTGCTGGGCGGCGAAGTGCAGCAGGATATCGTCATGCTGATCAACCATTACGGCGGCCAGGCCGTCGGCCTGACGGGCAAGGATGGCGGCTTGATCCGCGCGCGCAAGATGCAGATGCCGGACCGCGAACATCCGGGCGAATTCCTCGACATCGGCTTTGTCGGCGAGATCGACGCGATCAACCCGGCCGTCGTCAAGGCGCTGCAGGACGACGCCTTCATTCCCATCATCTCGCCGATCGGTTTCGGCCAGGATGGCCAGGCCTACAACATCAACGCCGACGTGGTAGCCGGAAAGATCGCGGAAATCCTGAAAGCGGAAAAGCTGATCATGATGACCAACATCGCCGGCGTCCAGGACAAGCAGGGCAACCTGGTGACCGACCTGTCCGCGCGCGAAATCGACGAGATGTTCGCCGATGGCACGATCTCGGGCGGCATGCTGCCGAAGATCTCGTCCGCGCTCGACGCCGCCAAGTCCGGCGTCAACACGGTGCACATCATCGACGGCCGCATCGAACACTCATTATTGCTGGAAGTGTTGACCGAGCAGGCTTTTGGTACTATGATCCGTTCGCACTAAAAAAATCGCAATGCATCACAGCGAGTAGTTTGGCGGCGCAGATCACCTGGCGCCGCTTTTAATTTGCCCTTGTAGCTCAGTGGTAGAGCACTCCCTTGGTAAGGGAGAGGCCACGTGTTCGATCCACGTCAAGGGCACCAGTATCCTTTCCCCGCAGCTGAAAAACTGTCCATGGCGGCGTTGTCCTTCCTCGCCGTACATTCGTACTGTCTTCGTCAGGACGCCTTGCCCTGAACACTTTTCCATCTGCTCTGCCGCCGTTTGTTGCGCGGCTAAGCCAGCGTTTCCTCTTCTACAGTTCAATACACCCGCTCGACCTTCAAGCCCCTTTGACGCAACAAATCCGGCACGCTTTTCGTTCCGACCAGGTGCAGCACGCCGATGGCGGCCAGGCTGTGCTTTTCGCGCGCCAGCAGCTTGGCGATGCCGTCGGCCAGGGCCGGGTTACGTCCATCTAACAACACCTTTTGCACGAACTGCGCGGCGAACGAGGGGTCTGTCGCCGCTTTGGCGGCCAGCTTGTCGAAGGCGGCCGCGTCGGCGTTGCGCCAGGCGTCGGCGATTTCGCGCGCTTCCTGGCTTTGTTCCTGGTCTTCGATCGACGCCACGCCGTCTTCCAGGAAGCGGCACTGGTCGCCGGGCGACATGGCGCCAAACAGCGCCATCTGGCCTTCCATCGACTCGAGTTCCACCACGGGGATCTTGCGCGCCCTGGCTTGCTGCGACAGATAATTGTCGACCGCCAGGTCGGAGCGGTAGCCGAGGGTGGAAAACTCGCCGATAGCCAGCATGCTGGCCAGCATCCACGGCTTCATCGGCGCCACCGCTTCGGGCGCTATACCGTATTTTTGCAACAGCGGCGCCAGACGCGGCGCCAGGGTCTGGCGGCAGTCGGCAGGCACTTTGCTGCCCGGAGCCTCCATGCCGTATTTCAGCACCGCGCCCAAGGCGGCGCGCGGGTCGGCGCCAGGATCGATCTCCAGCGCCAGCGCCCCGGCGCCTTCCAATGCCTGCGTCACCGTCGGCTCGAGCGGATAAAAATCAGGGGCGCCAACGTGGATGGTACCGAACAAATACAGGGTGTGGCTGGCATCCTGCACCTTGAACAGGGCACCCCGGTTTTGCGCCACGGGCGGCGCTTCCGCGAAGGCCGCCGGCAACGGCAGCAAGAATAATCCGCAAAACATCACTATAATCTGGCGTCGCATGGTTTTCCTGATTGTTGAATTTTTCATCTTGCTTATCATCTTGCCTAAAGACTCCTGTGCCTGTGTCCCATCTTAACCGCTCGTCGCCGGTCTGGCTGTTTGACCTCGACAACACGCTGCACAATGCCTCGCACGCCATCTTCCCCACCATCACGGCCAATATGAACACGTATATTGCCCGCGTACTGGGCGATGGCGTCACGCCGGCCGACGACGCCATCGTCAATGCGGCGCGCGCGGCCTACTGGCGCCGCTATGGCGCCACCTTGCTGGGCATGGTCAAGCACCATCAGGTACAGGCCGCACACTTTTTGCACGAGACGCACGCCTTCGACGATTTGCGCGCCATGATACGCGCCGAGCGCGGACTCGGGGCTTTACTCAAACGCCTGCCTGGCCGTAAAATTTTACTCACCAACGCGCCGCTGCGCTATTCGAGCGACGTAATGCGCCATCTGGGCTTGCGCCAGCATTTTTCGCAGCATATCGCCATCGAGGCGATGCATGTGCACCGCCAGCTGCGGCCCAAGCCATCGACCCTGATGCTGCGCAAACTGATGCGCAAGCACCAGATCCGCCCTGGCCGCTGCATCCTGGTGGAAGACACCCTGGCCAACCTGAAGGGCGCGAAAAAACTGGGCCTGCGCACGGCCTGGGTCACGCAATACCTGAAAATGGCTGATCCGATCGGCGTGGCAAAGCTGCCCAGAGCGTTAAATCGCCCCGCTTACGTCGATGTCAAAGTAAAATCTGTCCGGCATTTGGCACGCCGCCTTCACCGTTTGCGTTGAAGGGGACTCCTGGGCTTCCGGTTGACGCCGGAAGCCGCACCGCTAGCGGCGGTGACGGATATCCCCATCAAGGCAGCATTTTTTTTAACGACAAGAGAAAATATGGCAAGCACACCGCCGGGCCAACGCAGGCTACAAATTCTTCAGGCCCTCGCCGCAATGCTGGAGCAGCCGAAAGGCGAAAAGATCACCACTGCCGCACTGGCGGCCAGACTGGCCGTGTCGGAAGCGGCCCTGTACCGCCATTTCGCCAGCAAGGCGCAAATGTTCGAAGGGCTGATCGAGTTCATCGAGTCGAGCGTCTTCGGCCTGATCAACCAGATCGCGGAAAAACACAGCGACGGCATGACGCAAACGCGCGACATCATCGGCATGCTGCTCAATTTCGCCATCAGCAATCCGGGCATGACGCGCGTGCTGATCGGCGACGCGCTGGTCAATGAGGACGAGCGCCTGCAAGTGCGCATGAACCAGTTCTACGACCGCGTGGAACTGGCACTCAAGCAAGCCTTGCGCGTGGCCGCCGCCGAAGGCCATGGCAAGGAAAGCGAAGTGGCGGCGCGCGCCACCCTGATCGTCGGCTTCGTCATCGGACGCTGGCACCGCTACGCCAAGAGCGGCTTCAAGATCAATCCCTCCCAGGAAGCGGCGCTGCAAATCGCCATGCTGCTGGGGTAAGTCACCGCCGCGGCTGTCTCCATGCACACCGACTGTTTAGCCCTGCTCGACGACGCCAGCACCCCGGGCGCCGGTTCGCGCCTGTACACGGGCCTGGCAACGGTCTTGCAGTGCACCGAGGGACGGCAGTGGCCGGCTCTGCTCGCGGGGCTGCAAGATGCCTTAAAGCGCGGCCAGTACGCCGTCAGCGTGTGCAGCTACGAACTGGGCGCGCACTTGCTGAGCATGCCGCCGCGCGCGGCCGGCATCGGCGCGCCGCCGCTGGCGCAAGTGCTCGTCTTTGAACATTGCACGCAACTGTCGCAGAACGACGTGGCGCAGTGGCTGGACGAGCGCGTCCGCGCGGAAGCTGCGCCGGCCGGCGTGGCCGATATACACGCAAATGTCGATCAGGCGCAATTTACGCAGGCGCTGCACCGCATCCACGACTACATCGTGGCCGGCGACACCTATCAAGTCAACTACACGTATCGCTTGCGCTTCGACGCCTTCGGCTCGCCCCTGGCCCTGTATGCGCGGCTGCGCGCGCGCCAGCCCGTACCCTACGGCGCGCTGGTGATGCTGCCCGATGGCGGCGCCCTGCTGTCGCTGTCGCCGGAACTGTTCGTGCGCCATGCGCAGGGCGAGCTGACGGCGCGTCCCATGAAAGGCACGGCGCCGGCCGCCCCTGCGGAGCAAGCGGAAGAAAATGCGCGCCGCGCCGCCGCCCTGGCCAACGACCCGAAAAACCGCGCGGAAAACCTGATGATCGTCGATCTGCTGCGCAACGACATCGGCCGCATCGCCGCCACGGGCTCCGTCAAGGTACCGGCCCTGTTCGAGGTGACGCGCTACAGCAGCGTGCTGCAAATGACCTCCACCGTGCAGGCGCGCCTGCGCCAGGATGCCAGCCTGGCCGACATCTTCCAGGCCTTGTACCCGTGCGGCTCGATCACGGGCGCACCGAAACGCCGCACCATGGAAATCATCGCCGAACTGGAACCAGCGCCGCGCGGCATCTACACGGGCGCCATCGGCTGGTTCGATCCACCAAACGCCGGTGCGGTCCATGCGGTGGGCGACTTCTGCATGTCCGTGCCGATCCGCACCCTGGCCCTGCAGCCACCTGGCCCTGACGGCATCCGGCGCGGCGAGATGGGCGTGGGCGCCGGCATCGTGCTCGACAGCGACCCGCAGGAAGAATTTGCGGAATGCCAGCTCAAGGCCCGCTTCCTGACGGGGCTGGGCAACGACTTCGAACTGTTCGAAACCCTGCACGCCAGCCGCGACTATGGCTGCCGCCAGCAAGAACGCCACCTGGCGCGCCTGGCCGCTTCCTGCGCCTACTTCGGTTTTGCCTGGAGTGACAGTGCCGCGCGCGCCGCCCTGCAGGCGGCCTGCGCGGCACGCCCCGACGACGCTCCCTTCCGCCTGCGCCTGGCGCTGCGCCAGGATGGCCGGTTCACGACGCAAAGCGGTACGCTCAGCGCCTTGCCGGACACGGTCACCATCCTGCTGGCGCCCGACGCCACCGTGGCGGACGACCTGTTCCTGCGTCACAAGAGCAGCGTGCGTGCGCGCTACGACGCGGCCTGGCGCGCGGCCGAGGCGCAAGGCGGCTTCGACATGCTGTTCTTTAACGAACGGGGCGAGCTGACCGAGGGCGGGCGCAGCAACGTCTTCGTCCGGCTCGATGGCCGCTGGCACACGCCACCCCTGTCCTGCGGCCTGCTGCCCGGCGTACAACGCGCGGCCATGCTGGCCGATCCTGTCTGGAACGCGCAGGAAACCATCATCACGCGCGCCATGCTGGCGCGGGCCGAGGCGATCGTCGTCTGCAATGCGCTGCGCGGCGCGATGCCGGCACATATTATCGCTAGCGCCTGAAACCGTTCAGGGCAAGGCGCATTGCCGAAAGCAGTGCGAACTGCACGACGAGGCATCGCAACGCCGCCATGGACTCCTGAAACAGTTCAGGGCAAGGCGCATTGCCGAAGGCAGTGCGAACTGCACGACGAGGCATCGCAACGCCGCCATGGACTCCTGAAACAGTTCAGGGCAAGGCGCATTGCCGAAGGC
>NZ_JCAQAV010000050.1:0-35204 GCF_059617925.1 Janthinobacterium sp. JF4 | reverse complement strand
TGGCACATGAGCACCTATGCCGTGATCGTTCGCACGCAAACCGAACGCTTTGAATACGCCGCGATTGCCGCTTCCAGCGGCGACGCGATCCAGGCCGCCATCGACCACTTCGGCGTGTGCGGCGTTACCGCCAAACTGAAAGGAGCACCGCAATGCTGAACACCCTGACCAATTCGCCGCGGCAAATCGCCCTGGGCGACCGCGTGACATTCGATACCGACGAAGGCTACCAGGCCGGCACCGTCAACGACTTGCGCCGCGACGTGGGCAATGGCGAGCTGCACGCCTGGGTGGAGCTGGACCACCAGTGGCCGGGCACGTTCCGGGCGGTGCCGCTGGGCGCCATCGAGGCGGTCAAGAAAGCAGCCGCGCCTGTCGGGTGCCCAGCATGACAGCGGCCTCCCCTCCCGAGGAAGCGGATTACAAGGAATTTTGTCGACTGCGCGATTACCGCAAGCCAGGCGCTGAGGTGCCGCAATACACGGAGGCCGAAGCGTTTGCTTTGGCGGTACAAACCGATTCCGAGAATAGGAAAAAGAAATGCTTCGCTACATGACCATACCGAAGTTCTCCACCGAGTCGGGTTACACGCCCGACGCGATCAGAACAAAGATCCGGGATGGGATCTGGCCGAAAGACGCCGTCTGGATCAAGGCGCCAGACAATCGAATTTTAATTGACGTGAAAGGGTATGAATCATGGGTAGAGACGGGCGAGGTGTTAAAGCTGCATCGGAAAGCAGCATCGAAATCACCTTCATGTATCGCGGCACCAGGTGCCGGGAAAGGATCGCGCTCAAGCCCACCTCCGCTAATCTGAAACGGGCCGAGAACCACCGGGCGGCGATCCTGCATGCCATCGCCACCAACAGCTTTGACTACACGGCCACCTTCCCCCAATCGTCCAATGCCGTCAAGTTCGCCGACCAGGTGGGCGACGTGCAGACCATCGAGGCGTTTCTGGATAAGTGGCTCGACAGGCAAAAAAAGCACCTCAAGGCCAGCACGTACAACGGCTATCGCAAGATCGTCGTTGGCCAGCTGATCCCTTGGTTCGGCACAATCATGCTGTCGGCGCTGCGCAAGAAGGACGTGCGGGCGAAGCTGGAGCCCATGAACGCGACCAACAAGACCATGGCCAACATCCAGAGCGTGCTACGCAAGGCTCTGGACGACGCGATAGAGGACGAACTGATCGAGGTCAATCCGCTGGCACGCTGGTGCTATTCCAAGGTCGAGGCGCCCCAGTCGAAGGACGATATCGACCCGTTCACGAAGGAGGAACAGGCGGCGATTCTCACGCAAGCAACCGGCCAGGGGCGCAACCTCCTGCAGTTTGCCTTCTGGACCGGCTTGCGCACGTCCGAACTGGTGGCCCTGGACTGGGCCGACGTCGACTTCGTACGCGGCGTCGTGATGGTGACGCGCGCCCTCACTCAACACTCCAAGGCGGCAGAAAGCACCAAGACGAACGCCGGCCGCCGCGAAATCAAGCTGCTGGAGCGCGCGATGCATGCGCTGCAGGAACAAAAGGCGTTCACCTGGGCGAAAGGCGAGGAAGTCTTTCAAAATCCACGCCTGGAACGGCGCTGGGAGGGCGACCAGCCGATCCGCAAGACCCTATGGACCGGCATCTTGCAAAGCGCTGGCGTGCGGTATCGAAACCCTTATCAGACGCGTCACACTTACGCCAGCATGATGCTATCAGCCGGTGAACACCCTATGTGGGTCGCAAAACAGATGGGGCATGCAGACTGGACAATGATTGCTCGCGTGTACGGACGTTGGATGCCGGAAGCTGACCGTCTTGCGGGCGCCAAAGCGGAGGCAGTTTTCGGTACTAACTGCCCTGATACTCCTACCTAAATGCACGTCAGCAGCTGCATCCCACTCCCTACATCGAGCCTAAGTATCGGACTCCAACGTTCTGTATGCACAGCAGTTTCGCTTAATCATTAGGGCATGAACAGGTGGCCGGAAATTCGTTATCCTGCCCCTGTTCGATGGACTTTTGCACTTCATCTGGTGTTCAAGTACACTGTTTGCTACCCTTGACGGTCAACAGTTAGCTTAGTCAAAAATACAATTAGGAAATAATTTCCAAAATTGCTACAACAACCGGATTTTTATCAAAAAATGAACGCATTGGACTCAATTCTCAGCAACAAACCTATTTTGCCCTTACGCGAAATGGCAGCGTATGAGGCATTGTGGTCTCACCAAAATGCAAGTTTTAAGACAATTGCTGACTGTTTCCGTGAGAATCCCGGGACAATGCCGTCAGAGCTGGTGAGCGAACCAGAAATTGATGAAACGTTAGCACGTGTTCTTGAGAAAATTAGGCATGCAAAAATTGACGACTACGGAGTGCGCATTCATGGTTCCGAAGACTATCCTGACCGACTCAGAAGCGCCGCGCATCCCGTCGAATTTTTGTATTATCGAGGACATTGGGATCTTATTGAAGCACCGAAGCGGGTCGCAATTGTGGGATCTCGTCAGCCCACAGAAGAAGGTATTCGTAGGGCTCGAAAAATAGTCAAATTGCTGGTGAAGGATGGATACACTATCGTCTCCGGATTGGCGCGTGGCATTGATACTGTCGCGCATACCACTGCCATCGAATATGGTGGTGATACTGTCGCTGTAATCGGTACACCTATCACTGAGTATTACCCACCAGAAAACAGAGCGCTACAAGACAAAATTGCGACAGAACATTTGCTTATCAGCCAAGTTCCTATTTGGCGTTACTCCCAACAGTCGTTTAAATTCAACAGATTCTTCTTCCCTGAGCGGAATGCAACAATGTCCGCGTTGTCGCAAGCCACGATTATCATTGAGGCAAGTAACACATCGGGTACCCTCACTCAGGCACGGGCGGCATTGCACCAAGGTCGGAAATTGTTTATTCTTGATAGCTGTTTCCAGAACCCAGAACTAACCTGGCCTGCGAGATTCGAAAAACAGGGAGCGATTCGGGTTGTTGACTACGATGACATAAAGGCAAATCTTGAATAATCGCTTTCTGAAAATTGATGAGTTAGCTCTGCCCGATCACTGGTATTTAGACTCTAATGACGAGTGCTACTACATTGGCGAATATACTGCACGCGGCGGTCACGCATGCAGCGAAACTAATCAACTAATTCATAATTTCAAGAAAAGCGTTGAAAAACGAGGCAAACAAGAATGGGCATACAAGGAGCGTGCAATAGGAAATATTGCGAATATCATTCGTCGCAACATTAGAGAAGATGCCGTATTAACTTTCGTTCCAATTCCACCATCCAAGACCAAAGACCATCCACTTTATGATGATCGGATGTCCCGAGTTTTGCAACTAGCGTCAGCCGCTCGCCCGAGCGATTTCCGCGAACTCATCCTTCAAATTCGGTCTGTCGATGCGACGCATCTAAATGACACGCGGCCAACTCCAGATGAAGTATTGCAGAATTATCGGATTGATGAGACCCTATCAAATCCTGAACCTGATCTAATTTTCATAGTCGATGACGTCCTAACCACAGGATGCCACTTTCGTGCAGCTAAAC
The DNA here is from genome assembly GCF_059617925.1 of Janthinobacterium sp. JF4. NCBI lineage: Bacteria > Pseudomonadati > Pseudomonadota > Betaproteobacteria > Burkholderiales > Oxalobacteraceae > Janthinobacterium > Janthinobacterium sp. JF4. The sequence continues at coordinate 31,651 of NZ_JCAQAV010000050.1, read as the reverse complement.
GTCTTTTGTCAGATAGATTCCCGAAGGCTACACTAGTAGGATTATTTGTAGCACGACGTGTGCCCAAGTCCGATTTTGACGCACTTATTTAACTATAAGGTGAATTGATTTGCTAATTATTATGGCATCCCCCGATGGAATCTTACGCCTCGGAAAACCAGACCCTGCCCTGGTACAAGTTCTAATGGATGTCAAGGCTGCGGGGAATGCCGTTGCCTTAATTTCAAATCACACGGAACCTGACTGGTTTGAAACTGCATTCTCTTCTAGCAAAGTACAATTTCTTCAGGTACGTGGTCGCCAGACTGGGGGGATAGTCGCTCACAATGCGTCTCTTCACTCATTAAATCCATTTGATGTTCTGGTCCTAGCGACAAAAGACGATGACGTCAGGATGGGTAAGAATGGCGGGGCTATCTTGATTGCGGGCGCATGGTCCGCATCGCCTTTAGTACGGGACTTGGGGATATCCGTTCAAAATGCACAACAACTCCAAGAGGTTGTAGAGCTTACGGCAAAGTGGAGCGGAAAGTGGTGGTTTGCCGCTGAGAATCCGAAATATTGCATCCGAGCTCTTGCCGATTTGTCTGGTTTCGGCAAATCAAACACTCAGCAAAATTTTGCACAAAAACTAACCAATACAGTCAAAAATGGCGGTAGCCGTTTAAACGCGCTCTTAGCCGTGACTGCGCGCTCACTACTGACCGATGGTTTTGGGGCAAAAAAAGATCTGGTTTGGGGCGTATATCCATCATCGAAAAGCGTAAATACTGATACAGAGGTACTCAGCGACTTCACCCATCGTTTGCGTACAACTGTCTCAAGAGTGCGCTTTTGCAAACGTGGTGAACCCCTATTTATTCGACACAAGCCGTCTGTTAAACGATCCACCGGCGGTGGGGGAGATCGTACAGATCCGACTGATCAAATCACTTCCATCCATCTAAACCCCTTCTACAAAGACAAACAAAGACTACGTGGGGCAAACGTCATTGTGATTGACGACTGCACAACTTACGGTGTCTCATTTGGAGTAGCTTCTGCCTTTCTACGAGCTGCTGGAGCTGTTTCAGTAACGGGCATCGCCCTGGGTAAGTTCGGATCACAACTACGTGCTTATGACATAACTATTTTATCTGACCCGTTTGAGCCTGTTCAACTTGGACAGTTCAAGTCCGCGCCGCCCGCTTTCTTTTCAGGTGGAGTGGATGCGAATGCTCAGACTGATCTACATACAATTCTTCAATAGTCTCCCCCGACTGAGACGCGCAATTGCCAACATTTAGTCAACATAGTTGGCACGCACCGCATGCGTGGCTCATTCTCGGTGGGTTCGATTCCCGCCGTCTCCACCACTGAATAAAGAAAAAGGGCTTCCCCGTTTTGGCGGGGAGGCCCTTTTTATTTATTCCATGCATGCAGAGCGCAGGCATCAAATCCGCGTCCGGTACGGACGCGGGGGGTTTGCGGGGCTTCGGCGAGCGCAGCTCGGCGCCGCAAAACCGGGTTGCGCTTGCAAGCGCAACCCTCTCCGATTCTTCTGACCAGGTTTTGCGCCGCAGGCAGTTTTTCCTCACGACAACATCACCCGCTCAGGCCGTGTACGAATGGCGGACCTGACCCTCGCCGTCCCGGCGTCTCTGTTGCCGATTGTACATGGACAAGGCCGGCACACGCACCACCGAGAGCAACGGAAAAACCCGGTTCCAGCTTGCCATTGTTTGCGATACCGCAATTCCATATGGAAAGGAATGCGAAACAATGCCAGCTCCCCCCTTGCGCATAGTGGAGTTGACCATGCTTGAAGTTCAGCCCAGGGATAAGCGCGGTTTTTTCATCCTGCCTCAGGCTCCGGAAGATGCAGGGTATTACGCCTATGGCACGCCGGGCAGGGGTGCGGGCCAATATGCGCACCCGAACATGATGATGGCACTGCTGTATGTGGAGCGCGAATGGCAAGCGACGGATACGCGGAAATTTGGTGTCGGCAACATTAGCCTGGCTAACGGAACCGCCTATGGACAACACTCAACGCACAAGTCCGGACTGGAGGTGGATATTCGTCCACTGCGCAAAGATGGCCTGCCTCTTCCGGTATATTGGCATAGCAAGGAATACGATCAAGCCGCGACAGCAAAGCTCATCGCACTTTTTCGCGCGCATGCCGGTGTGCGCAGGGTGCTGTTTAACGATACCGGCATTCCGCTCGTGACGCCATTCAAAAATCACGACCATCACTTCCACCTGGAACTGAGCGCCTGACATGAAAAAACTACGGGCTATGGCGTGCGGCGCCTTCACCCTGTTTTCACTGGCTTATGCGGCTGGCAACAGCGACTGGGGCGAATACAAGCCGTTCAAGGGTTCTTATCTGATCTATTCGAATACCTTGGACGACCAGAAACCACCTACATTGCGTGAACGCAAGATTTCCTTCATGGTAACGGGGACCGTGGCAAAAGACATGTTTGACTCCATGGCTCCGGATTCGAAAGAGCGCTGCAGTTTGGAAAAAGGTTATCGGCAGCGCGACAAGGAAAATGTTTCCTGTGTCCGGGATCACGACGGTTATGTGTGCCACTTCGGCTTTGACCTGCGCAGTGGCAAAAGCATTGCCGGAGCGATTTGCTAGATCGCCCGGGGTGACCGGAACCAGGTCCGCGATTGGTACACCATCCCATCCTTGGCTGGTCGAGAACGAAGGGTAAAAACGCTATTCAAGCACACTGATCACCGCAACAGCGTACACTGGCTCCTCTTCCATCAACGCATTGGTCCACCGTGAAACTATCACGCTTTATTACCGGCCATCTGGAGCAGATCCTGGAAGAGTGGGAACTCTTCGCCAGATCGCTCCCCATTCCTGGCGCCGCCATCTCGAAAGCAGAATTGCGCGATCATGCCAAGCAGATGCTGCAAACCATCGTGCGCGACATGGACGTCATCGAGAATGCGGCGCAGCGAAAAAAGAAATCGACCACGGGCGTGTCGGAAATTGAGGGCAAGGAAACGGCGGCCGCCACGCATGGCTCCCTGCGCCAGCAGATCGGCTTCACGCTGCCGCAGCTGACGGCGGAATTTCGCGCGATGCGGGCCAGCGTTCTGCGCCTGTGGATGGCACAGGTCTCGGTGGCATCGAAAACGGCAACGGAAGACATCTTGCGCTTCAATGAAGCGATAGACCAGGCGCTGCAGGAATCGGCCATACGCTACTCGCAGCAGAGCGACCGCACCCGCAATACCTTTCTCGCCATCCTCAGCCACGATCTGCGCAGTCCGCTGAGCACGATGACGATGGCCGGTGCGCTGCTGAGCCGGCCAAGCGCGACCTCTGCTTCCACGGTGCAGATCGGGGCGCGGGTTGCACGCAGCGCAGCGACCATGACCACCATGGTGAACGATCTGCTGGAATTTGCCAGGACGCAACTGGGGGGACACATGCCCATTTCGCCCACTTTGGGCGACCTGGGGGCAATCTGCAAGACGGCCGTCGAGGATGCTTCGGCCGCTCACCCGCAATGCAAATTCGAACTGAGCACCACGGGCGAAATGATCGGCGACTTCGATGCGCCCCGCCTGGCCCAGCTGTTTTCCAATTTGCTCAACAATGCTGCGCAATATCGCACCGACGACCAGCCGGTGACCATCACGGCCTGCGGCGATCCTGATACGGCGGTGGTGCAAGTGAAGAATTTCGGCCGCCAGATCCCGGAAGCCTCGCTGAAGAGCATTTTCGATCCCCTGGTACAGCTGGCCATTTCCGACGATCACAAGGCGCCGAATGCCACCAGTATCGGATTGGGTCTGTTTATCGCGCGTGAAATTGCCAGCGCGCACGGCGGCACCATCGGCGCCGAGTCCAGCCTGGAATGCGGCACGGTATTTACCGTGCGCCTGCCCAGGGTATCGCTGAACGAGGGAGCGAACGGCGGCTAGCCGCGCCCCCTCGGAGAGGACGGCCTCCCCTGCCGGGACGGGCCCGCCCTACCTGCGGCTCAGCGGCACATACTCGCCCGGCAAGTTGGCTACCTCCAGCGCATCGGCAAAGGCCAGCAGGAACTTCGCCGGTCCATGGTCCGACACCAGCAGGGAGGCGCCCTTGTGGCGCAGCAGTTTCAACACTTCCTGATGGTGCGCCTGGTATTCCTGCGAATGGCCATAGAAGGTCTGATACATCTCCAGCGTTTCCATGGCTTTCGCGGCCAGGATGAATTCGGGTTTGTCCATCATATCTCCTCTTGATCAGCTCGGAAACTCAGCGGACGCATCGGTCCCCTGTGCGCACGGCCATCGCTGCCGGCATGGCCACGCTTCCATCATACGCCTCATCGCCTAAGCCCGGTAGGGCTCGCCCGACAGGATGCCCTGGTACTGGCTGAGGGCGGCGCCGATCTTCATGCCCCCGGCGTCGATGTCATAGAAGCGGATATCCTTGCTGTGGCCGCTACCGCGCACCTTCACTACCGACATGACGCGCTTGAACTGGCCTTCGAGCTCGATGTAGCGCTGCATGACGATGGCGTCGGCCAGGAAGGCGTTGCCGTAGGAACTGAAGCGCAGCATGGTGTACTGGTCTTCCAGTTCGGCCGTCATCAGCACGGACACGCCCATGTCCGTCAAGGCCGCCACCAGGCGGTACAGCGATTCGCGGAAATCCTCGCGGAACATGGACGCCAGCGCCATTTCAAAGCCGGACAGCGAGTCGATGACCACGCGCTTGGCCTTCATGCGCGTGATCATGCCCACCAGGTCGTGCAGGATTTCATCCAGCGACAGGTCGAGCGTACGCGTGTTGATCACGCCGATCTGGCCGGAATCAACGAGGGCATTCAGCTGATGGCTGAGCAGCTGGTTCGGGCTTTTCTCGAAGGCGGCGATCACGCCGGGCTCGCCGCAGCGCACGCCTTCCGCGAGAAATTGCGTGGCCAGCACGGTCTTGCCGGAACCGGACGGCCCCACCAGCAACAGCGAATAGCCGGCCGGCAAGCCGCCCCCCATCATCTGGTCGAGCTCCGGCACGCCCAGCGACAGGCGTTCATTGCCGGAAATGCTGACCTTGCCAATGCCGCTCGCCTTCAGCACGGCGCGGGAAAAGATCTCCACCCCATCGTCATTGATGCGGAAGGTATGCGCGCCCAGGCTTTGTGACTGGCCGCGCATCTTGACCACCTGGATCTTGCGCACCATGGCGTCACGGTGCACGAGCTGCGACAGCCACAGGATGCCGTCGGCCACCGTGAACACGGCACTCGACTCGGCCTCGGGCGTCAGGTACTCGCCGATCAGGAAGGTCGTGGCCAGCCAGCTGGTCATTTGCGCGCCCAGTTGCTGCACGAAATTCTGCAGGCCGGCAGCGCCCGTGTCCATGGCCTTGGCCGACTGCACCACGGAGCGGAAGGAGTCGACGAAGACGAGGCTGGGCGAGAACGCTTCGACCTCTTCGGCGATGCGCGCCAGCACGCGGTCGAAATCGCCTTCCAGCAAGTCCGCCGACAGATTGACGAACTTGATCGACTGGTTGATCTTTTCCACATCGAAGAAGGGAAATTGCTGCTGATAGCGCAGCATCTTCAGCGGCGGCTCGCCCAGCACCGTGAAAAACAACGCCTTGCGCTCCGGCGTGGCGAGGGAGAACATGATCTGGTGCGCCAGCGTCGTCTTGCCGCTGCCGGGCGTGCCCGCCACCAGGTTGAAGGAAAATTCCGGTATTCCGCCGCCCAGCAGTTCGTCCAGCCCTGGCACGCCAGTGGCCAGGCGGTGGATGGTGACTTTGTTCATTCGTTCGGCTCCGTTCCAGCATTATTCACAACGTCATCACCCCAGGCTTTAAGGAGGATGCTATTCGTTAAGAGTTCGCCAATTAGTAAAATAAGGGTATTGATGAAGTGCATCAGCATCGCCGTGCTTGCCGCGCAGGCAACGGTGTCCGCCTGGCCCTGCAAGCTGGCGCGCAAGGCGCTCATGGCAGCTTGCAGCGCTTGCGGCGGATGGGGCGTCAGCCAGCTGAACTGTTTCTGACTCTGGTGCAGGCTGCGGGCATACATTGACTCCACGCCCCGCTCACCAATGATCTGGTTCAATTCAGTGGCCAGCCGCTCCCAAAGGCGAATACTGACGTCTACCACCGCACCTGGGTCGCGTAACAGCGCGTGTTCTATCCTGCGCTGCCGCTGTTCATGGACTGTGGCCATAATCGGATCTTTTCTCTGCGGTTTCGGTGCATGGACCATGTTAATGAAAGCATCGGGACTCCCTCGCCTGTCAGCGCGGAGCCTTTGCCGTGATTATTTTCGACAAAGCGTCGATATTGATGGGTTTTACCAGGTAATGGTCAAACCCGGCCTGCCCGGCGCGGTCGAACTCGCCAAGCTGGCTGTAGCCGGACGCGGCGACAAAGCATGGCAGCGGCGCCACCAGGGCCGCGCGGGCCGAACTGATGACCTGGAAGCCATCCATGCCCGGCAAGCCGATATCGCATACGATCACATCGTAGGGCGCATCGAGCGCGGCGCGCAAGCCGCTGGGGCCGTCATCGCGCACGTCGACATGGTGGCCGTCCTGCGTCAGCAGCAGGGCCAGCATTTCCGCCGCATCGGCATTATCCTCGATCAGCAATATGCGGCGTGGCGCTGCATGCGCCGCATGTTCCACATGCACGTCCTGCGATGGCGGCGCCAGCGACGACAGGGGCAGCTGCAAGACAAACTGGCTGCCGAAGCCGACCCCGGCGCTGAACACGTCGACGGTTCCGCCATGCAGCTGGGTAATGATGCGCACCAGCGACAGGCCGATGCCCAGGCCGCCCTGCGCCCGTTCCAGCGAACGGAAGCCCTGGGTAAACAGGTCGAAGATGAAGGGCTGGATATCGAGCGCGATACCGGCGCCATCGTCGTTGACGGCAATTTCCACCAGATTATCGTGACGCCTGACGACGATGTCGATATGGCCAAACTCGTGCGTAAACTTGCTTGCATTGATGAGCAGGTTGGCAAACACTTGTGTCAACCGCACCAGGTCCCCTTCGATCACCAGCGGTTCGCTCGGCAGGCTCACGCTCAGCACTTGCTGGCGTTGGCTGATGCTGGCCTGGCCAACTTCCATGGCGCCGGCGAGGATGTCGCTCAGCAGGATGGGCGCCAGCTGCAAGGTGATCTTCCCGCTGCTGACGCGCGAAGCGTCGAGCAAGTCGTCGATCAGGCGCGCCATATGCGCCACCTGGCGGCCGATCACGCCATGCACGTGCGCCAGCTGGGGATCGAGGTCGATCTTCTTGGCCAGCAAGTCATTGGCCATCGCCAGCGGCTGCAAGGGATTGCGCAACTCATGCGCCAGCATGGCCAGGAATTCCGTCTGGCGCAAGGTGGTCGCTTCGGCGGACGCTTGCATGTCCTGTGCGCCAAACGTTGCCAGCACGAGATTTTGATTGGCTTCGCGCAACTGCATGATCAACAGGCCGAAGGCGTCGGATTTATCCTTTTCCTGCACCTGCATCTTGGCCATGATCAACAATTGATTGATCGTCTCGCGCAACAGCTTGACTTCGCGGCTATGCAGAGCATGCAGATTGTGCTCGGGGGGCAATTGCTGGGCGGGCGCATCCTCAGGATCCGGCGAGAGTGCTGTGTGGTGCATGGTGACGGTGTGCGGCCTGTGGGGGCCGGCCTCAAGGACAACTCTTCGTTCCGCGGCGTTCACTCAGACATCGCCGCGCACGCCAGCTCTATTGCTGCATACGGTGTATTGCTTTCTATCCGAACACGATACCCTATTTCCCTTCCCAAATGAAAGCATTAGATTACTTATCGTCAACAGTGCGCAGGGGTAGCACGTAATTGGCCAGCTGCCAGCCCATGGCCAGGGCCGATTGCTCCGCCTCGTGCTGCGTGCTGCGATTTTCCAGATTGGCTTGCCGGACATCTTCAAAGCCGCACTTGCTCAGCACCAACTGTCCCTGCCAGCATCCCTCCGGCAGCTCGCAGGCGTAGGCCGAAATCAGGAAGCCATTATGGGTGGTGGGATTTGCATAGGACATGAGGCCTCCGTTGGATTGCCAGCGCCGCCGCGAACAGGAACCACGGCCGTCATTTCAGTATAGTCAGACTTAGTGTAACCGCAATGCGGCCCGAATCGCATGTAAATCAAGTACATACGCATCAGGCCACCTGAACAGGGGGCCCGCACGCATTGGCAGCGTTTGGCATCCTGTGCAAAAATATGCCCCTCGCCCCCCTCCCCCGCATTGCCATATGGACCCATACCATTTCCTCGTTGGCGAATTCAAGAAAAATACCCCCTTCATTCCCGCCACGGCCAGCGCGCAGCTGTTCGCCTGGTTCGCGCAGATAGGCGAATCCGTCGAGCGCTACGGCAACAAGCGCGGCAAGATCGTCAAGTTCTCACAGCGCAATTACGAGAAGATGCTGTTCGCGCCAGAGAACGACGGCATCGGACTGCTTTCGCCGCGCATCGTGCCGCCCGACGAAGCTGACGAGGCCGTCAACTGCGACGCGCAGGCCATGTATTTATCGGGCTCGTCGCTGATTCTGTCCATACGCGCCAGCAAGCTTGCGCTGGTGCCGTTGCTCGACGCCGCGCGGGCCATACCCGGCCTGTTTGACCATTGCGAATATGTGTACTGCTACGCTGAAACACAGGGCTATGGCACCGGCTACGCACTCGGCTACCGGCAGCTCGATGAGGCCCATCCGATGACCTTTGGCATCCCTTGTCCGGCAAATAACTGGGCCGCCATCAAGCGGCGCGGGCTGCAAGATTCGCACCTGCGCGATGTCTATCCCATCAATGGTTTCACGCAAGCCAGACTGGATGCGCTGCCGCCCGAGCGCCGGCAAGCGCTGCGCGACGCGATGCAAGCCCATGGCCGCTGCGAAGAGCATGCCGGCCTCACCTTCTGGCACCTGCAGCCCGGGGAACTGGACGCCGTCCGCGCCGCACTCAACACACACGCCATGCTGGGCGCCTACATCAACAACCGACACCCATGACCACACATTTATCGCTGCACTGCTATCTGCAGGACGCCGCCGCCGAGCGGCCCCTGCCCTGCTCCGACGTGACCATCCAGGCCGACCCGGCCACCTTGCGCGCCATCGCCCATTTTCTGCTGGCCAGCGCGGACACCTTTGAGCAGGCGCAAGAGCGCGCCGGCATGCACGCCCATCTGCAAGACGAGTGGGACGGCTGGCAGGACGACTTCCCCGACCTGGTCGTGGTGGCGGCCTAAGTAACCCCCAATAAATTATTGTGATTTCTGACTTCCATAACCGGCGCTCTGCGGCGTTGCCCGCTGCTAGCAGTGCTCGCACTGCGTCGCAGCGGGCGCCTTGCATAGCATCCGGTTCTGTTCGTCATAAATTCACAATAATTTCCTGAGGATTACTTAGCCTGGCGCCTGCGTCTGCGCGCGTCGGGTAACATACGCCACCTTTGCCACACAGAGAACACCCGATGTCCGATTTCCGAACCGCCCTGCCGGCGCTGCGCGCCGCCGTGCTGGCCGCCGCGCTGGCCAATTTGTCCGCCTGCGCCAGTCCGCCCGCGCACGAGGCGCTGTTCCTCGCCACCACCCTCACGCCCGCGCACTCCTTTACCAAGGGCATCGAAGGGCCGGCCGTGGATGCGGATGGCAATATCTATGCCGTCAACTTTGCGCGCCAGCAAACTATCGGCAAGGTCAGCCCCGGCGGAAGCGGCGAGGTGTACCTGACCCTGCCCGGCACCAGCATCGCCAACGGCATCCGCTTCGGCAGCCGTGGCCAGATGTACCTGGCAGACTACATGGAACACACGATTTACCTGGTCGACCCGGCCACGCGCGCGCTCACCATCCACGCGCGCGAGCCGCGCATGACGCAGCCGAACGACATCGCCATCACCAAAGACGACGTGCTGTATGCGAGCGACCCGAACTGGAAGGAAAACACGGGCCGCGTGTGGCGCATCGCGCAGGATGGCACGGTGACCCTGGCGCTCGACACCATGGGCACGGCCAACGGCATCGAGGTCAGTCCCGACGGCAAGATTTTGTATGTGAATGAAAGCGTGCAGCGCAATATCTGGATGTATGACATCGCCGCGGACGGCAGCCTGAGCGGCAAGCGATTGCTGATCAGGTTCGACGATTTCGGCATGGACGGCATGCGCGTCGATGTCGACGGCAATCTGTACGTGACGCGCTACGGCAAGGGGAGCGTGGTGAAATTGTCGCCACAGGGACGCATCCTGCGCGAAATCAGCGTGCCCGGCGCCAAGCCCAGCAACATCACCTTCGGCGGCCCCGATGGCCGCACGGCGTACGTGACGGAAGTGGTGCAGGGACGCCTGCTGCAATTTCGCGTCGACCGCCCGGGCCTGGAGTGGCAGCGGGCGCAGGAGCGGCGCAAGCCCGAATAGCCGAATGTCGGCTTACGCGCTTGCGCGCTAAGCCGACCTACGCTGCGCCACCATGCACGCGCAGTCTGGTAGGTCGGCTTAGCCGGAACGGCGTAAGCCGACAACATGGTTGGCCGCGACCGGGTCAGCGCGGAATGACGCGCTCCGCCTTCAACTTCTCGAACAGATTGAAGAAGGCATCCTGCGTATCCTGGTAATCGAGAAAGCCCGCCTTGCGGCTCTTGCCCATGTCCGTCATCACTTCCATCGGCCGCCCCAGGTCGGCATCCGTATGCCACCAGGAAGCCAGGCGGCTGATGTCAGCCTCCACCAGGCCATGCTGCTGCGCGATGGCACGCCATTGCGCGGGCGCATCCTGCATGCGCTCAGCCAGCGGCGCCATCGCCTCGGGCAGATCCGCCGCCTCGATGCCGAAGTAGGCGGCCAGGCGCGGCCACAGCCACTTCCAGCGGAACACGTCGCCATTGACGATATTGAAGTCTTCGTTGCGCGCGGCGGGGCTGTCGGCGGCCCACGCCAGGTGGCGCGCGATCTGGTCCGCGTCCGTCATGTCGGACAGGCCGTGCCACTGCGCGGATGAACCGGGAAAGACGAAGGGCGCGCCGCTGGCCTTGCACAAATTCGCATACACGGCCAGCGTCAGCCCCATGTTCATGGCATTGCCCAGCGCATAGCCGATGATGGTGTGCGGGCGGTGCACGCTCCACGTAAAGCCGTACTGCGCGGCCGCTTCAAACAGGCGGTCCTCCTGCGCATAGTAAAAATTCTCGACGTCCTGGCGCCCCTGCTCTTCGCGAAATGGCGTCACAGGCACGGTTCCCTTGCCATACGCATCGAACGGTCCCAGGTAATGCTTGAGGCCCGTCACCAGCGCCGCGTGGCGCAAGCGGCCGTTCGGCCCCAGCGCGGCCAGCACATTGGCCACCATGGCGCCGTTGACGCGGATGTTTTCCTGCTCGTTTTCCTGGCGCGCCCAGGCCGTGAAGAAGACGTGGCTGGCGTCCAGGCCCGCCAGCGCTGCAGCGACGGCCGCGCCATCCGTCGCATCGAGTGGCAAAGCCGTGCATCCAACGGGCACGGGCGTGCGGCCGCGCGAGACGCCCGTCACCTGCCAGCCCTGCGCCAGCAAATGCGTGGCCAGCTTGCTGCCGATGACCCCGCTGGCGCCGATGATGAGGGCGTGTTTTTGCATGAGTGAAAGCCTCCAAAAGAAAGAATCATCATATACGCGACTGAAATTCTTATCCGCGATACTATTTCACCTTATTCATGAATGGAATTCCCGAATCATGTTTTCATCCGAACATGTCAAGGGCCTCACGCCCTTCCTCGCCACGGCCGACGCGGGCAGTTTCACGAAAGCGGCCGAGCGCCTGCACCTGAGCAGCTCGGCCGTGAGCAAGAGCGTGGCGCGCCTCGAAGAACGGCTGGGCGTGCTGCTGTTCGAGCGCAGCACGCGCCGGCTGAAACTGAGCGACGCGGGCCGCGCCTACTACGCCACCTGCAAGCGCGTGCTGCAGGAACTGATGGATGCGGAAGACGTGCTGGCCGAACACGCGACGGAACTGGCGGGCAAGGTACGCATCGGCGTGCCCGCCGCGTACGGCCGTCTGCGCGTGATGCCGGCCCTGCTGGCGCTGTGCGCGCAGTATCCGCGCCTGCAGCCATCGATCGCCTTCAGCGACCGCTTCGTCGACCTGTTCGAGGAGCGCATCGATATCGCCGTGCGCATCGGCGCGCCCTCGCACTGGCCGGCGGCGCTGGGGCAGATGCACCTGGGCGACGAACAGTTGATCCTGTGCGCGGCCCCCGCCTATCTGGCGCGGCGCGGCACGCCCGCGTCCATCGCGGAGCTGGAGCAGCACGACTGCATCGCCTACGGTCGCGGCGACGGCTCGCCCATGCCGTGGCTGTTCCCCGGCGATAACGGCGGACAGGTGGAATACCGTCTGACGTCTCCCCGCATGACGGTGGGCGACGCGGAAGCGCGCACGGCCGCCGTGCTGGCGGGCCTGGGCGTGGCGCAGCTGGCCACCTGGCTGGTGCAGGAATACCTGGCGACGGGCGCCATCGTGGCAGTGCTGCCGGAACTGGCCACGCCCGGCTTGCCGCTGTACCTGGCGTGGCCACTGGCGCGCCAGCTGACGCCCAAGACGGGCACCCTGCTGCAGGAATTGCGGCAGCGGCTGACCATCAGCTAACGATATCGCTTGACCCTGACGCTACGTCAGGCGCGATTCTGCTTGCACGCACCCGGAAAGGAGTACGCCATGCTGTTGAAAATCGGTGAACTGGCCAAAATGACAGGCTTGAGCATCCGCACCCTGCACCATTACGACAGCATCGGCCTGCTCTCGCCTTCGGCGCGCACACCCGCTGGCTACCGCCTGTACCAGCACGGCGACATGGACCGGCTGCACCGGATCATGGCGCTGCGCAAGTTCGGGCTGTCGCTGGCCGATATCGCCAATGCCCTCGCCGGCCCGGCTCTGCCTTTGCATTCCATCGTGGCGCAGCAGATCGCCATGCTGGAGCGCCAGATCGCGCAGGCGTCCACCTTGCGTGTACGCCTGTGCACCCTGCAGGCGCAACTGGCGCAGGGGCAGGCGCCGGAACTGGCCGAGTGGTTCACCACAATGGAGTTGATGACCATGTACGACAAATACTTTAGTCCCGAAGAACTGCAACAGCTGCCGCTGCTGTCGGACGCGGCCGTGGAACAGGAATGGAAGGAACTGGTGGCGCGCGTGCGCGCCGCCAGGGACGCGGGCGCCGGCCCCGGCGATGCACAAGCGCAGGCGCTGGCCACGCAATGGATGGTCAAGCTGGTGCGCGACACGGGCGCCCACCCGGGCCTGTTCGCGCGCCTGAACGACATGCACGCGCAGGAGCCATCGATGCAAGCGACGACCAGCATCGATGCGGAGGTGATGCGTTTCATCCTCGCCGCTTTCAATGCCTCGCGCATGGCGCTGTACAAGCCTTTCCTCGACGAACAGGAATATGCGCACCTGGTGGCCAATTACGGCAAGCGCTCGGGCGAGTGGCCGGCCCTGATCGCCGCCGTGCGCGCCGCCATGGATGCGCGCACGCCGCCCACCGACCCGGCCGTGCTGCAACTGGCGCGGCAGTGGCTGGAACTGTTCCGCTCGTATGCGGGCACGAACCCGGCCACGCAGCTGAAATTCCGCCAGGCGCACCAGCAGGAACCACGGCTGATGGAAGGCAGCTTTGTCGACGGGGCCATGCTGCACTACCTGGGCGCGGCGATGGCTATCGTGGCGCAGGAGCGTCCCAAAGCATAGTTGACGTGTGGCCTCTCGTGGGCGGGGCCATGTAGAATCGGCCTTCGCCCACGAGAGGAAAAACCGATGCGCCGCTATGTGCCACGTTCATTGCTTGTATGTCTGTCCCTGCCCGCCCTGAATCTGGCCATGGCGGCCGAGCCGCCCGTGCAAGGGGTGTGGCAGGGCACTCTGGGCAAGGCCAATATCGTGGCCTGCTTCAACCAGCCCAGCCCCACGCAAGGGTCTGACCGCAGCGGCAATTATTACTACACGCGCTACAAGACGCCGATCATGCTGGCCAAGCCGAACGGTAAAATTCTGTGGCAGGAGCTCGACGCCAAGGGCGACACGACGGGCACGTGGAGCCTGGACGCGCCACAAGATGGCAAAGTCACCGGCACCTGGACGGAGCCGAAAAGCGGCAAGACGCTGCCCCTGGCCTTGACCCTGCTGGAAGCGGCGGGCGACCGCGAGCAGCCATCCTGCGCCAGCGATGCCTACAACCTGACGCTGGAAGCGTTTCCCAACATCAAAACGAGCAAACCCATCGCCTTCGAAGGCAAGCAATACCGTAACCTGCAAATCGGCGACACCATCACGGTGGAATTGATCGCGCCCGGCGATGGCGTGGCGAAAATCAATGCGCAGCTGCGCGCCGTGCTGGCAAAAAGTAAAAAAGACCTGGCCGACTTCTATGCCACGCGGCGCGAATACCTGGGCCGCAACGGTTTCACGACGGAAGACGAAGTGTATGCGGAGCCGACCTACTGGTCGCCGCGCTGGGTGACGGTCAAGTTCTACCGCTGGCCGGCCGGCTATGGCGCCCGCGGCATCTCCATCAAATTCCGCACCTGGGACGTGAAAACGGGCCAGGAAACGGACGTGTGGAACTGGTTTGGCGCCAGCGCCAGCGACGGCGACGACAAGGCCGAATTGCCGGACCGCCTGCGCCAGGCCCTGTACAAGGACGTGAAGATCGACGCCGAGTGCAAGGGCACGGATTACGACGGCCGCGGCCGCTTTCACCTGTCCCTGAAGCCGGAAGGTGTGTCGTTCTGGGAAGACGCCAACGGCAGCGGCTGCGAAAACGATTTTCTGCTGCCCTACAGCAAGGTCGGCCCCTTCCTCACCGTCAAGGGCCGCGCCGCGCTCAGCGATCTATTGCCGAAGAACTAGCCACCACCACCTCTGCGACCATCTCCGCCGTCGCCGCCGCCAGGGTCCAGCCCAGGTGGCCGTGGCCCGTGTTGTAGTACACGCCCGGCGCCTTGCCCGGCCCCACCTTCGGCAGCATGGCCGGCAGCATGGGGCGCAAGCCCGCCCACGGGATCACCTTGCGCGTATTGATGCCGGGAAAACACTGCTCGACCCACTGCAATAGCGGGCGGATGCGGTCGGCGCGGATGTCATAGTTGACGCCGTTGAATTCGGCCGTGCCCGCCACCCGTAGCCGGTCTTCGCCCAGGCGGCTGCTGACCAGCTTGGTGGCGTCGTCAAGCAGGCTGACCTTCGGCGCCGCCGCCCGGCTGGCCGCATCTTCAAACTGCACGGTAATCGAGTACCCTTTCACGGGATACACATTCACATGGTCGCCGAGCATTGCCGCCAGGGCGCGGCTGGCCGTGCCCGCGCAGATGACGGCGGCGTCGAACAGGGTACTGTCTTCACCCATGGAAACGCGCACCTTGCCGTGCTCGCGCGCCAGCGCCGTCACCTGCGCACCGTAGCGGCACGCCACGCCAAGGCGGGCGCAGGCGTCGGCCAGGCCGCTGGTGAATTTGTGGATGTCGCCCGTGGAATCGCTGTCCGTGTAGTAGCCGCCGTAAAAGTCGCCTTGCAAGGTAGGCTCGATGGCGCGCATTTCCTGCCGCGTGACGGCGCGCCGCTGCAAGCCGCCCTGCGCCAGCAGGCGCGACACGCCGGCCGCCCGCTCGAAGCCGCGCTGGTCACGGTAGACATGCAGGATGCCGGCGCGGCGGTGGTCGAAGTCGATACCTTCTTCTTGCGCCCAGGCGAACAGGTGTGCGCGCGCAGCGATCGCCATGCGCGCCGTGGCGATGGTGTTGCGCTCGTAGTCCGGCATGGCGGCGAGAAACTGCGCAAACCAGCTCAGCTTGTGCCAACTGGGCCATGGATGGAGCAGCAGGGGCGCGTCGCGCCGCACCATCCATTTCAGGGCATTCACAATCGTCGCCTTGTGATTCCACACTTCCGCGTGCGAGGCCGACAATTGCCCGCCGTTCGCATACGACGTTTCCATGGCCGCATAGCGGTGGCGCTCGATCAGGGTGACATTGACGCCCCGTTTCGCCAGCGCGTAAGCGGTGGTGACGCCCGTGATGCCGGCGCCCAGCACGGCCACCCGCGTCATCGTGGCGACACCTTGTGCACGACGGTATCGCCCGCCTGCAAGACGCGCCCATCCTCGCCCAGCACATCCATGCGGCGCACGGGCAAGCTTGAGGCGCGCTGCAGCAGGGTCGAGTGCGCCTCGCCCGCTTCGAACAATTGCGCCTCGCTCCACTGGCGCAGGCCGACGACGACGGGAAACAGCGCCAGTCCCTTGGGCGTCAGCACGTATTCCTGATACGCCGTGCCATCCGAGGCGGGGGCAACCGTAAAGATGCCCTCTTCCACCAGGGTGTGCAGGCGGTCGGCCAGAATGTTCTTCGCCACGCCCAGGCTTTTCTGGAATTCCCCGAACCGGCGCATGCCGTCGAAGGCATCGCGCACGATCAGGAGCGACCAGCGCTCGCCGATCGCGTCGAGCGCGCGCGCCACGGGACAGGGGTCGGTTTTCAGGCTCTTGCGCTTGGCCACGGGCATTCTCCAGGATTGACTGGTTGCATTTTAAAACTTCCCGGCGTAGACTCCAACTAGTTTTAATTTGAAACCACTTGATTGACACTCCATGCGCGATACAAACCTCCCCATCACGACAGCACTTCCCCCCACCCTCGTCTGGCTGTTTGCCACGGCGGCCGGCCTCAGCGTGGCCAATGTGTATTACGCCCAGCCCTTGCTCGCCACCCTGGCGCACGAATTCGGCATGACGGAAGCGGCCAGCGGCATGGTCATCACGGCCACGCAGCTCGGCTGCGCGCTGGCCCTGCTCTTGCTGGTGCCCTTGGGCGACATGCTGAGCCGGCGCCGCCTGACCCTGTTCCAGCTGGGCTTGCTGGCCGTCACGCTGGCGGCGCTAGCCTGCGCCCGCTCCACGACCGCCTTACTGGGCGGCATGCTGCTGGTGGGCTTGCTGGGTACGGCCATGACGCAGGGCTTGATCGCGTATGCGGCCAGCGCCGCGGCCAGCCACGAGCGGGGCCGTGTGGTCGGCATGGCGCAGGGCGGCGTGGTGATCGGCCTGCTGCTGGCGCGCACCCTGTCCGGCGTGGTGGCAGATCTCGCCGACTGGCGGGCCGTGTATATTGTTTCGGCGGCCATCGCCTGCGCCCTGCTGCTGCTGCTGTGGCGCAAGCTGCCACCGGCGCAACCGTCGCATCAGAAGCTGGCCTACGGCGCGCTGCTCGCCTCGATGCTGGACATGCTGCTGCACAACAAGGTGCTGCGCGTGCGGGGCATGCTGGCCCTGCTGATGTTTGCCGTCTTCAATATTTTCTGGAGCGCCCTGGTGCTGCCATTGACGGCGCAAGGCTATAGCCATGCGGCCATCGGCGCGTTCGGCCTGGTCGGCGTGATCGGGGCGCTGGGCGCGGCACGCGCCGGGGCACTGGCGGACGGGGGCCGCGCGCAGTGGACGACGGGCGCGGCCCTGTTGCTGCTGCTGGCCGCGTGGCTGCCGCTCGGTTTTGCCGGTACGGCCCTGTGGCCCCTGGTCGTCGGCATCATCGCGCTGGACCTGGCGGGCCAGGCCATCCACGTAACCAATCAAAGCCTGATTTTCAAACAGGACAGCGACGCGCACAGCCGCCTGGTGGCGTGCTACATGCTGTTTTACGCGGTGGGAAGCGGTATGGGGGCAATTGCCGCCACCAGCGTGTATGCGCTGGCGGGCTGGCATGGGGTATGCGCGCTGGGCGCGGCGGTCAGCTTGCTCGCCCTGCTATTCTGGCGGCTGACCTTGCCTGCTGAAAAAGCTGAGAGCGCCTAACAGAACCGTAGCGAGCGGCAGTGAGTTGCGGCTGAGAAGCGCAGCTGTGCGGATGCACAGTGAGCATCGGAGGCCGCAAATCGCGACGCGCAGTAGGTTATGTTAGGTGCTTAGTTCAGCAGGGCCGTGGCGGAGCCGTGACGATAGGTTTTCAGCGCATCTGGCTGGATCTGGATCAACGAACCGCTGACTTTGATCAAATGCAAATCCGTCAGCTGGTGCAGCACGCGCGACAGGGTGGCGGGCGCCAGGTTCAGGAACGATGCCAATAAACTTTTCTTCAGGTCCAGCTTGACCTCGTTCGAACGCTGCTGGTCCGAGGCCTGCAGCAGGTACTCGACCACGCGCTGGGTGGCGTTCTGCACGGAGCAGCGCTCCACGTTGCGGATGAAACCCATCAGGTGGTGCGACAGACTGTTCATCATCTGGCGCGCGATACGCGGCGACTGGTCCAGCAGGCGCAGCAGCGCGTGCGGCGGGATGCGCAGCAGCAGGCAGTGTTCGAGCGCTTCGGCGCAGAACGGGTACGGTTCATCGAGGAAAATCATGGCTTCACCAAAGCTCTGGCCCGGGCGGATCAGTTCCAGTACCTTGTCGGTACCTTCCATGGAAAACACGCTCAGCTTGACGAGGCCGAAGACCACCACGTAGGCGCCTTCCGCCACTTCGCCCTTGCGGAACAGCACTTTGCCTTTTTCCACTTCGACGCGCACGACATCCTGGCGCAATTGTTCTAATTGCGAAGGGGAAATATGGCGGAACAGAGCCTGGCTCGATAGCAAGCCATCGACGTTGACCTTATGCATGACACTCTCTTATTAGATTAGCGAATGACTAAGAGTGTAATGCGCAGGCACCGTCAAGGCCATACGTCAAAGGAACTAGGGTTGTCTAGGCCGGAACGCCATGCAGATCAAACAATCGCGCATTCCTTGCCGTGTATTTGCGCTTTGTTTGATCTTTATTTACTCAATTCGCGCTCGACCGCGTAGACGGCGATCTGCACGCGGCTGCTGAGCTTGAGCTTTTTGAGGATATTCTGCACGTGGATTTTCACCGTGCTTTCGGCCACGTCCAGCTGGCGCGCGATTTCCTTGTTGCTCAGTCCTTGCGCCAGGCACGCCATGGCTTCGCGTTCGCGCGGCGTCAGCTTGTCATAGTCGGCCTGTGGCGCGTTCTGTCCCGCGCGGAACTGCGACACCAGCTTGGCCGTCATGGCGTCGGCGATCACCGATTCGCCGGCGGCGGCGCGGCAAATGGCCTGACCCAGCTGCTCGGCCTCGATATTTTTCAGCAAGTAGCCACGCGCGCCCGCGCGCAGGGCCGCGCCCAGGTCGGCCGCGTTTTCCGACACGGTCAGCATCAGTACCACCCTCTGCGGCATGTCCTGCAAGATCAGCTGCAGCGCCTCGACGCCGGTCACGCCGGGCATGTTCAAGTCCATCAGCACCACGTCGGGCTGCAGCTCGGCCGTCAGGCGCACGCCGTCCAGCCCGTTCGATGCCTCGCCCACCACCTGGAATAGAGGATTGCGCTGCAACAGCAGCTTGACGCCGCTGCGCAGCAAGGTGTGGTCGTCGACCAGCAGGATTTTGATTGGTGCATTCACTATGTTTGTTGCCTGATAAGGATAAGTCATCTGTTACGCGGCCTGGCGCCGGGCCGCCGGCAAGGCCAGCGAGATCGTCGTGCCGCCGCCGGGCGTGCTGTCGATGGCAAATTGCGCACCGAGCCGCTCGGCCCGTTCCTGCATGATACGCAAGCCGATCTGCAATTCCGTTTTCTTGTCGCGCAGGTTGGCGGCGAAGCCTTCGCCGTCGTCGCGCACCTGCAGCGCAAAATCGCGCCCGTTGACCACGCGCAGCGCCACGTTGCTCGCCTGCGCGTGCTTGCGGATATTCGACAGCGCTTCCTGTACGATGAACAGGATCTGCAACTGCTGCTCGGGCGCCAGCGGCGCGCCGTTGCCGCTCATGTCCAGCGTGCCGACGACGCCCGTCTGCAGCTCGAACTTGGCCAGCACTTCGGACAGTTTGCTTTCCAGGTCGCTGCCATGCCAGCGCGTGCGGAAATTGACCAGCAATTCGCGCACGTCCTGGTAGCTTTGCTCGACGCCCATGCGCATCAGCGGCAACACTTCGGCCGCCTCGTCGAGCTGGCCCCGGCGCACGGAATCGTCGAGCATCTGCACTTGCAAGCTGATGAAATTGAGGCTTTGCGCGATGCTGTCATGCAAGCCTTCGGCCAGCAGGCTGCGTTCGCGCGCCACGGCGAATTCCTTCTCGCGTGCGATCAGGCGCTGGTTTTCGATGGCGATGCCCAGGCTCTGGCCCAGGGTTTCCAGCCAGCCCTGCTGCTGCGCATGCACGGCTTGCGGGCGCGCAAAGTGCAGCGAAAAACTGCCCACCACCTGCTCGCGCGCGAGGATGGGAAAGACGGCGATGGCAATAAATCCTTCGTCCTGGCAACGGAAGCGCTGCAGCGCATCGACCTGACGGAAATCGCGGATCTGGATCACGCCCTGCGCCACGGCCGCGCCGCACAGGCAATCGTTGTTGCGGATGCAGTGTTCTTCTTCCACCATGGCATCGGAAATGCCCTCGTGCACGATGATGTGCACGGTGTCGTGCTGCGGATCGAGGATGCGCACGGTGCCGCCTTCGGCCTGCGCGAACTGCATCACGTGGCGCAGGAAGCCGCGGCACAGCGCATCGATGGCGTGCTGGCCTGCCAGCAAGGTGGAAATCTCATGCAGGGTGGCCAGCTGGCGTTCCTGCGCGGCGCTCAGGCCCGATGCGGCTTGCGCCAGACGGCGCTGGCGCCAGCGCGACGCTGGAAGTTGTTTGCGGGAAGGTTGACTGCGCGGCGCATGCATGAAGAACTCGAATCTGAAAAGTGGTGCGCCCGGCAAGCGCTGCGGCCTGCCGGGCAGATGATGGTTACAAATGGATCTCGGTGCCGAGCAGCTTGACGAACTGCGCCAGCCAGGCAGGATGCGCGGGCCAGGCCGGCGCCGTGACGAACTGGCCATCCGTGACGGCGTCCGTGACGGCGATGTCGGCATACGTGCCGCCCGCCAGTTTGACTTCCGGCGCGCAGGCCGGATAGGCGGAAATGCGCTTGCCGCGGATGACGTCGGCAGCGGCCAGCAACTGCGCGCCGTGGCAGACGGCCGCGACAGGCTTGCCCGCCCCGGCGAAATGGCGCACGGCGGCGATGACTTTCTCGTTCAGGCGCAGGTATTCTGGGGCGCGGCCGCCCGCGATCATCACGGCGTCATAGTCGGCCGGGTCGATCTCGTCGAAGCTGGCGTTCAGGGTGAACAGGTGGCCCGGCTTTTCCGTGTAGGTCTGGTCGCCCTCGAAATCGTGGATGGCCGTCTTGATCGTCTCGCCGCTTTTCTTGCCGGGACAGACGGCATGCACGGTATGACCGAGCATCAGCAGGGCCTGGAATGGCACCATCGTTTCATAATCTTCTGCAAAATCGCCGGTCAAAAACAGAATTTTCTTCGCTGCCATTTAGTTCTCCTATGAAAGATTAATCCCGCATCCCTGCCTGCAGAATGCACCGCAAGGCGTATCTTAGCGCGACTTGGCAGCCATACTGGATATTTATCAAACTTTTGCGCCTTGATCGAGGATTCTACAGGCTGAGACAGAATTATTTACAGGCTGGCCGGTCAAACTCGGACGCCCCTACTTGAAAGCCTGGCCATGAACACCACTACCAGCCTCCTTACCAGCCCCCTTGTTTCGCCCGCCCTGGTCCGTATCTTCGACCATTTTTCCGATGCGCAGCAGGCCCGCAGCGCCCTGCTCGACGATGGTTTCCCCGCACATGCGCTGCAGCTCGACACGGTCGACGACGAGGCCGTTCCCGTACAGGGCAAGGCCGCGTGGCGCGGCATGTTCCGCCTCGTCGTGACCATCAGCAACCCGCAGGAACGGGAAAGGGCACACGCCATCGTGCAGGCATGCAATGGATGCGACATCGAACAGCGCACGGCCAGCCACGCGGGCGGCCAGCGCGCAAGCGCACACGCGCTTGCAGGCTGACGTCCTCCCCCTGCGCGGCGAAATTATGGCAAGATCAGCGTTCCTTCATTCCACAGTGGAACTTGCCATGATTTTTGAAATTGCCCACATCCAGATCAAATCGGCCACGCACGCTGCCTTCGAAGCGGCCGTGACGAACGCCATCCCCCTGTTCCAGCGCGCACGCGGCTGCGAATCGATGCGCCTGGAGCGCTCGATCGAAAACGGCGACGCCTATCGCCTGGTCGTCGGCTGGACGACGCTGGAAGACCATACCGTGCATTTCCGCGGCAGCGACGATTTCCAGGCATGGCGCGGCCTGGTGGGTGACTTCTTCGCCGCCCCGCCCCAGGTCGAGCACATGAGCACGGTGGTGACGGGCTTCTGACGGGCTTTTAATACAGGCTGGCCGCACGGGTGGTGAACGCCCGCGCCGGCACCTTATGCGGCAGGATGGTGAAACACTTGCCGCAAATACGCGAGGAAGGTTTCATCCTTGCACAGGGTCTTGCCCGGCGAATCCGACAATTTCGCCACGGACTGTCCATTGCAGCGCACCAGTTTCATGACGATGTTGAGCGGCGTCAAACCGACGTCGTTGGTGAGATTGGTGCCAATGCCGAAGCCCGTCATGATGCGGTCGGCGAAGTGCTGGTACAGGGCGAAGGCCTTGTCCAGGTCCAGCCCATCGGAAAACACGAGGCGCTTGGTATTGGCGTCGATGCGCAGGGCCGCGTAGTGGGCCAGCGCCTTCTCGCCCCACTCGACGGGGTCGCCCGAATCGTGGCGCAAGCCGTCGAACAGCTTGGCGAAATACAGGTCGAAGTCGGCCAGGAAGGCATCCATACCGACCACGTCCGTCAGGGCAATGCCCAGGTCGCCGCGGTATTCCTGCACCCAGTCTTCCAGTGCCGCCTTTTGAAAATCGCGCAGGCGCACGCCGAACGACTGGAACGACTGCATGTATTCGTGCGCCATGGTGCCGATCGGCACGATACCGAGCTTTTTCGCCAGGTACACATTCGACGTGCCCTTGAAGTATTCCGGTACTTCCTGCGCCAGGCGTTGCACCACCTCGTCGTGCCAGGCGCCGGAAAAACGCCGGCGCACGCCGAAGTCGGAAAATTCGAACGGGTGCTTGCGCCGCGGCAGCTTGCCAAATTCCTTCACGGCCGCCACTTTCAAGCCCAGGCGGTGGCGCCCTTCGCGCATGGCCGCATCGAGGTCGAAGCGGCGGAAATACAGTTCGTTGATGATGTACAGCACGAAAATCTCAAAGCCCATCACGTGCACCTGCGGCCCGGCCGCATGCACGAGCAAGGTATCGCCATCCGTGCTGACGTCGATGAATTTGCGCTGGAAGCGGAACACCGTCAGAAAGTCGACGAAGTCGCTCTTCATGAAGCGCAGGGTGCGCAGATAGGCCAGCTCGTCGTCGGCAAATGACATCGCGCACAGGTGGTCGAGCTGTTCTTCCAACTCGCCCTTCAGTTCAGCCAGGGGAAAGGCGGTCGCGTTGCGGCAGACAAATTCATATTCGGTATGGGTATTCGGATGACCGTGCAGCAATGCTTGCCACATTGTAAATTTATACAGATCGGTTTCCAGCAAACTGCGCACTATCGGGGTCATGTGTGTTTTCTCCAACTTCCTGAAGCCAGAATAGTACGCCACCACAAGCATTTCAGCAGGGCGCGATGCACAAATGGCTCAGGCAGTTGCGTTCGCCAGCAATTCCGGCAAGACGTCGGCGGACGTGGCCAGCCGCGCGCCGCGCTCGCGCATGGCGGCCAGGAAGTCGCGCTGCTGGGCTGCGAAACCCGTGACGGGGCTCATGCAGTCCGTCAGCAAGACCAGCCGCGCCAGGGCCGGCTTGCCTTGCTGCGCTTCCAGGTAATCGGCGATGTGCTCGGTGCTGGCTTTCACGCAATGGCTGCCCGCCTCGCCGCAGAGGTAGAGTTGCTGCGCCGGCAGCAGGGTGTCGAGGAAGGCGCGGTTGAGCTGGGTGGCTGCATCCTGCGCATCGGGCACCTCCGCCATGACGGCCGAGTAATGCTCGGTCCACGGGTTGGAACCCTTGCTCAGCTTGGCCACCACTTGCAGATTGGCCACTTCCCAGGCGTTGTAGGCGGCGCGCACGGCCGCGTGGACATTCTGCCCCCAGCTGCCGATCTCGCAATGCACGGGCCACACCATCAATTGATAGCGCCCCGCTCGCTGCAAGGCATCGAGGTAGGCCAGCGCGCGCGGCAAGGCGCCGCCGGCGGCGGGCAGGAACAGACGGTCGCGCACCTGCTGCGCGCTGATCTGCGTAAATGGCGGCACAGCGCCGCCATCGCCCGTGCGCCAGAAGGCGGGGTGGGCGATGTCGTAGCGGTGGTGGGCGTCGAGCGTCACACTGATCTGCGTCAGGCCGCTGCCCCCATCACGGATCAGTTGCGCCACGCGCAACATGTCGGCATGGGCGCCGGGCACGGCCAGCGCCGGTGCGGCATCCTGCGGCAGCCAGGTGGCAGGCAAGTCGCAAAAATCGTTTTGCGGATCGATGACAAGCAGGTGCAGCTGGCGTTTCATGGCGGTCCTCGTGCGTGGCGGGAAGTTGCATGATAATGGCAACATCGCCATCACGCCAATCCAGGGCCCGCCATGCACCCTGCAAATCGCAATAACTTGCGTCTGAACAAGTCAGCTCAAGGGTGGAAGACATAACGGCGCTGACGCCGCTCGACCAGCTGCAATGCCACCTCGGACGCTTCGCTGACCGCTTCGGCTTCCGTGGCAAACGGATGGTCGGCCAGCACCCGGTGCTTTTTGACGATATTGTTCCTGTGCATGGGGTTGTTCGAGGGGGTGTACAGGGACACATAGGCGCCCCACAGTTTGCAACCGCGTAAGGGTTCCGCCGTGTAATTAATTTCATACGTATCAACGTACTTTATCGGCACGATGTTTGCTCCAAAAATGACATCCCCGGGTAGTCTGTCTCAACGGCCCTATCCGGCGTAGGGTTGGAATACATGCAATCGCGCTTGTTCAGGATACTCACTCACTTATCTGCTTTTTATTACGCGGCACAGGGAAAAACTGGAACGCATGCCTCATCTCAGGCATGGCGGCACGCCCACTGAAAGTATAGACGATGCGGAAAAAAATTATGAGAAGACAACTTCCTACTGAACACCCCTGGCGGTGGCCCTATTTCGCCGCTGCGACTGCGGGATGCATGGACCAGACGACGCTG
Source organism: Janthinobacterium sp. JF4 (assembly GCF_059617925.1). Lineage (NCBI taxonomy): Bacteria > Pseudomonadati > Pseudomonadota > Betaproteobacteria > Burkholderiales > Oxalobacteraceae > Janthinobacterium > Janthinobacterium sp. JF4. The sequence goes on along the minus strand of NZ_JCAQAV010000050.1, from coordinate 6,562 downwards.
AGGATTTTCCATTGGCCGTCGCGCTTGACCATCTGCCATGCTTCCACGCCATAGTTGGACAGCTTGTCGCCGACAAGGAATTCATAGTCGAAGTTGACCCATGCCACATGGCGGTCCTGGGTGATCTTGACGTTGTAGAATTTTTCTTCCGTGCGCTGGGGTTCGCGCTTGATGAAGTTGGCGAAACTGACGTAGCCGGCCGCCCCGACGCCGTCGAAGTGGACGTCCGTCGTATCGCGCATTTTCTTGATGAAACCGTCGTCGGCCGGCGCGGCGAACAGGATGTTTGTGTGCAGCATCAGCGACGACAGCAGCTTGACATCCTTGGCGATCAGGGCCGCCTGGAAGTCGGCGACGACTTTTTCGATGGCGCGGATATCCTCCGGCGTGGAGGCGTGGCGGCCCACGTGGGGCGGCGCAGGTGGCGCGGTCTGCGCCAGCGCCATGCCTGCTGAAAACAGCGAACATCCGAACAATACTGCGCTTGCCAGCTTGTGCATGGGGGACTTTCATGGCGAACGGCTCGCCGGGCTGGCACGGGGCGTGCCGCCGGCAAGCTTATGTCAACCATGGCAGATTGGCAATCCCCCATTGGAACTAGACAGCGGCAAACTCAGGCAGCCAGGGCCTCGATCGAGGCACGGCCCTTGGCGATCGCGCTGGTGACAGCCTCCTCGCCCATGGCCACGCCTTCGGCCTGCACGAACTCGATATCGGTGATGCCGATGAAGCCCAGCGCCGTGCGCAGATAGGTGCTCAGGTAGTCATACGCGGCGCCCGGGCCTGCGCTGTAGACACCGCCGCTGGCCGTGAAAATAACCGCTTTCTTGCCCGTGGCCAGGCCGACGGGGCCCGTCGCCGTGTACTGGAACGTGCGGCCGGCGCGCGCCACGTGGTCGATCCACGCCTTCAGGGTCGAGGGCACGGAAAAGTTGTACATGGGCGCGGCCAGCACCAGCACGTCGGCGGCCAGCAATTCATCGACGAGGGTATCGGACAAGCGCACGGCCGCTGCCGCCTGCGCGCTGCGCTGTTCGGCCGGCGTGAAGAAGGCGCCCATCACCTCTTCCGTCAGGTGCGGCACCGGTTGCGCGGCCAGGTCGCGTTCGACGACGCTGGCGCCTTGCGCGGCCAGTTTCGCGACAAATTCGCCGGACAATTGACGCGACAGGGAACCGTTGCTGCGCACGCTGCTATTGATGTACAAGACCTTGCTCATGAAGTGCTCCTGTGAAAACGGGTGAAGGGATGGGCCGCATCGCAGCCCTTGCACACAGCATAATTCGGGTCTACCATCGATGAAACCGTGTAAATATAAATGATTAGCATCGAATTTTTAGATATGGAGTCGCCATGAGAGAACCGGGCCATCCTTCGCTCGACCAGTTGCGCGTGTTTGTCGCCGTCATCGACGCGGGCGGCTTCGCCCACGCGGCGCGCCAGCTGCACCGCACGCAGTCGGTGATCAGCTACACCATCGCCAACCTGGAAGAACAACTGAATGTGCTGCTGCTCGACCGTGGCAAGCGCAAGCCCACCCTGACGGACGCGGGCAAGGCCCTGCTGGCCGATGCGCGCGCCGTGGCCCTGAAGGTCGACGGCATGCGCGCGCGCGCCAAGGCGCTGGCCGGCGGGCTGGAGGCGGAAGTGTCGGTGGTGGTCGACGTGATGTTTCCCACCTGCGTGCTGGTGCGCGTGCTGGAGGCCTTCCAGGCGCAGTTCCCCACCGTCGCCCTGCGCCTGCGCATCGAAGCCATGGGCGCCGTGGCGCAGCTGGTGATGGATGGCAGCTGCCACATCGGCCTCGGTGGCTGGATGACGGCCACGGCCAGCGTCTTCGAGCGCCTGGCCGTCGGCCATGTGCGCCTGATTCCCGTGGCCGCGCCCAGCCATGCGCTGGCGCAGCTGGCAGGGCCGATTGCATCGAACGTGGCGCGCGAACACGTGCAACTGGTGCTCAGCGACCGCAGCGTGCTGACGCAAGGCCAGGATTTCGGCGTGCTGGGATTGCGCAACTGGCGCCTGGGCGACCTCGGTTCCAAGCACGCGCTGCTGCGCGCCGGCCTGGGCTGGGGCAACATGCCCGAAGCGATGGTGCGCGACGACTTGACAGAAGGCCGCCTGGTGCACCTGCCGCTGGCCGTCGACAATGGCGAGAATTACCCGATTTACCTGATCCAGCGCGCCGACACGCCGCCGGGCCAGGCGGGCAAGTGGCTGACGGAGCGCTTTGCGGAGCAATTGCCGTTGCTGGAACAGGTCTTCTAGAAGCGCGCGGGGACAGGTATCATGCCTCAACAAACCCCAAACAAATGCTGGGGTCAGACGGGGACGCCGAGACCCTCAACACCGCCAACGCAAAGCTTAGTGCCAACGTGTCCGGGGGGGGCTGCCCCCTATTTCAGATAAAACCTTGAAGAGATTTCACATGGCCGGCATCGACGACTTCATCAACAAACAAAAACCTGGCGCGCGTTTTGTCATCACGGCGCAGATGCTGCGCATGACGCCGCAGCAATTCGACTCGCTGGCGCAGGAATGGATGGAAGACGGCGGCCCCGGCTTCGACGTGGCCGGCATCCCGCACCGGGTGGTCGTCAACGGGCAGTTTTATATCGGCCGGCTCACCGTGCAGCGGCACGGCGAGCCCGCATAAGGGCTACTCGACGCCCAGCACGTGCAGGCGGCGGCGCAAACGCGCCACTTCTTCCGACAGATCCACCACCAGCGCGGCCAGTTCGGCGTTCGCGTCGAACACGGATTCGATTTCATGCAGGCGGCGCGCGCGCACCAGGTCCAGGCTGGTGAAGCGCCAGGCCGTCAGCTGCCCCGCCGGCGGGCCGTCCTGCAGCAGCACGCCCGTCTGCACGTGCTGCACCACCCAATCCGGTTCCACGGCGCAGGCGCGCGCCAGTTCCTCGAGGCTCAGGGCACGGTCTTCGAGCAATTCGCCAATTACCTTGTTTGTCATGATTTACCCTCCCAGCTTCTGGCGTGGATTGAAAGCCATCTCGCGCGCCATGGTTGCATACAGTTCGCGCGCCTTGTCATCGTTCGCCGGCGGCAGCACCACTTCCAGCAGCAGATACAGGTCGCCCGGCTGGGCGGCGGGAATGCCGCGCCCCTTCAGGCGCAGCTTGCGCCCTGTCTGCGAATTGGGCGGCACGCTGACGGACACCGTGCCCGATGGCGTGGGCACGTCGATGTCGCCACCCAGCGCCGCTTCCCACGGCGTGACAGGCACCGTCTCGAAGACGTCGCGCCCTTCCACCTTGTAGCGCGCATCGGGCCGGAAGCGGATTTCCAGGTACAAATCGCCGGCCGGCGCACCGCCGCTGCCCGGACTCCCCTGCCCCTTCATGCGCAGCTGCTGTCCTTCCGTGACGCCTTTCGGTATCGTCACTTCCAGCGTGCGCTCGCGCGTCACCACATGGCCCTGTGCATCCGCTTCGGGCACGCGCATGACGATGTGGCGCCTGGCACCGTGATAGCTATCGTGCAAATCGATGGTGATGGCGGCGTGGCTGTCATCGCCCTGCATCTGGAAACTGCCGCCGGCGCGGCGCCGCCCGCCCACGTGGGCGAACAGGTCGGCAAAGAAGTCGCTGTCGTCGGCGCCCGACGATTCGTAGCCCGCACCCCAGTCCGGCGGCGGACGGAATGGTTGCCCCTGCGCGCCCTGGTTACGGCCCAGCTCATCGTAGGCGGCGCGCTTTTCCGCATCGCCCAGCACGCCGTAGGCTTCATTGAGGGCCTTGGTGCGCTTGTCGGCGTCCGCTTCCTTGCTCACGTCGGGGTGGTATTTGCGTACCAGCTTGCGGTACGCCTTCTTGATCTCGGCCTCAGTCGCCGTCTTCTCGACGCCAAGCTCCTTGTAGTAGTCCTTGTATTCCACCGTGCTTGCTCCCCATGGTTGAACTGTCTATGAGAAGAGTACACGAATTGGCGCCGGCAGCGCGCGCGCGCAATACAACACCGCCCGCGAGGCACGGAGCCCGCGGGCGGCGAAATGGCAGCGGAAAACGCCTAGCGCACGCGGCGCACCGAGGAAATGCGGCGGTCGAGGCCACCGTGCAGGCGGCCGTAGCTGCCTGGTCCCATCACCACGCAACGGCCGCGGAAATTGGCATCGACGCAAAATTCCCAGCGGCCGTAATTGACGACGATCGATTCGGCGCGGTCGTTGAAACCATAGCGGCTCAAGTCATGCACTTCGCGGTCCAGGCGCACGGGCCGGCCGCGCATGCCGGCGTCAGGGAACATCAGCACGGCGCCGTTCATGTCGGGACGGTGGCCGCCGCCGTGGCCGGGATAACCGGGATGAGGACGTTCAGGCTCCGGACGCGGAGGGCGCGGCGGGTAGGGACGGTGATCGGGGCGGTGGCCGCCGCCATGGCCCGGGCGCCCCGCTTCGCGCACCGAAGAGATAGCGTCGTTCATGCCCGGCATGCTGCCGTAGCGGCCCGGTCCCAGGGTGCGGCAGTTGCCCCGGTAATTGGCGTCCTTGCACACTTCCCAGGTACCCGAGCGCACGATCACGCTCGAGGTCTTGTCGTTAAATCCCATGCGCGACAAATCGCCCGCATCGGAACGCAGGGTGACGGGACGGCCACGGAAACCGGCATCCTCGAACAGGGTGATTTCGCCCGCAAATGCGGCCAGGGGGGCGAGGAAGGTGGCGGCGCACAACAGCGCGGGCCGGAAAGATCGAACCATGGCAACTCCAATACTGAGACATTTTCGCCAGTGTAGTCCAGGCGGCAGGCGGCGAGTGTAACAAAGGGAAAACAAATGTCAGCGCACGGCAGCGAATGTAAAAACCGCCTGGCGGGATGCTCCCGGCAGGCGGCCTGTCTGCATGGCGGCAGAAGAAAATCAGCGCACGCGGCGCAGCGAGGAAATCTGGTTTTCCATGCCGTTCAGGCGACCATATTCGCCCTGCCCGATCACTTCGCAGCGGCCACGGAAGTTCGAATCGCTGCACACTTCCCACTGGCCCTCATTGACGACGATGGACGAGGCGCGGTCATTGAAATTGAAGCGCACCAGGTCTTCCGCATTGCGGTCCAGCGCCAGCGGTTCGCCGCGCATGCCCGCCTCGGGGAACAGCAGGACGGCGCCGCGCTGCTGGTACTGCGGCTGCTGGTATTGCGGATACGGCTGCTCGTACTGCGGCCGCTGGTACTGATTCTCATATCGCTGCTGGCGGCGCGCTTCGCGCTCGTCGACCATGCGCGCCGACGAGACGCGCCCTTCAAGGCCGCGCCCCAGGTCGTCGTGGCGGCCGGGGCCGAAGATGCGGCACACGCCGTTGTAGTTCGAATCGCTGCACAGCTGCCAGTAGCCGTTGTGGATGACGATGCTGGTGGTGCGGTCGTTGAACCCGATGCCGACGAAATCGTCCGTATCGCGATTCAGGCGCGCCGAGCCGCCATTCTGGCCCGCGCCCGAATACACTTCCAGGCTGCCGCCACGGCCGTAGCCGCCATTGCCGCGGTCCGGGTCGCGCCCCGGGCGTCCCGGATTGTAGCCATCGCCGCGGCCCGTTTCGCGCACCGAAGTGATGGCGTCGTTCATGCCCGGCAACGAGCGGTATTCGCCTGGTCCCAGGCTGCGGCAGTTGCCGCGAAAACCGGAATCCGTGCACACATCCCAGGTGCCCGAACGCACCATGATGCTCGACACCTTGTCGTTGAAGCCAAAGCGCGACAAATCGTCCGTCGTCTCGCGCAGGTTCACGGCGCGGCCACGGAAATTATCGTCTTCGAACAGGGTGATCTCGCCCGCGTGGGCCGCGGCATGCGTCCCCAGCGAGAGCAGCAAGGTCGCCGCGCATGCCAGCGCGTGTTTGAAAGGGCCCGTCATGATTAACTCCATTCTTCATTCTTTGGTGATGATTCGCCTGGCTGTTGCGCCAGGGTGTTAGTGTAACAAATACAAGGCCACGTCGATGGCCCGATCGCACGCTCAATACAGGCGGCGCAGCGAGGAAATGCGCTTTTCCAGCGTCGCGCCCAGGATTTCATACTTGCCCGGTCCCATGCGCTCGCAGCTGCCGTTGAACTGCGAATCGGTGCACATTTCCCAGGTGCCTTCGTTGACGACGATGGACGCGGCCTGGTCGTTGAAGTTCATGCGCACCAGGTCGCTGACGTCGCGGTTCACCTGCAGCCCGGGTCCCTTCAAAAAGGCACGGCCGTACAGCACCACCTGGCCTGCGTCATTTTGCGGACGGTTCTCTTCGCGCGGATCGACCAGGCGCGCCGACGACACGCGCCCATTCAGGCCGCCCAGGTCATCGTGGCTGCCAGGCCCGAACACGCGGCAGCTGCCGCGGTAGTTGGAATCGCTGCACAGCTGCCAGTAGCCATGTTCGACGCGCGCGCTGCTGGCGCGGTCGTTGAAGCTGATGTCGACCAGGTCGTCGCGGTCCGCGTTGATGCCGGCCGACGCGCCGCGCTGGCCGCCATCGGCATACAGTTCCAGCGCCGCGCGGCGGCCCCCCCCCCCCCCGCCCCCCCCCAAGCCCCCCGGTGTAATATTTTGGGTGAATCCCCGCCGC
>NZ_JCAQAV010000049.1:0-35637 GCF_059617925.1 Janthinobacterium sp. JF4 | reverse complement strand
TCTTCTCGCGCATGCTTGACAGGTTGCGCACGATGGCGGCGCTCTTTTCCCAGTCGGCGTTCTTGGCCAGCGGACAGATGCTGGTGTACGGCCCCACCTGGACCAAGCTGTTGAACTCAGCTTTCGGATCAAACACTGGCGTAGAGTGAATGACCGCCATATTACTACCCCGCTGGCTGGCTCGCATCCTGCGCGCTGCGGATAGTGCACATGATTTCCGTTTCCAGCGCCACCGTGCCGTCGACCGAGCCGACTGCCTTGTATTTCCAGAGGCCGCGCGACACGCGCAGGATTTCCACGTCCATCTTCAATTGGTCGCCCGGTTCGACGGGACGCTTGAAGCGCGTATTGTCGATGCCGACAAGGTACACCACCGAATTTTCATCCGGTTTCACGCCCATCGTCAGGAACGACAGCAGAGCCGCCGTCTGCGCCAGCGCTTCGATCATCAGCACGCCGGGCATCACCGGCTTGTGCGGGAAATGGCCCTGGAAGAACTCTTCGTTGACCGTCACGTTCTTGATGGCGGTGATGGTCTTGTTCGCTTCCCAGTCCAGCACGCGGTCAACCAGCAGCAGCGGATAGCGGTGCGGCAGCAGCGATTTGATGGCGAGGATGTCGAGGGTCTTTTTTTCAGTAGTCATTTTTCGTCTTGCGTGGTCAGTGTTTTAATTGTTTTTTCAAGCGTGCGGATCTTCTCGCGCATGCTTGACAGGTTGCGCACGATGGCGGCGCTCTTTTCCCAGTCAGCATTCTTGGCCAGCGGATAGAAGCCCGTGTACTGGCCCGCTTCGAGAATCGAGCGCGAGACCATGCTGCCCGAGCCCACGTGGACGCGGTCGGCGATGGTCAGGTGGCCCAGCACCATGGCGGCGCCGCCAAAGGTGCAGTACTTGCCGATGATGGCGCTGCCGGCCACGCCGACGCAGCCGGCCATGGCCGTATGCGCGCCGATGTGGCAGTTGTGGCCGATCTGGATCTGGTTATCGAGCTTGACGCCATCTTCGATGATGGTGTCGGCCAGTGCGCCACGGTCGATGGTGGTGTTGGCGCCGATATCGACATCGTCACCGATCACCACCCTGCCCGTCTGCGGAATCTTGATATACACGCCGCCTTCGTTGGCGAAGCCGAATCCGTCGGTGCCGATCACGGCGCCCGAGTGGATGATGCCGCGCTGGCCGATCACGCAGCGCGCGTGGAACGTCACGTTGGCGAACAGCTGGGTGCCGGCGCCGATGACGGCGTCGCGTCCCACCACGCAGCCGGGACCGATGACGCAGCCGGCACCGATCACGGCACCCGCTTCAATCACCGCGTGCACGCCGACGCAGGCGCTGGCGTCCACCTGCGCGCTGGCGTCGACATAGGCGCCAGGATGGATGCCGACCGGCGCCTTGATCTCGTGCAGGGCGGCGAAATACTGCGCTGCGCGCGCGAAATACACATAGGGATTCGGGGTGACGATGCGCGCGCCGGCGTAGTCGTCGCCGATCAGCGCGTCGTCGGCCGGCGTGAGGATCAGCGCGGCGGCGCCGCTCTGGGCCGCCTGTGCGCGGAATTTGCTATTGCTGAGAAAGCTGATGTGCGAAGCGCCGGCGTCGGCCAGCGGTGCGATGCCTGCAACTTCCAGATTCGGATCGCCCGCCAATTGCCCGCCGAAGCGTTCGACCAAGTCTCCTAGTCGAGTGCCCATCGATATACCCTTATAAAAACGCCTGACTATGCCTACTGCGCGACGCGATGTGCGGTCTCCGATGCTCGCTGTGCTTTAGCACCGCTCAGCTTCTCAACCACAACGCACATCCGCTCGCTACGGCACTGTCAGGCGTAAAACTATTACAATTACTTGTCCAGCGCCTTCAAGACCTTGTCGGTAATGTCGATGCGCGGGCTGGCCCACAGGGCTTCCTGCAGCACGATGTCATATCCTTCGATATGCGCCATCTGCTGGATGATGGTGTTGGCTTTTTCCGCGATGGCGCTGCGCTCTTCGTTCGTGCGCTGGCTCAGGTCTTCGCGGAACTCGCGCTGGCGGCGCTGCAATTCCTTGTCCAGCTCGAAAAACTCGCGCTGGCGCTTGGCGCGCTCCGTCTCGCTCAGGGTCGGCATGTCCTTTTCCAGCGCTTCATTGGCGACCTTGAAGCGGGCCGCCAGTTCCTGCACGGCTTTTTCTCGCGAGCGGAACTCTTCGGCCAGCTTGGCGCTGGCCAGCTTGGCCAGCCTCGATTCGTTATAAATACGTTCGCTGCTGATCCAGGCGATCTTCGACTCCTGAGCCTGCGCCTGCACCGGCAACAGCGAACTCCAGCACAATGCGATCACGGCAAGGGTCTTGGGCAGGGTAGCGGATGCGGTGTTCATGATACTCCATGGTCAAAAGGTAAAAGCTGTCGTCCCGGTTCAGATGGCCGGTCAGAAACCGGTGCCCATCTGGAACTGGAAGCGCTCCAGGCGGTCCGTCGGCTTGGCGTTCAGCGGCTTGGCGTAGCTCAGCTTGAGCGGGCCCACCGGTGAAATCCAGCTGATGCCCAAGCCAGCAGAATAGCGCAATTGCGAAAGACGCATTTTTTCGCCTTCCTGGTAGACCTGGCCGCCGTCAAGGAAACCGAACCAGCGCAAGCTGCGGTCATTGCCCGAACCGGGGAACGGCATCTGCAGTTCCGCGTTACCGATCAGGCGCGACGCGCCGCCCAAGGCATCGTTGGTGCTCGGTTCGACCGCGCCCAGCGAGGAACTCAGGTAGCCGCGCACCGAACCGATACCGCCGCCGTAGAAGTTCTTGAAGACCGGATACACGTGCTTGCCGATGCCGTGGCCATAATCGAACTCGCCCTTCAGCGCCAGGGTCACCTTGCTGAACAGCGGACGGAAATACTGGTGCTCATAAATGGCGCGGAAGTATTTCTGGTCGCCGATCAGGTCAGCCTCCAGGTTGACGCGCTGGTAGCGGCCGATCGATGGCGTCAGGGCGCTGTCGCGGCTGTCGCGCTGCCACGCCGCCGTCAGCGGGATGGAATTGGTCGTAGCCGAACCGATACCGTCGGACGGGCCGCCATTGTCAACCACGTACTGCTTGAAGCGGATCGGGCTGGTGATGTCGGTCTCGATGCGCGAACGCTCGGCGCCGATACCGAAGAAGACAGTGTCGACTTCCGAGAACGGCACGCCGAAACTGACGCGGCCACCGGTCTGCTTGATCTTGTAGCTGCCGATGTTCAGCGCTGGCGGTTCCGTCGTACGCAGGTAGACTTCAAAGCTGCGCGAAATACCATCGTCCGTATAGTACGGATTGGTTTGCGAAAACGCGATCGTGCGGCTGTAGTGGCTGGTATTGAGTTCGATGCCGACCGTGTTGCCGCTACCGGCAAAGTTGGCCTGCGAAATCGACGCCGACAGGGTGAATTTTTCCGATTGCGAGAAAGCGCCGCCGATCAGGAAGTTACCGGTTGGTTTTTCCACCACCGTCACGTTGACGTCGACCTGGTCGGTCGTGCCCTGCGCTTCCGGCGTGTCGATGGTCACGTCCTTGAAGTAGCCGAGACGGTCGACACGGTCGCGCGACAGCTTGATCTTGTTGCTGTCGTACCAGGACGATTCGAACTGGCGGAATTCGCGGCGGATGACTTCATCGCGCGTGGTGGTGTTGCCGGCGATGTTCATGTGGCGCACGTACACGCGCTTGCCCGGATCGATGAAGAAGGTAAAGCCCACTTCATGCTTTTCGCGGTTGATTTCCGGATTCGCGTTGACGTTGGCAAAGGCATAGCCGAACGTGGCCAGGCGGTCCTGGATGCGCTTGTTCGTCGCCGTCAGGCGCGCGCCCGAATAGATTTCGCCTTCGCGCATCAGGTTCAGCGCTTTCAGCTCTTCTTCGCGGCCAAACATCTCGCCTTCGAACTTGGTGCCGGCGATCTTGTACTTCTCGCCTTCGGTGATATTGATCGTCAGGTAAATGTCTTTTTTATCGGGCGTGATCGACACTTGCGTCGAGTCGACCTGCATCTCGATATAGCCGCGGTCCAGGTAGTAGGACTTGAGCGACTCGATGTCGCCCGTCAGCTTGGTCTTCGAATATTGGTCGGCCTTGGTGTACCAGCTGAACCAGCCGCCCGTGTTCAGGGCCAGCTGCTCGCGCAGTTCCTTGTCGGTGAAGGCCTTGTTGCCGACGATGTTGATCTGCTTGATGCGGGCCACGTCGCCCTCGTCGACGGCGAACACCACGTTGACGCGGTTGCGCTCGATCGGCGTGACGGTGGTGGTGATCTTCACGCCGTACAGGCCATGCGACAGGTACTGGCGCTTGAGTTCCTGTTCCGCGCGGTCGACGGATGCCTTGTCGAAAATCTTGGCTTCGCCGACGCCGATTTCCTTCAATGCCTTGACCAGCACATCCTTTTCAAATTCCTTGGTGCCCGTGAATTCCACGGTGGCGATGGCCGGACGTTCCTCGACCAGCACCACCAGCACGTCGCCATCGGCTTCCAGGCGCACATCCTTGAACATGCCCGTCGCATACAGCGCCTTGATGGCGGCGATACTCTTCTCGTCGGAGAACGTCTCGCCGACCCGCACCGGCAGGTAGGCAAAGACGGTGCCCGCTTCGGTACGCTGGATCCCTTCGACCCGGATGTCCTTGACAGTAAATGGCTGGACGGCCAGCGCGTGGCCGGAACAGAAGGCCATGACGGCGGCGCCGATCAGGCTGCGGCGAAAGGAAGGCAAGGCAAAACGAGCAGAATGTAATTTCATTGGGGTTATTCAATGGGTAAATCAATGGACAACATACACAAAAGATTGCTTGTGCGACTCACGCAATGGCATCAACCACCGCCCTAATTCAGCAATCGCAACACGTCATTAAAGACGGCAAGCACCATCAAGGTCAGCAACAAACCGATCCCCAGGCGCTGGGCAATCTCGCCTACGCGCTCCGGCAAGGGGCGTCCGGTCAAAACTTCCAGCGAATAATACAGCAAATGCCCGCCATCCAGAACAGGAATGGGTAGCAAATTCATCACGCCCAGACTGATACTGATGAAGGCAATGAAGCTCAGGTAGCTTACCAGGCCGATGCGCGCCGTCTGGCCCGCGTAATCGGCGATGGTAATGGGCCCCGTCACATTCTTCAGCGAGACCTGGCCGGTAATCATCTTGCCCAGCATTTTCAGGCTCATGACACTGGTATCCCAGACCTTGGCGGACGCCTTGCCCACGGCGGCGAACGGTCCGGATGCCACGGTGATCATATCCGGCACCTGCCCCAGCTTTGCCTGTATCTTACCAACTGTTACAGCTCCCTCGGCCCCGGCGCCCGGCACGGCGTCCGGCGTAATGGACAGGGTCAAGTCCTGGCCCTGGCGCAAGAGTTGCAATTGCAAGGTCCGGCCCGGCGCCTGGTTCAGGGTGGCGATGACGGCCGCCACGTCGTGCACGGGCTGCTCGTCGATGGCCAGGATCTGGTCGTTTTTCTGCAGGCCGGCGCGCGCGGCGGCGCCACCGGGCCTGATTTCCATCAGGGTGGGCGCGGAACGGGCCAGGGTCAGGCCCAGCTTGCCCAGCACATCGCCTTCCAGATCCGTTTCCGTCAAGCTGGCCGTCGGCAAGGTCGCCTCCTGCTGGCCGCGGTCAGGCCGGCGCACTTCGATGCGGGCCGGCTGCTTGTCGAGGGTGGCCTGGATCAGCTCCCAGCGCAGCTCGGACCAGCTGGCCACGGCCTTGCCATTCACCGTTTCAACCGTATCGCCGCTGCGCAAGCCTGCCGCATGCGCGGCTGTCTGCTCGGCCACGGGGCCAAGCTTGCTCGACGGCTCTTCGATGCCGTGCATGAACAGGCCCGCGTACAGCACGATGGCGACGAGGAAATTGGCCAACGGGCCGGCGGCCACGATGGCGATGCGGCGCCACACGCTCTGGCGCGTGAATTCGCGGCGCAATTCGCTTTCCGGCAAGTCGCTGAGGTCTTGCGCGCGGCTGTCGAGCATGCTGACATAGCCGCCCAGCGGCAGCGCGGAAATCGCCCATTCCGTCTGGTCCTTGCCAAACTTGCGCGAATACACCACTTTTCCCATGCCGATCGAGAAACGCAGCACTTTCACGCCGCACCAGCGCGCCACCAGGTAGTGGCCCAGTTCGTGCAGGGTAATCAGTGAACCGAGGGCAACGATAAACGCCAGCAAGGTGGTGATCAAGGTCATGCTGCCAGCCTGTGGGCGATGTATGCTTGCGCGGCCAGTCTGGCCAGGCGATCCTGCTCCATCACGGCCTCGATGCTGGACGCGGCGCCGTGCGGCACCGTCTCGATCACGTGGGCGATGACGCGGTCGATCTGGCGGAAGCCGATCTGCTCGTCGAGGAAGGCTTGCACGGCCACTTCATTGGCCGCGTTCAGCAGGGCCGGCGCCGTGCCGCCCGCGCGCAAGGCGTCGAAGGCCAGCGCCAGACAAGGGAAACGGCGGAAGTCGGGACGTTCAAACTGCAGGGTAGCCACTTGCGCCAGATCCAGCTGGGCCACGCCGGAAGCGATGCGCTGCGGATACGCCAGCGCATGCGCAATCGGCGTGCGCATGTCCGGATTGCCCAGCTGGGCCAGCACGGAACCGTCGACATACGACACCATCGAATGGATCACGCTTTGCGGGTGGATCAGCACCTCGATCTGGTCGGCAGGCGCGCCGAACAGCCAGTGCGCCTCGATCACTTCCAGGCCCTTGTTCATCATGGTGGCCGAATCGACGGAAATCTTGCGCCCCATGGCCCAGGTCGGATGCTTGCACGCCTGGTCCGGCGTGACCGCGTCGAGCGTCTCGACGGCGCGCGTGAGGAAGGGGCCGCCCGACGCCGTCAGCACGATTTTCGCCACGCCTGCAGCGCCCGGCGCCCGGCCATGGGCGTGCGGCATGCATTGGAAGATGGCGTTGTGTTCGCTGTCGATCGGCAGCAGCACGGCGCCGTTATCATGCACGGCATCGATGAACAGCTGGCCGGACATGACCAGCGCCTCTTTATTGGCCAGCAATACTTTCTTGCCAGCACGCGCCGCCGCCAGGGTGGGCGCCAGGCCGGCCGCGCCGACGATGGCCGCCATCACGCCCGTCACTTGCGGCGCGCTGGCGATGGCGCACAGGGCCTCCACGCCGTATTCGACTTGCGTCTCGACGCCCTGCCCGCGCAACAGGCGCGTCAGTTCAAGGGCGGCATCGGCCGTGCCGACGACGGCGCGCTGGGGACGGAATTGCAGGCACTGGGCGGCCAGTTCGGCCACGCGGCTGCGCGCGCTCAGCGCATACACGCTGTATTGCTCCGGATGACGCGCGAGCACGTCCAGGGTGGACACGCCGATCGAGCCGGTCGCGCCAAGGATGGTGATGTATTGCATGAGTTTCCTTAAAGCCAGCTGGCCACGAGGGCGGCAAATGGCAGGACCGGGATCAACGCATCGATACGGTCGAGTACGCCGCCATGGCCAGGCAACAGCTTGCTGCTGTCCTTGATGCCGGCGCGGCGCTTCAATTGGGATTCGAACAGGTCGCCGACGATGCTGGCGGCGACGATCAGCAGCAGCACCAGCAAGGCCACCACCCAGCCGCGGCGCAATTGCAGCTGCACGGCGAAGGTGTCTTGCAGGACCGGCAGCGATGGCGCGGCCACGATGGTGATGGCGGCAATGACGAGCACGGCGATGCCGCCGCCGATGGCGCCCTCCCAGGATTTACCCGGGGAAATGCTTGGCGCCAGCTTGCGCTTGCCGAAAGCCTTGCCCGAGAAATAGGCGCCGATATCGGCGATCCACACGAGGGCCATGACGGACAGCAGGTACAGGGGGCTATGCAGGAACAGGGCGATGATGGCGACGAAGCAGCCGACGATGGTCACCGGGTACACCAGGCTGAGCAGGGTGTTGCCCAGGCCTTCGGTGGGCGGCAAGCCCGTCGCCAGCGAGGGCACGAAGCGGATCAGCCAGATGGCCACGCACAGGGCGAACCAGAAATTGAGCTGCGCCATGCCGTTACCGACAAAAAACGTATACGCGAAGGCGGCGGTCCAGACGGCGGCAATCAGGAGCGCCTGGCGATTTTTGAAAATGCGGAAGCTTTCCCAGACGGCGGCGCCAAAGAACGCCGTGGCGATCACGGCGAAGGCGGGGAAATAATTCAGATACAGAACCGGCAGCAAGACCGCCAACAAGACCAGGGCGGTGATAATCCGTGTTTTCAGCATCAGTTTGTCTTTTCAGTTAATTGCGCGCTGGTGCGGCCAAAGCGCCGTTCGCGCTGCTGGTAAGACGCGATTGCCGCGTCGAGGCACTCGGCATTGAAGTCGGGCCAGAAAGTTTCGGTGAAAAACAACTCAGTGTACGCCAGTTGCCACAGGAGGAAATTGGAAATGCGCTGCTCGCCGCCCGTGCGGATGAACAGGTCGGGCTCGGGCGCGTAGGCCATGGCCAGGTGCGGCGCCAGTTGCTCTTCCGTGTAAGCGTGCGCGGCGCTCTGGCCAGCGACTGCTGCCTCGGCCGTCATTTTGTTGACTGCCTGCATGATGTCCCAGCGGCCGCCGTAGTTGGCGCAGATGGACACCGTCAGGCGCGTGTTGTTCGCCGTCTTGCGCTCCGCATTGGCGATCAGGGTCTGCAACTGCTCATTGAAGCGCGACAGGTCGCCCACCACCTTCAGGCGGATATCGTTGGCATGCATCTTGACCACTTCGCGTTCCAGCATGGTAACGAACAGGCGCATCAGCATCGACACCTCTTCTTCCGGGCGGCGCCAGTTTTCCGAACTGAAGGCAAACAGGGTCAGGTACTCGACGCCGCGTTCGAGGCAAGTCTCGACGATGCCGCGCACGGCGTCGGCGCCCTTGACGTGGCCAGCCACGCGGGGCAGGAAGCGCTTGGTTGCCCAGCGGCCATTGCCATCCATAATGATTGCCACATGGCGCGGCACCGCACCCACCTCAGGTACTGCCGTTGTCGAACTCGAATAGATCATGAAAACACGAATACCAAAAATAAAAGATAGCTATTATGCGCCAAATAGCACTGCCCGGAAAAGCCATGCTTTTCCGGGCAGCGTCAAAAGGACTGAAGACTAGACCGTCAGCACTTCTTTTTCTTTGTCGACGACCATCTTGTCGATGTCGGCAATAAACTTGTCCGTCAGCTTCTGCACTTCTTCCGACGAGCGGCGCTCGTCGTCCTCGGAGCAGGCTTTTTCCTTGACCAGCTTCTTCAGCGACTCGTTCGCATCGCGGCGAATGTTACGCACGGCAATCTTCGCGTCTTCCGCCTCGCTCTTGACCAGCTTGACCATTTCCTTGCGGCGCTCTTCCGTCAGCGGCGGCGTCGGCACGCGGATCAGGTCGCCCTGCGCCGACGGGTTCAGGCCCAGGTCGGCGTCGCGGATGGCTTTTTCGATGGTATTGGCCATCTTCTTTTCATACGGCTGCACACCGATGGTGCGCGCATCGATCAGGGTCACGTTGGCGACCTGGGTCAGCGCCGTCGGCGAACCGTAGTAATCGACCATCACGTGGTCCAGGATACCCGTATGGGCGCGGCCGGTACGCACTTTGGCCAGATCGGCCCGCAGTGTTTCCAGCGACTTCGTCATGCGTTCCTGGGTGTTCTTTTTAACGTCAGCTAAGGACATTACCTACTCCTTGTCTTGATAATAATGAATATTCTATTGCGCTTGCGGGTTGAATGGTACCGCAGCCGGGAGTGCCGAAAACCGTTCAGGGCAAGGCGCAGCGCCGAAGACAGTACTTAATGTACGGCGAGGCGCTGCAACGCAGCCATGGGCGGCTTCTCGGCGCTCCGCTTCCCTTATACGTGCACCAGGGTGCCTTCATCTTCGCCCATGATGACGCGCATCAGCGCGCCTGGCTTGGTGATCGAAAACACTTTAATTGGCAGTTTCTGGTCGCGGCACAGGGCGAATGCGGTGGCATCCATCACCTGCAAGTGCTTGGCGATGGCGTCGTCGAACGTAATCGTGTGGAACAGGGTGGCGTTCGGATCCTTCTTCGGATCGGCCGTGTAGACGCCGTCGACCTTGGTGGCCTTCAGGACGATCTCGGCGCTGATCTCGGAACCGCGCAGGGCGGCTGCCGTGTCGGTGGTGAAGAACGGATTGCCGGTGCCGGCGGCGAAGACGACCACTTTACCTTCTTCCAGGTATTGCAGGGCTTTCGGGCGGACGTACGGCTCGACAACTTGTTCGATGCCGATGGCCGACATGACGCGCGCGGTAATGCCGACGTGGCGCATGGCATCGGCCAGGGCCAGGGCGTTCATCACCGTGGCGAGCATGCCCATGTAGTCGGCGGTGGCACGGTCCATGCCTTGCGCGCCAGGCGCGACGCCGCGGAAGATATTGCCGCCGCCAATCACGATTGCCAGTTCCACACCCAACTTCGCCACCTCGGCCACATCGGCCACCATGCGCTCGATCGTGGCGCGGTTGATGCCGTAGGGATCATCCCCCATCAGGGCTTCGCCGGACAACTTGAGGAGGACGCGCTTGTAGGCTGGTTTTGACATGAGCTGGGGCTCCATAAATGAGGTTATTCGAGTATGACATGGCGCAGCGCCTTGCAGCGCCGGATAGGCGCGAGGAAGCTGCCCATGCCGCCGCCCGGCACGACAGGTGCGGGCGGGCCAAAAAAACGGGCCTCTCGGCCCGCTTTACTTACGCTCCCTGGGAGGCAGCCATCTGTGCTGCGACTTCTGCTGCGAAGTCGTCTTGCTTCTTCTCGATGCCCTCGCCCACTACGTACATGGCGAAACCTTTGACGCTGGTGTTAGCCGCCTTCAGCATTTGCTCAACCGACAGCTTGTCGTTTTTCACGAAAGCTTGGTTCAGCAGGGAAACTTCTTTCAGGAACTTCTGTACGGAACCTTCCAGGCGCTTGGCCAGGATTTCCGGCGATTGCGCTGGCTTGCCTTCGGCGGCCGCTTTGGCTGCGTCTTCTTCGGCTTTCAGTTGTGCAACCGAACGCTCTTTTTCGATCAGTTCCGCAGGAACTTCGTTCGACGACAGCGACACTGGCTTCATGGCAGCGATGTGCATGGCCACGTCTTTGCCAACTTGCTCATCGGCGCCGTCGAATTCGACGATCACGCCAATGCGCGAACCGTGCAGGTACGACGCCAGCTTGTTGCTGGTTTCGAAACGCTGGAAGCGGCGGATGGTCATGTTTTCGCCGATTTTGCCGATCAGGGCAGCGCGTACTTCTTCCAGGGTCTTGCCATCGAGTGGCAGGGCCAGCAGGGCAGCTACGTCAGCCGGGTTATGTTCTGCTACCAGACGGGCAGCATTGTTGGCCAGTGCCAGGAAATCGTCGTTTTTCGCAACGAAGTCGGTTTCCGAGTTCACTTCGACCAGAGCGCCTATGCCATTGGCGATGTAGGTTGCCACAACGCCTTCAGCGGTGATGCGTGCCGATGCTTTCGATGCCTTGCCGCCCAGTTTGACGCGCAGGATCTCTTCCGCACGCGCCATGTCGCCATCGGCTTCGGTCAGTGCTTTTTTGCATTCCATCATTGGTGCGTCGGTCTTGCCGCGCAATTCGCCTACCATCGCTGCTGTAATCGCTGCCATGTGTTTCTCCTGATTCGGTGAGTCGACAGTCGCGGCCGGGCATGCATGCCTCGCCAGCGGTCACTATCGTTTTTTTGTTAAAAAAAAGGGGGAGCTGCTGCCACCCCTTTTCCCTTACTGCTGTGCTTACAAACGGCTATCTTGCGATAGCGTGGCCATTAAGCCTGTTCGTTCACTTCGACGAATTCGTCGCCAGCGGCTGCTTTAACCATTTCAACAACTTCGTTACCGGCAGCTGCACGGCCTTCGATGATTGCATCAGCAACACCGCGAGCGTACAACATGATGGCTTTCGAGGAGTCATCGTTACCTGGGATCACGAAGTTCACGCCTTCTGGGGAGTGGTTGGTATCGACAACGCCGATGACCGGGATACCCAGTTTGGCTGCTTCGGTGATCGCACCTTTGTGGTAGCCGACGTCCACAACGAAGATTGCGTCAGGAATGCCGCCCATGTCCTTGATGCCGCCGATCGATTTTTGCAGCTTGATCATTTCGCGGGAGAACATCAGCGCTTCTTTTTTCGACAGCTTCTCGATCGAACCGTCTTCCACCATGACTTCCATGTCTTTCAGACGCTTGATCGAGGTTTTGATCGTTTTGAAGTTGGTCAGCATGCCGCCCAACCAACGTTGATCAACGAAAGGCACGCCGGCGCGTTGTGCTTCAGCAGCGATGATTTCGCGAGCTTGACGCTTGGTGCCAACCATCAGGATGGTGCCACGGTTTGCAGCCAGTTGACGCACGTGCTTCATTGCGTCCTGGTACATCGCCATGGTTTTTTCCAGGTTGATGATGTGGATCTTGTTGCGATGGCCGAAGATGAACGGTGCCATTTTTGGATTCCAAAAACGGGTTTGGTGACCAAAGTGGACACCGGCTTCCAGCATTTCGCGCATTGTTACGGACATTATTAACTCCAGGGTTGGGTCTGGAATCCGATCAGTCACCATACAGGCACCCTTGTCGACCGGATTCGCGTGTTTATATAAATTAAAGACACTATTTATTGCATTGCTCAAAAGAGAATTCAAGCAACCCGGGATTCTACACCGAAATGCCCATTCCATCAAGTCCACGGCGCAAATCGGGCGCGCAGTGACGGCAAGCGTCGCACCACACTGGTGCAACGCTTGCCGTCCATGGGCTTTCCCGCAAAAATCGCCTGCCTGCCATAGGATGGAGGCGGCGGATGCGGGGCGCCTCGTTTATAATTTCGGCATATTTGCAGACTTTTTCCCCATGTAACAGGAAACGTCTGTGCTTCTCACCTGAATTCTTGCAGATTGCGAATTACACCATGTCCACCATCCGTATCAATAGTGCCGCCGACATCGAAGGCATGCGCGTTGCCGGCAAGCTCGGCGCCGAAGTACTCGACTACATCACCCCCTTCGTCAAGGTCGGCGTCACGACCGGCGAACTGGACCGCCTGTGCCACGAATACATGGTCAACGTGCAAGGCACCATCCCTGCCCCGTTGAACTACTGCCCGCCCGGCTACACGCCGTATCCGAAAGCCATCTGCACCTCCGTCAACGACGTCATCTGCCACGGCATTCCCGGTGACAAGGTTCTCAAGAGCGGCGACTCCGTCAACCTCGACATCACCGTCATCAAGGATGGCTACCACGGCGACAACAGCCGCATGTTCCTCGTCGGCACGCCGACCATCCTGGCCAAGCGCCTGTCGGAAATCACCTATGAATGCATGTGGCTGGGCATCGCCCAGATCAAGCCGGGCGCCCACCTGGGCGATATCGGCCACGCCATCCAGCAGCACGCGGAAAAGGCCGGTTACAGCGTGGTGCGCGAATTCTGCGGCCACGGCATCGGCAAGGTCTTCCATGAAGAACCACAAGTGCTGCATTACGGCAAACCTGGCACCCTGGAGCGCCTGGAAGCGGGCATGATTTTCACCGTCGAACCGATGATCAACTCGGGCCGCCGCGAAATCCGCGAAATGAACGATGGCTGGACCATCAAAACCAAGGACCGCAGCCTGTCGGCGCAATGGGAACACACGGTGCTGGTCACGGAAACGGGCTATGAAGTGCTGACCGTCTCCCCCGGCATGCCGCCGCCACCGGCCTCGATCCTGAACAAATCCTGATTCTCCATCCCACGCACCGCCACCCAGGGCCCAGATGAAAAAGCAAGTTCGGGAACAGCTGAAACAGCAACTGAAAGCCGACCGCCAGGTCGTCATTGCGGCCTTCCAGGCCGACGGCAAGCCTGAAAAACTGCTGCGCAGCCTGCGCCACAGCGTCGACGGCGTGCTGGCGCGCGCCTGGCAGGAAGCGGGCTTGCCGCCAGGCACCGCCCTGGTGGGCGTGGGCGGCTATGGCCGCGGCGAACTGTTTCCGTATTCCGACGTCGACCTGCTGATCCTGCTGCAGCAGGCGCCGGACGCGGCCACACAGGAAAAACTCGAGGAACTGGTGCAGCTGCTGTGGGACCTGGGCCTGGAAATCGGCCACAGCATCCGCACGGTCGAGGAATGCATGGTCGAATCGAAGGCCGACATCACCGTGCAAACGAGCTTGCTCGAAGCGCGTCTCGTGTGCGGCAACGCGGACCTGTTCGCGCAATTGCAGCAGCGCTATGACGCGGCCATGGACCCGCAGGCGTTTTTCCAGGCAAAAACAGCGGAAATGCGCCAGAGACACGCCAAATACGAAGACACGGCCTTCAGCCTGGAACCGAATTGCAAGGAGAGCCCGGGCGGCTTGCGCGACTTGCAGGTGATCCTGTGGGTCGCCAAGGCGGCCGGCCTGGCGAACTCGTGGCGCACCCTGGCCACGGGCGGCCTGATCACCCTGACGGAAGCGCGCCAGCTGATGGAAAAGGAGCGCGCCTTCAAGGATATCCGCGTGCGCCTGCACCTGCATGCGGGACGGCGCGAAGACCGCCTCGTGTTCGACGTGCAGACGGCGATCGCCGAATCGCTGGGCTTGCAAGCGACGGGCAGCGGGCCGCACATGCGCCGCGCCAGCGAATTCCTCATGCAGCGCTACTACTGGGCCGCCAAGACGGTGACCCAGCTCAACACGATCTTGCTGCAAAACATCGAAGCGCGATTGTTCCCGCAAGACGACGTGGCCGTGCCCATCAACGAGCGCTTCAATGAAGTCAACAGCCTGATCGACATCAGCGCCGACGACACGTTCGAGCAATACCCGTCGGCCATGCTGGAAATCTTCGTCCTGATGACGGAGCGCCCGGCCCTGAAGGGCATGACGTCGCGCGCCACGCGGGCCCTGTGGCACGCGCGCTTCAAGATCGACGCCGCCTTCCGCCAGGATCCCGTCAACCGCGCCCTCTTCCTGCGCATCATGCAAGCCCCGGTGGGCATCATCCATGCGCTGCGGCGCATGAACGAAATGAGCATCCTGGGGCGCTACCTGCCGAATTTCCGCCGCATCGTGGGCCAGATGCAGCATGACCTGTTCCACGTGTACACGGTCGACCAGCACATTTTGATGGTGGTGCGCAACATGCGCCGCTTCACGATGAGCGAACACGCACACGAATATCCGTTCTGCAGCCAGCTGATGGCCGATTTCTCGCAGTCGTGGCTGCTATACGTGGCGGCCCTGTTCCACGACATC
The DNA here is from genome assembly GCF_059617925.1 of Janthinobacterium sp. JF4. Classification (NCBI taxonomy): domain Bacteria; kingdom Pseudomonadati; phylum Pseudomonadota; class Betaproteobacteria; order Burkholderiales; family Oxalobacteraceae; genus Janthinobacterium; species Janthinobacterium sp. JF4. The sequence continues at coordinate 20,426 of NZ_JCAQAV010000049.1, read as the reverse complement.
GCCAAGGGCCGCGGCGGCGACCATTCCAAGCTGGGCGTGGCCGACGCCACCCAGTTCTGCCAGGAGCACGGCCTGTCGGACGAAGACACGGAACTGGTGGCATTCCTGGTGGAAAATCACCTGACCATGTCGCAAGTGGCGCAAAAGCAGGATCTGTCCGATCCCGACGTCATTGCCGCCTTTGCGAAAGTGGTCAAGGACGAGCGCCACCTGACGGGTTTGTACCTGCTGACGGTGGCCGACATCCGCGGCACCAGTCCGAAAGTGTGGAACGCCTGGAAGGGCAAGCTGCTGGAAGACCTGTACAAGATCACCCTGCGCGTGCTGGGCGGCGAGCCGCACACGGCCGACCGCGAGCTGAAAAACCGCCAGCAGGAAGCACTGGCCACGCTGCGCCTGTACGGCTTGCCGCCGGATGCCCATCTGAAACTGTGGCAGCAGCTGGACGTGGCGTACTTCCTGCGCCACGACGCCTCCGACATCGCCTGGCAGACGCGCTCGCTGTATGACAAGCTCGACAGCAAGTTGCCGGTGGTAAAATGCCGGCTGGCACCCATCGGCGAAGGCTTGCAGGTAGCCGTGTACGTTCCCGACCAGCCCGACCTGTTCGCGCGCATCTGCAGCTATTTCGACCGCAAGAATTTCAGCATCCTCGACGCGAAGATCCACACGACGAAAAATGGCTATGCGCTCGACACCTTCCTCGTCACCGAGCAGAACTTCGCCAAGAGCTACCGCGACATCATCAGCCTGATCGAGCATGAACTGGGCGAGCTGCTGCAGTCGCAAACGCCGCTGCCGCCGCCGGGCAAGGGACGGCTGTCGCGCCTGTCGCGCACCTTCCCCTTCCAGCCGACCGTGGATTTGCGGCCCGATGAAAAGGGCCAATACTATTTGCTGTCGGTGGCGGCCAACGACCGCACGGGCTTGCTGTATGCGATCGCCAACGTGCTGACCAAGTACCGCATCAACTTGCACACGGCCAAGATCATGACCCTGGGCGAGCGGGTCGAAGACGTCTTCCTCGTCGACGGTCCCGCGCTCAACAATGCCCGCAACCAGATATTGCTGGAAACCGATTTACTCGATGCGTTGAAAGTCTAGACTTTCCGCGCAGCGCCTACCCTTACTGAAACTGAAACAACATGACCGAAGAATTATTACGCTTGTCCAAACGCATGTCCGAACTGGGCCTGTCCTCCCGCCGCGAAGCCGATGAGTGGATCGCGCGCGGCTGGGTCCGTGTGGACGGCAAGGTGGTATCCGAGCTGGGCAGCAAGGTCTACCCCAGCCAGAAAGTCACCGTGGAACGCCAGGCGGCGGCCGAGCAATCGAAGCGGGTCACCGTGCTGATCAACAAACCGGTCGGCTATGTCAGCGGCCAGGCCGAAGACGGCTACACGCCAGCCGTGGCCCTGATCAAGGCGGAAAACCGCTGGGCGGAAGACCGCAGCCCGGAACAGTTCCACCCCACGCAGCTGCGCAGCCTGGTGGCGGCCGGCCGCCTGGACATCGATTCCGTCGGCTTGCTGGTCCTGACGCAGGACGGCCGCGTGGCCAAGCAGCTGATCGGCCACGATACCGATATCGACAAGGAATACCTGGTGCGCGTGAGCTACAGCAAGGGCGGCACGCTGCCCGACAGCGAGCTGAAAAAGCTCAACCACGGCCTGTGGCTCGACGGCAAGCCGCTGCTGCCGGCCAAGGTGCGCTGGCAGAACGAAGACCAGCTGAGCTTTACCCTGCGCGAAGGCAAGAAACGCCAGATACGCCGCATGTGCGAAGCCGTCGGCCTGAAAGTGCTGGGACTCAAACGCGTGCGCATCGGCAAGGTCAAGCTGGGCGACTTGCCGACGGGCCAATGGCGCTATCTGAGCGCGGACGAGCAGTTTTAAACATACTCTCAGGCGGCGACGTCAAGGCGGCATGCCAGACTACAACAGGAACATAGTGATATAAAAACAATTATTGTGATTTACTTAGTAAATATTGCTTTAAACCTATACACTATTCCCCATCAGAACAAAAGAGATACGCTGTCGTGAACGATCCCATCCCCAATCCCCTGCGCAAAGGCGCGCCCAGCCTGGCTGACGTGGCCGAGCCGATGGCCCCCGGCACCAAGCCGCACCATATGAGCGATCCGTGGGATATCGGCGAAACCCTGTGCAGCCTGGCTGACAATGGCGACGCCATCTCCATCTACCCGACGGGCGGCGAAGACGTCATCATGGCGCGCATTTTGTCCGTCGACGACGACTTGCCGCAATTCGTGCTGGAACTCAATGAAGGCGCGACCCTGCCGCCTGGTGGCGCCACGTTTGTGTCATGGGTGCAAAGCGCCAAGCTGCAATTTACCATCAATGGCGAATGGCAGGCGTACCCCGAACGACCGAACGTCTACCTGACGAACTTCCCCAGCCATTGCCTGGTGCTGGAACGGCGCGAATCGACGCGCCTGGAAACACCGCTGGGCGTGTACTACCTGGCCGCCTTCGTGCTCGAGGGTCGTCCATATGAATTGCAACTGTATGATTTCTCGGCCGGCGGCATCGGCATGCGCGCCCATCCGCGCGATACGGTCGGCCTGTACGTGGGGCGCAAGCTGTCGCGCGTGCGCCTGGAGCTGGGGCCAAACAAGGTCATGATCGCCGACCTGGAAATCCGCCTGTCGCGCACCTTCCGCTCCTTCCTGCTGGGCGAGCAAGTGCAGATCGGCTGCCGCTTCCTGAACCTGACGGATGCCATGCAGGATGAATTGAAGATGCTGCTGGATAACCTGGGCAGCAGCCGCAAGGTGCGCTAAGTTCGCCAGGTTTGCTTCAGGCATAAGAAATGGCCGCCCAGCTCATGCTGCGCGGCCATTGCTTTATCATCGACTGGTATCCGGCGCCTAGTCGTCGTTTGGGTCGATATCCGGGAACATGACTTCCGTATAGCCGAATTGTGTGAAGTCGACGATACGCATCGGATACAAAATGCCGTGCAAATGGTCGACTTCATGCTGCACCACGCGAGCATGGAAGCCGTCGCAGTCGCGGCTGATGGGCTGGCCGAACTGGTCCACGCCTTCGTAGTGCAGCTCGCTCCAGCGCGGCACGCTGCCGCGCAGGCCGGGCACGGACAAGCAGCCTTCGAAACCCTCTTCCTTGCGTTCCGACAAAGGCGTCAGCACTGGGTTGATCAGCACGGTTTCCGGCACTTGCGGCGCATCGGGATAGCGCAAATTCTGCTTGAAGCCATAGATCACCACTTGCAGGTTGACGCCGATCTGTGGCGCCGCCAGCCCCGCGCCATTGGCGGCATGCATGGTGTCGAACATGTCGGCGATCAAGGCATGCAATTCGGGCGTATCGAATTCACGTACGGGCTCGGCCATGCGCAGCAGGCGCGGATCGCCCATCTTGAGGATTTCACGTACCGTCATTTTGCATCCAGTGCCGATTGCAGTTCTTGCAGATAAGCGCGGAAGGCCGCGCCCGTTTCAGGATGCTTCATGCCCATCGCTGTCGTTGCCTTCAGGTAACCAAGCTTGGAGCCGCAATCATAACGCTGGCCCTGGTAGCGGTAAGCCAGCACGCGCTCTTCGCGCATCAGGGCGGCGATGCCGTCCGTCAACTGGATTTCGCCGCCGGCACCCGCGCCGATATTTGCCAGGTGGTTAAAGATGCGGCTGGTCAGCACATAACGGCCGACCACGGCCAGGGTCGATGGCGCCTCTTCCGGCGCCGGCTTTTCCACGATGGCCGAAACCAGCTCCAGGTCGGGCTGATAATTCTTTGCCGACACGATACCGTACTGCTTGGTTTCCGCGCGCGGCACATCCTGCACCGCCAGCAGCGAGCAATTCTCGTACTGGAAGACATCAGTCATCTGTGCCAGCACGGGGCGCACGCCCTCCTCCACATCCATGAAGTCGTCGGCCAGCAGCACTGCAAACGGTTCGTCGCCGATCACGGGACGGGCGCACAGCACGGCGTGCCCCAGGCCCAGCGGCGCCGACTGGCGGATGTAGATGCAGTTGATGTGCTTGGGAATGACGTTTTGCACCATCTCGAGCAACTGGCGCTTGCCGGCTGCTTCCAGTTCCGACTCGAGCTCGTAAGCCGTATCAAAATGGTCTTCGATGGCGCGCTTGTTGCGCCCCGTGATGAAGATCATTTCCGTGATGCCCGCCGCTACGGCTTCTTCCACCGCGTACTGGATCAGCGGCTTGTCGACGATGGGCAGCATTTCCTTCGGTTGCGCCTTGGTCGCTGGCAAGAAACGGCTGCCCAGGCCGGCGACGGGAAAGACTGCTTTTCTGATTTTTTTCATAGGTCTTCTGTAATATTTTAATGATTAGTCTTGCGCGAGCAAGGCCAGCAAACCGGCCTCGTCGAGGATGGCAACGCCCAATTCCTGGGCCTTGGCCAGCTTGCTGCCGGCGTCCGAACCGGCCACGACATAAGCGGTTTTCTTCGACACGGAACCGCTGACCTTGCCGCAGGCCGCCTCGATCAGCTCCGCGGCCTCGTCGCGGCTCATGTTGGGCAAGGTGCCCGTCAGGACGAAAGTCTTGCCGTCCAGCTTGCCGCCAGCGGCTGGCATTTCAGGCAATTGTGACAGTAATTCATTTCGCAAGGCGTCCAGTTGAGCAAGCAGCTTGAGATTGCCCTCATCGGCCAGCCATTGCGCCAGCGCTTCGGCCACGGCGGCCGGCAAGCCGGCGTGGAAGCTGGCGCCCTGGGCGGCCAGGCTGGCCAGGGTCACGCCCCGCTCCACCAACTGCTTGGCGCGCGGTTCCGTCAGCTTCGGGATGCCGATGGCCGCCAGCAGCGTGGTTTGCTCCAGTTGCAGGCGCAGCTTGGCGCTGGGCGCGTGTTCGCCTAGCGGCGTGACGCCAGCATCCAGCAATGCCTGCAGCGCCTGCTGGTTCTTTTCCTCGGCAAAGAAATCGGCAATCGACTCGGCCACGGTGCCGCCGATGTCGGGCAGCACGCGCAGCAAAGCCGCTGGCGCTTTGCGCACGTACGCCAGGCTGCCCAGCCACTCGGCCAGGGTCTTCGCCGTCGACTCTCCCACATGGCGGATGCCCAGCGCGAACAGGAAACGTTCGAGCGGCGGGCGCTTGCTCGCCTCGATGCCGGTCAGCAAGTTTTCCGCCCACTTGGTGGGAATCTTGCCTTGTTGCACTGTTTCTGGCGTCGAACCGTCGCGCTCGTCGGCACGCAGCTTCATTTCCAGCAATTTTTCCAGGGTCAGGCCGTACAGGTCGGCCAAGCCATGCACATATTCGAGTTCGACCAGGGTATCGATATAACGTTCCCCCAGGCCTTCGATATCCATCATGCGGCGGCCCGCAAAATGGCGGAACGCTTCCTTGCGCTGCGCCGAGCAGAAAAGGCCGCCCGAGCAGCGGGCAATCGCCTCACCCTCTTCGCGCACCACGTGGGAATCGCAGACGGGACAGCGCTCCAGCATCTTGAACGGCGGCGGCGCCGGTTCCGGCCGCCGGTCCAGCACCACGGACAGCACTTCGGGAATCACGTCGCCGGCGCGGCGCACGACGACGGTATCGCCCACGCGCACATCCTTGCGCAGTACTTCATCCTCATTGTGCAAGGTGGCGTTGGTCACCGTCACGCCGCCCACGGAGACGGGCGCCAGGCGCGCCACGGGCGTCATGGCGCCCGTGCGGCCGACCTGGATATCGATACCCAGCACCTGCGTCAGCGCTTCTTCGGCGGGAAATTTGTGCGCCAGCGCAAAACGCGGCGCGCGCGACACAAAACCCAGCTCCTGCTGGTCTTGCGTCGCGTTCACCTTGTAGACGACGCCATCAATTTCATACGGCAAGGCGGGGCGGCGCGCGCCGATATCGGCGTAGTATGCCAGCAAGCCCCGGGCGCCCTGCACCACCTGGCGTTCCTTCGACACGGGGATGCCCAGGGTCTCGTACCAGTCCAGCAAGGCCGAATGCGACACCGGCATGGCGGCGCCATCGAGGGCGCCGATACCGTAGGCATAGAAACGCAGCTTGCGCTGCGCCGTGATGCGCGAATCGAGCTGGCGCAGGCTGCCGGCGGCCGCATTGCGTGGGTTGGCGAATTCCTTCTGCCCCGCTTCGCGCTGGCGTTCGTTCAGGCGGGCAAAATCGGCCTTGAACATCATCACTTCGCCGCGCACGTCGAGCACGACAGGAATCCTGTCGCCATGCAGGCGCAAAGGGATGCCGGAAATGGTGCGGATATTCGCCGTCACGTCTTCGCCCGTGGCGCCGTCGCCGCGCGTGGCCGCCTGCACGAACAGGCCGTTTTCATAGCGCAGGTTGATGGCCAGGCCGTCGAATTTCACTTCGGCCGCGTAGTCGACTTCCGCAGTGTCAAGGTCCAGGCCTTCGCGCACGCGGCGGTCGAAATTGACGATATCGTCATCGGAGAAACCATTATTCAGCGACAACATCGGCACCGTGTGCGTGACTTGCTCGAACTGCGGCAAGGGCGCCGCGCCCACGCGCAGGGTGGGCGAATCGGGTGCGCGCAACTCCGGATGGGCCGCTTCCAGCGCCTGCAGTTCGGCAAACAGCTTGTCGTACTCGGCGTCGGGAATCGTGGGATTGTCGAGCACGTGGTAGGCGTGCAGATGCCGATTGAGTTCGGCAGTGAGTGCCAGGACGCGTGCAGTCGCGTCCTGGTTGATCGGATCGGTCATTGTTGCGGGATTCTTCAGCTAAATAAACGCAGGGCGCGGGTGGAACCGGCCGGAATGTCGGCCGCGTCCATTTCCTGGTAAAACTCTTGCACCTGACCGGCGATCTCGGCCAGCGCCGCATCCGACAGGGCCTGGTTGTAATCGTCGACGATGGTCGCGTCCAGGCGGCCCACCAGTGCCTTGGCGCAAGCGACCATGGCGCCGAAACCGTCGCGCGCCGGCGCCACGCAAGGCACGTCCAGCAGCAAGGTCAGGCGGGGCGTCGTTTCTTCGGCCAGGGTAACATTCGTCGACAGCGAGAACAGATGGCTGCCGTCGCCATCCGGCATGACGAAACGGCCGTCCGGACGCACGTCGAAGCCCTGCTTTTCCAGCGCGAACAGCAAGGTGGAAATGGCCCATGGCGCGCCATTCGAATGCAGGTTCACGCCCAGCTGGGCATCGTGGCCGGCCACGAAGCGGTGCAGATTGCGCGCTTCGGCCATCACTTCCATCATGTCGGGCACTTCCGGCTCGGCGCCGATCTCGTCGGCCACGCCGCGCAGGCGCGTGACCAGTTCCGAGTATTCGAGTTCATTCAGGGCCGTGCTGCGGCTGGCCAGCTGCACGCCGCCCTGCATCTTGGTATAGACACCGCCATGCGTGATCGGTTCCCAGTCGCCATTCACGTGCAAGCCGATGAAGTGCACGGGTTTGTTGCCCACCAGGCGCAGGGTTTGCAGCACGGGCAGGATCTTGTCGCCGCGCACGGGCGCTTCCAGCGACAGGGGCAGCAGGCAATCGATCAGCGGGTCGACCAGGCTGGTCGCCTGCTCGCTGGCGGCGCTGACTTCCTGCTGCACTGGCGCGGCAGGGGCCGTTTCCACAGCGGCATCACCCAATGAAGGTTCCGCATGCACGGGCGCGTCCGGCACCGCGGCCGCTGGCGGCGCGCCGAACGACGGTTCGGCCTTGGCGGCAGGTGCCGCATCGAAGCGCGGCTCCTGCCGCAGCACGGGCTCCTGGGCCTCCACTGCAGGGGCGTCGCCCTCGCGCATCAGCACGTCGTCGTGGTCAGTGGAGAAGGCCCGTTCCACGCTTTTCTTGGCCTTGTATTCCTGCCATTTGTTGTACGAAAAAACGCCGACGATAAAGACGCCGCCGGCGCCGAACAAGGTAATTTGAAGGTCTGTCATGCTGCTTGTGCCTCGGTTGCAAAATTTGCGGCGGACTCCATGTCCACCGCCACGATGCGCGATACGCCCTGCTCCTGCATCGTCACACCGATCAATTGATGGGCCATTTCCATCGCAATCTTGTTATGCGAAATGAAAAGGAATTGGGTCTGGTCGGACATGCGCTTGACCATGCGGCAGAAGCGTTCCGTGTTCGAATCGTCCAGCGGTGCATCGACTTCGTCGAGCAGACAGAACGGCGCCGGGTTCAGGCGGAACATGGAAAACACCAATGCGGTCGCGGTCAGCGCCTTCTCTCCACCGGATAACAGGTGGATGGTGGCATTTTTCTTGCCGGGAGGCTGCGCCATGACTTGTACACCGGAATCGAGAATCTCGTCGCCCGTCATGGTCAGCTTGGCCTGCCCCCCGCCAAACAGGATGGGGAACAGCTCGGAAAAGTGATGGTTGACCTTGTCGAACGTGTCTTGCAGCAAGTCGCGCGTTTCCTTGTCGATCTTGTGGATCGCGTCTTCCAGCGTGTTGATCGCTTCCGTCAGGTCGGCATTCTGGGCGTCGAGGAAATTCTTGCGCTCGGAGGCCTGCGCCAGTTCGTCCAGCGCGGCCAGATTGACGGCGCCCAGGGCCGTGATGGCGTTCGTCAGGCGCGTCACTTCGCCCTGCAGATACGATGGACGCATGTCCGGATGCAACTTTTCGCTCAAGACAGCCTCGTCGGCGCCCGATTCCAGCAATTGCTGGGCGAATTGCTCCTGGTTCAGGCGCGCGGCCTGTTCCTTGAGCTGCATTTCCATGATCTTGTCGCGCTGCGGCTGCAGGCTGCGTTCCGATTGCGTGCGCGCATCTTCGGACAGGCGCAGCTGCTGCGTGATCTGGTCCAGTTCATGGCGCGCGTCTGCCAGCGCCCGCTCCTGCGTGGTGCGGCGCTCGAGCAAGTCCTGCAAGCCGTCGGCGGCCGCGCCGCTTTCCAGGTTGGCCAGTTCCAGTTCGCCCGCCTGCAGGCTGGCCGTCACTTGCTGGGCCTGCGTACTGGCCGTGGCGATGTTGCGGCGCAATTCCTCGATCTTCGCGCGGTGGGCTTTTTCCGCGTATTCCGTATCCTTGGCGTTTCGCTCCAGGTCGCGCAAGGCTTCGCGCGCTTCGGCCAGACGTTGTTCCTTCTGCAGGAAATCCGTGTGGCCGTCTTCGTGCGCTTCCTGCAAGTTGCCCAGTTCCATATCCAGCTGTTCGAATTTTTCTTCCGATTCCAGCTTGGTCTGCATCTGCTCCGCTTCCTGCGCGGCGATTTCGGCCAGATCGGCGCCGATCTGCGTGCTGCGCTGGTTGAAGCGCGCTTCCACTTCCGACAGTTTCACCACGTCCAGTTGCAGAGTATGCACGGACGATGTCAGCTGCTGTATGCGCAGGCGCAAGTCGGACAGGTTGCGCGTCAAATTCGCCACGGCCGCGTCGGCCCGCACGGAACGGGCGCGCGCCTCTTCGGCCAGCAATTGCTGGGCGCGCAACTGCTTGCCGATATTCTCGATTTCCTGCTGTCGGCCCAGCATGCCTTCCTGCTCCGAATCGGCCGCATAGAAGCGCACGCTGGTGGCCGTGACCACATGACCAAGCCGCGTGACGAAATAGCCGCCCGGCGGCAACTTGCTGCGCTCGGCCAGCGCCTCGGCCGCGTCTTCCACGGCGTAGGCGTGGTACAGCCAGTCCTGCAGCAAGCCGCGCAAGCCCGGATCATTGAGTTTGAGCAAGTTCAAAAACGGCTTCAGGCCAGCCACTTCCGGCTGCGGCAGCGGCGCCAAGGTGGACGGCGCGTACAGGGCCAGCTTGGCCGGTGGCGCGTCGGCAAAGAAGGCCTTGGCCCAGTCGATATTCGACAGTTGCAGGGCCGACGTGCGCTCGCGCAGGATCGATTCCATGGCCGCTTCCCAGCCCGCTTCGATCTGCAGCTTTTGCCACAGGCGCGGCAAGGTGTCGAGCTCGTGCTTTTTCAGCCACGGCTGCACCTTGCCCTGCGTCTGCACCCGTTCCTGCAATTGTTTCAAAGCGGAAAGACGCGCTTCCAGCTGGGCGTTGGCGGCTGTTTCGGCATTCACCTGCGCCTGTGCTTCGGCTCGCTCCTGCTCCAGCTTGGGCTGTTGCTCCAGCGCTTCTTCCAGGTAGAAACCCTGCTCTTCCAGCGCCTGCTGCTTTTCTTCCAGCTGCAGTTTCAGGTTTTCCAGGTGGCTGCTGTCGGGCAAACTGAGGCTGTTCTTTTCTTGCTGCAGGCGCTCGCGGCGCGTCAACAGGCTGGCCAGGATATTCGAGGCGTTGCGCTGGTGCGCCGACTCCAGTTCCAGCTGCTGCTGGGCTTGCATGATGCGGGCGCGCGATTCCGTGCTCTTGTTCTGTGCGGCGCGCCAGGCGGCGTCCAGCTCGGGCAATTGCTCGCCCTTCTGTTCCGCCATCATTTGCGATTGTTCCACCTTGGCAGCCAGTTCCTCGAGGTGGAATTCCGCCTCTTCGATCTGTTCCTGGTAGGCGCCGCCCTGTTGCGTCCACTGGTCGCGCTGGGCCGTCAGGGTCGCCAGCTGCGCCTGCAGGCGCGCGCGCGATTCGATGACGAACTTGATCTGCGCTTCCAGGCTGCCGATTTCCGCATTCGTCTGGTACAGATGGCCTTGCGCCGTATGCAGGCGGTCGCCCACGGCAAAGTGCGCCTGGCGCATCTGTTCCAGGGTCAGTTCCACGTTGCGCAGCTTGGCTGTCTGCTCTTCCAGGTCCGTCTGCGCCTGTTCCACTTCGCGGAAATAGCGCGTCTGCTCGTTGTGCGCCTCGTTCTTGCGCAGCAGCCACAGCAGTTTCTGCTTTTCTTCCTGGTCCGCCTGCAAGGCGTGGAAACGGGTGGCCACGGCCGCCTGCGCTTCCAGCTTTTCCAGGTTGGCATTGAGTTCGCGCAAGATATCTTCCACGCGCAGCAAATTCTCGCGCGTATCCTGCAGGCGGTTTTCCGTCTCGCGGCGGCGTTCCTTGTATTTGGACACGCCGGCCGCTTCTTCGAGGAAGACGCGCAATTCTTCGGGGCGCGATTCGATGATGCGCGAAATCATGCCCTGGCCGATGATGGCATAGGCGCGCGGACCGAGGCCCGTGCCGAGGAAGATATCCTGGATGTCGCGCCGGCGCACGGGCTGGCCATTGATGTAATAGGTAGAGGTGCCGTCGCGCGTCAGGGTGCGCTTGACGGCGATCTCGGCGTACTGGCCCCACTGGCCCGAGGCCTTGCCATCGTTGTTGTCGAACACCAGCTCCACGGAAGCGCGGCCAGCGGGCTTGCGGTGGGTGGAGCCATTGAAAATGACGTCCTGCATCGACTCGCCGCGCAGTTCCGACGCTTTCGATTCGCCCAGCACCCAGCGCACGGCATCGATGATGTTCGACTTGCCGCAGCCATTCGGCCCGACCACGCCCACGAGCTGGCCTGGCACCTGGAAATTGGTGGGATCGACGAAAGACTTAAATCCCGACAACTTGATGGAAGAGAGACGCACGTGTTTTAGAGTTCCTGGCCTATGCTGGCGGTTGAGATCGGCGAACCCGGTTCATATTCAGTTCAGATGCGCCATTGCGACGGCGGTCTGGCCGCTCACCGCAAAAAGTGGTTCATCATACCATTTCCTGCTGCTTTTCTGGCCAAAAAACAGCAGCATCAAGTGCCGGCCAGCGCCATCTTAACGGGCTGGGCGGCCATCTTGCGCCAGTTTCCAGTCTTCGCGGGAAAAAACGCGCTCATGGCCGGACAGCGCCAGGGCCAGTTTTTGCAGCCATTGTTCGGTCGGCATGGGTTCCGCCTTGAAACTGAGCACGACCATCAGCACCAGGCTGGCCAGCGCCAGCGCATGGCTGACGGCGAAATTGACGACGCCACGGGCATTCCACATGAAGCCCAGCGCCAGCGCCAGGCCCAGCACGCAGCCGCTGACGGCTTCCGACACGCTGTGCGCATGCACGACCACGCGCGATATGGCCACCAGCACGGCAAAGGCCACGCCGACGAGCACGCCGGCATGGCGCCAGCGCGGCGCGGCCCGCTGCAGCAGCACATACATCAGCACGGGAAACACGGCGCCGGCGCGCATGGCGTGGCCGCTGAAACCCGTAAAATCGAGCGCGCTGCTGCCCACGCCCCAGCTCATGAAGGCCAGCTTCGACAACACCACGAGGGCCAGGCCGCCGCCATACCACAGGCTCCAGCTGAGCACCAGGCGCCACTGGCGCGAGACGAGCAGCCACAGGGCAATCGCCACGCCAGCCGGCCCCATGACGGACATATCGGCCGCAAAAGAAATCCCATTCCACCAAGTCATCGTACACGCGCTTATTTCATGATCAGCTTGCACTATGCCATGACTCAGCCCTGTTCCGCGCGGCATTTGCTGTGCTGCAGCGAAGAATTACATTCGATTACAAAATTTCCACGCCAAAACCATCCGCCTGGCCAGCCCCGGAGCGTCAGATATTCGTCAGGCGCTTGCCCCTCGGTGGCGCGAAGTCGCGGATCGACTCGATCATGCCCACTTCCAGCGCCTGGTCGGCCGTCAGGTGCAGGTCGGAATACGCATGCACCTGCCATTGCTCTTCCGTCAGGCTGACGTGGCCGCGCAGGATGCGCTCGGTGCGCATGTCGTCGGCGCGCAAGCCCTCGACGATGATGCTCAGCGCATCGGGGCGCGAACCGGGCGAGGCTGTCGCATGCGACTTGTGCACCATGAAACGGGCCGTGTCGCTCGCATGGCGGTGGCGTCCCGACAGAAACAGGGTGACGGCGATGGAGGCCACGGCGCCCGCGTTATAGGTGATGATGTCGAGCGGCAACTTGCTGAGGAAGTTGTACAGACAGATGCCATCGCTGACATAGCCGCCGTTGGACTGGATCAAAATATGCGCGGTGGTGAGCTTGTCTTCCGTGATGTCGGCCACGGCGTTGAAGACGCGCCGCACCATGTCGCTGTTGACATCGCCCGAGAGGGTAAAGTAACCGTGCTGCTCGGTGTTGTTTTGCGTCTCGCTTTGTGTAGTGTTCATGGCAGGCACCCGCAAGAAAGCCAGGATTTCATCATAGCGCATTCCCGTGCGGCCGGGCGCCCTTTTGCACCGGGCCAGCGCCCCTCCCAGCCCCGCAAACCGGGGCGTTTGCGGCAATTTGGCAACGTCTTTACAGATTGACAGAAACACCCTGCTGACATATATTCCTCCCACTTGATCGGGAGAGGGCAACCCAGCGTTGCCGCCGAAGGGGCACTACCCAAAAACTCTCAGGCAAAAGGACCGATCAGGCGGACTGAAGCTGTTGCTTTTGCGACATCTTTAGCTCAACTCTGGAGAGCGGCCGCGGCTATTGCCGGCGGCCCACCGAAGGGGCGCACGGGGCAAGCCCCCGTAATCTCTCAGGTACAAAGGACAGGGGGGTCAGTGATCACGCCGGAAAGCCGTGTTTGGCTCCGTGTGTTCTGTTAACTTCCCCCTTTACCTTCGTCCCGAGGAATCCATGACGCTCAAAGCGACCCCACTCAATAACGCCCACCGTGCCCTCGGCGCCCGCATGGTCGATTTCGGCGGCTGGGACATGCCTGTCAACTACGGCTCGCAAATCGAAGAACACAACGCCGTGCGCAACGACGCCGGCATGTTCGACGTGTCCCATATGTGCGTGGTCGATATCGAAGGCCCGGACGTACGCGCCTTCCTGCGCGGCTTGCTGGCCAACAACGTTGACAAGCTGCAAGTATCGGGCAAGGCGCTGTACTCGTGCATGCTCAATGCCGAAGGTACCGTCATCGATGACCTGATCGTCTACTTCTTCAATGAAAACTGGTTCCGCCTGGTCGTCAACGCGGGCACGGCGGAAAAAGACGTGGCTTGGATGCAGCAGCAAAATACAGCCACCAACAGCGGCCTGACGATCACCGAACGCCGCAATGCCAACAACCCGATGGCCCTGGTGGCCGTGCAAGGCCCGAACGCGCGCGCCAGGGTATGGCAAGTGCTGCCAGAGACGCAAGCGGCGTCCGAAGCCATCAAGCCGTTCAACGTCGTCATCGTCAAGGACACGGCTTTCGGCGAAGTCATGCTGGCGCGCACCGGCTACACGGGTGAAGACGGCTTTGAAATCGGCGTGGCCGCGACCCAGGTGGAAGCGCTGTGGAACGCATTGATCGCCGCCGGCGTCAAGCCGGCCGGTCTCGGCGCGCGCGACACCCTGCGCCTGGAAGCGGGCATGAATCTGTACGGCCAGGATATGGATGAAAGCGTCAACCCGCTCGACGCGGGCCTGGCATGGACCATCGACCTGGTCAGCGAGCGCGACTTCATCGGCAAGGCGGCCCTGCTGGCCAAAGGCCAGAACGCGCAATTCGTCGGCCTGATCCTGCGCGAAAAAGGCGGCGTGCTGCGCGCCCATCAAAAAGTCATCATCGCCGGCAATGAGGCCACAGGCGAAATCACCAGCGGCACCTTCAGCCCGACGATGCAGGAAGCGATTGCCCTGGCGCGCGTGCCCAACGGCGTAGCTGTAGGCGACACCGTACACGTGGAAATCCGCGGCAAGCAACTGGCCGCTTCCGTCGTCAAGCTGCCTTTCGTGCGTAACGGTAAAATCCTGGCTGCGTAAGCGATTAGCAATAGAGAGCCGCCGCCCGCAAGACCGTACAACCATCATCAATCACGAACACTTACCATCTGGAGCCACACATGAACATTCCTGCAGACCTGAAGTACACCGCATCCCACGAATGGGTACGCCTTGAAGCAGACGGCACGATCACCGTCGGCATCACCGAATACGCGCAGGATGCCCTGGGCGACATCGTCTTCGTCGAACTGCCAAGCGTGGGCAACACCTATGGCGCCGGCGACGACGCCGCCGTGGTGGAATCGGTCAAGGCAGCGAGCGACATCTACGCGCCGATCGCCGGCGAAGTCGTGGCCGTCAACGACGACGTGGTCAACTCGCCAGAGTCGATCAACGCCGACGCCTACGCCAACTGGCTGTTCAAGATCAAGCCAGCCGACGTGTCGGCCCTGGACGGCTTGCTCGACGCTGCCGCCTATGGCGCCACCACCAGCGCGTAATCGCGTTTGACTCACGGGCCGCGTTTGCGGCCCGTTTGCATTTTTTCTGCGCTGCGCGCACGCGCCGCATCCCGGTTTTTCAGTCTTTTTTGGCCTCTATATCATGACCCGCACCAGCCTGACCCAACTCGAAGCACGCGATGCCTTCATCGCCCGCCACATCGGCCCTTCCGCCACCGAACAGCAAGCCATGCTGGCGACCCTCGGCTATCCATCGCGCGCCGCGCTGATCGACGCCCTGGTGCCGGCCAACATCCGCAACAAGGGTGCCCTGCCCCTGGGCGCCTACTCGCAGCCGATGCCGGAACAGGAAGCCTTGTCGCGCCTGAAAGCCATCGCCGGCAAGAACCAGGTATTGAAATCCCTGATCGGCCAGGGCTACTACAACACGTTTACGCCAGGCGTCGTGTTGCGCAACATCTTTGAAAATCCTGCCTGGTACACGGCCTACACGCCTTACCAGCCAGAGATTTCGCAAGGCCGCCTGGAAGCGATTCTGAATTTCCAGCAAGTGATCACCGACCTGACCGGCATGGGCATCTCGAACGCCTCGATGCTGGACGAAGGCACGGCCGCCGCCGAGGCGATGACCCTGATCCAGCGCGTGGGCAAGTCGAAGTCGAACGTGCTGTACGTGGCCAATGACGTGCTGCCGCAAACACTGGAAGTGGTGCAGACGCGCGCCCAGCCGATCGGCATCGAGGTGCGCACCTTCGACCCTGCTGAAATCGAGTCGCTGGACGCCTGCTTCGGCGTGCTGCTGCAATACCCTGGCGTGAACGGCTTAGTCCGCGACTACCGCGCCGGCGTGGAAAAACTGCATGCGAACGGCGCCATGGTCATCGTCGCGGCCGACCTGCTGGCCCTGACCATGCTCACGCCTCCTGGCGAATGGGGCGCCGATGTCGTCGTCGGCAACAGCCAGCGCTTCGGCGTGCCGCTCGGTTTCGGCGGCCCGCACGCAGGGTATTTGTCCACGCGCGATGAATTCAAGCGCAATATGTCGGGCCGCCTGGTGGGCGTGACCGTCGATGCGCAAGGCAACAAGGCCTATCGTCTGGCCCTGCAAACGCGCGAACAGCATATCCGCCGCGAAAAAGCAACCTCGAACATCTGCACGGCGCAAGTGCTGCTGGCCGTGATGGCCTCGATGTACGCCGTCTACCACGGCCCTGCCGGCCTGCTGCAGATCGCCCGGCGCGTGCACCGCTTTACAGGCGTGCTGGCCGCCAACCTGAAAACCCTCGGCTATGGCGTCGTCAACGCGACCTACTTCGACACATTGACCATCAACGTCGCCGATGCGGCGCAACTGCACGCGACGGCCATGCACCACGGCGTCAACCTGCGCAAGATCGACAACACCCATGTCGGCGTGTCGCTCGACGAAACCACCACGCGCGACGATATCGCGCTGCTGTGGAAAGTGTTCGCGCACGGCCTGGTCAATGCGCCGGCCGCGCCGGACCTGGACAGCGTGGAAGCTGGCGTCACCAGCGCCCTGCCGGCGCAGCTGGCGCGCGAGAGCGCCTATCTGACCCACCCCGTCTTCAACAGCTACCATTCGGAACACGAAATGCTGCGCTACCTGCGCAGCCTGGCCGACAAGGACCTGGCGCTGGATCGCACCATGATCCCGCTCGGCTCGTGCACCATGAAGCTGAACGCGACGAGCGAAATGATTCCCGTCACCTGGCCAGAATTTTCGAACATCCACCCGTTCGCGCCCGATGCGCAAACGGTCGGCTACCGCGAAATGATCGCGCAGCTGGAAGAAATGCTGTGCGCGCTGACGGGCTACGCGGCCGTCTCGCTGCAGCCGAACGCCGGCTCGCAGGGCGAATACGCGGGTCTGCTGGTGATCAAGGCGTATCACGAGTCGCGCGGCGAAGGCCACCGCAACATCTGTTTGATTCCATCGTCGGCGCACGGCACCAATCCCGCATCGGCCAACATGGTCGGCATGCAGGTCGTCGTCACCAGCTGCGACGCCAACGGCAACGTGGACCTGGCCGACCTGAAAGCGAAAGCGGAAAAGCACAGCGCCAACCTGGCCTGCGTGATGGTCACCTACCCATCCACCCACGGCGTGTTTGAAGAAGGCATCCAGGAACTGTGCGAGATCATCCACGCGCACGGCGGCCAGGTCTACATCGACGGCGCCAACATGAATGCGCTGGTCGGCGTGGCCGCTCCCGGCTCGTTCGGCGGCGACGTGTCGCACCTGAACCTGCACAAGACCTTCTGCATCCCGCACGGCGGCGGCGGACCGGGCGTCGGCCCGATCGGCGTGGGCGCCCACCTGGCGAAGTTCCTGCCGAACCAGCGTTCGTCGGGCTACCAACGTGACGTGGCGGGCATCGGAGCCGTCAGCGCGGCGCCATTCGGCTCGGCCAGCATCCTGCCGATTTCGTGGATGTACATCGCCATGATGGGCGCGGAAGGATTGACGGCAGCGACCGAGACGGCGATTCTGGCGGCGAACTACATCGCGCGCCGCCTGGCGCCGCACTACCCGGTGCTGTACTCGGGCCACGACGGCCTGGTCGCGCACGAGTGCATCCTGGACCTGCGCCCGATCACGGACGCCACCGGCATCAGCAACGAAGACGTGGCCAAGCGCTTGATGGACTTCGGTTTCCATGCGCCGACCATGAGCTTCCCCGTGCCGGGCACGCTGATGATCGAGCCGACGGAAAGCGAATCGAAAGTGGAAATCGACCGCTTCATCGACGCCATGATCGCCATCCGCGCAGAAATCGCCAAGGTCGCCAGCGGTGAATTCGACCACGACGACAACCCGTTGAAACATGCGCCGCACACGGCGCAGGTCTTGATGTCGGACAACTGGGAGCGCAAGTACAGCCGTGAAATCGCGGCCTACCCCGTCGCTTCGCTGCGCCAGCGCAAATACTGGCCACCGGTCGGCCGCGCCGACAACGTGTACGGCGACCGCAACCTGTTCTGCGGCTGCGCGCCTATCAGTTCCTATGAAGAAGAGTAAACGCCTGCTGCCCGACTAGCCGGGCAAGAGGAACACAGAACGGCAGGCCGCAAGGTCTGCCGTTTTTTTATGCGCCGCGTTACAGCGCCAGCAAGACCGCCCCTGGCAAGCCCAGCACGGTACCCAGCACCGTCAGCAACACGACATCGCGCCGTTCGCAGCGGGCGCGGTGCGAACTCCAGGCGGCAAACAGCAGGGCCACGGCCACGCCGCTGAGCGAAATTCCCACTTCCGTCATGCCAGCTCCCCTCGCGGATGCAGCGCACCCGTCATTGCCACGTCTCTCATCGTTGTCATCCTTTGCATGTATCGAGTTAGCTACCTATCAGTAGGTAGTCAGTGTACAATAAAAAACACGGCGGCGTCCATGCCCCGTTTTTTTGATGACATGAAGGAATCGCAATGCAGCAGCAAACCACTCTCCCCGCCGCCACTCTCGGGCTGGCGGCCTCCCTGGCCCTGGTGGCCGTACTCGGTCCGGCCGGCATCGACATGTATCTGGCCTCGATGCCCGCCATGGCGCGCGAACTGCACACCTCGTATGCGAATGTGCAGCTGAGCCTGACCGTTTTCCTGCTGGCCCTGGGCGGCGGGCAACTGCTGTGCGGGCCCCTGACGGACATGCTGGGCCGGCGCCGCCCGCTGCTGGCCGGCATCGCCGTCTACATCGTCGCGGCCGTGTGGGCGGCGCAGGCGGATCAATTGACCACGCTGCTGCTGGCGCGCACCTTGCAAGGCCTGGGCGCGGCGCTGACCCTGGTGGTGGTGATGAGCATGGTGCGCGACGTGGCCGATGGGATCAAAGCGGCGCAACTGTTTGCCCTCCTGATGACCATCGTCGGCCTGGCGCCCGTGCTGGCGCCCGCCGTCGGCGGCTTGCTCGACGCGCACTACGGCTGGCGCGCCGTGATGCTGGCCCTGGCCGCGCTGGGCGTCTTGACCCTGCTCAATAGCGCGCTGTTCCTGCCGGAAACCTTGCCCCGCGCCTGCCGCGTCTCGCCGCAAGGCATGCACCGCACCTATGCGCGCATTGCGCTGGACCGCGCCTTCCTGCTGCCCGCGCTGGCCCTGTCCGCCACTTTCTTTTTCCTGTTTGCCTATATCGGCGGGGCGTCGCTCGTCTACCAGCGCAATTTCGGCCTGTCTGCCGGCAGCTTCGGCCTGGTGTTCGGCGCCACGGGCGTGGCCGTGCTGCTCGGTGCGATGGCCAGCGGCCGTCTGGTGGAAAAGTACGGCGTGGCGCGATTGAGCGTGGCGGGCAGCGTGGCCATGCTGGGCGGCGCGGGACTGGCCCTGCTCGGTGTCGGGGCGGGAGCGGGCATCGCCGCCGTCGTGCCGGGCATGTTCGTGGCCCTGTTTGGCCTGGGCATCGCGGAAGCGGCGCTGATGGCCATGGCCATGGGTTCGCAGCAGCGCGCGCTCGGCTCCACGGCGGCCTTGCTGGGCGCCATCCAGATGACCTTGTCGTCGGCGGCCACGCCGCTGGCGGCCAGCCTGTCCGAACGGGGACCGCTGCCCTGGCTGCTGTTCTTGACCGTGGCCGGCCTGCTGGTATCATGGCTGACCCTGGCCACTGCGCGCGTCCATCCGGTCCATGCCAGCAGCCTGGGAGCGCACTGACGCCTCACCCACACTCACTCCAATGATGAAAAAACGCTCGGCTTCGGCCGATAACATCTGTGCCGTCGCCGTCGTGCACTTTTCCGAACACGGCTATGATGGCTCGTCCCTCAGCGACATCGCCGCGCAGGCGGGCATGCGCAAGGCGTCGCTGTATTCGCATTTTGCCGGCAAGGATGCCCTCTTCCTCGACGTCTTTTCCGACGCCCTGGCCGAAGAGCAAGCCTTCATGGATGCCTGCTTCGCCGACGAAGCGGCGCTGGCATCGCCGGGCGGCCAGCTGGCCGGTGCCCTGTACTGCGACCGCATGGCGCAGCGCTATGCGGACTCGGCCCATTTGCGCTTCTTGCTGCGCACGGCGTATTTGCCGCCCGCGCCCCTGCGCGTGGACGTGGGCACGGGCTACGAAGCCTTGCTGGCGCAATTGCAGCAACACTACGCGACCAGCCTGGGCCGCATGGCGCCCAACCTGGCGCCGCAGCGCGTCGACCTGTATGCGCAAGCCTACCTGGGCATCGTCGACAGCCTGCACGTGGAGCTGATCTACGCGGGCGGCGCCGCGCTGCAGCAGCGCCACGCGGCCCTGTGGCAAATCCTCTCCGATTCGCTGGCGATGGCGGCACAATCGGCCTGATGCGGTCTAGCTTACCGCCACACTGTGCACCGACGAACAGGTCTGACACAGACCGCTATCGACTCTTCGAAAACTCCGGTTTGCCACATTCAAATGTGGTACGGCTCGCTGCCGGATTTTTCGCATGCGAAGTTCCGCTTGCGCCCCAAAGCGGACCTGGCAACACTATTTTTAGCAGAAGTTTATAGAGCTTGGC